>NZ_JBVHXT010000041.1:21021-92770 GCF_055569255.1 Streptomyces sp. NPDC029296
CGAAACGGCCCCGAAGCACACGCGCCGGCGCCAGGCCCGGCCGGGAACACACACCCGACGGCGGACCTGGCCGGAAGCCCACGCGTCGGCGACAGCCCCGGCCGGGAACACACGCACCGGCGACGGATCCGGCCGCGAGCGAGCGCGCCGACAGCGAAACGGCCCCGAAGCACACGCGCCGGCGCCAGGCCCGGCCGGGAACACACACCCGACGGCGGACCTGGCCGGAAGCCCACGCGTCGGCGACAGGCCCGGCCGGGAACACACGCCCGGCGGCGGACCTGGCCGGAAGCCCACGCACCGACAGCGGGACCGGCCGAAGGCACACGCGCCCACAACGGGCCCGGCCCGAAGCACACGCGCCGGCGACGGGCCCGGCCACGAGCGCACGCCCGGCGGCAGGTCTGACCGGGAACGGACCTGCCGGCGGCGGGTCTGGCCGGGAGCGGACGTGCCGGTTTCGGCCAGGGGCGGAAGGCGGGCGGGGCCGTTAACCTCGTGGCCGCCCGCCCGGTTCCTCGCGGCTCCGGCACGCCCGACCGGCCCCGTGCCGTGCCGGTGCCTGCCGGGAGGGCGGGCGGGAGCCGTCGATCCGGCCGGTCTCGCACGCCCATGCTTGCCGAGGGCTTGGCATGCGCATGCTCATTAGGGTGTCGTGGTGCGGCTCACCCGAGTCCACCGCACACCCGGCGTTTCCTCCACCCCACAAGGAGACATGGTGCTACGACCACGAAGACTGTCCCTGGCGGGCCTGGCACTGGCCACGGCCGCCGCGGGCCTCACCCTGCTGCCCGCGAGCGCCGAGGCGGCCCCCGCGGGCCACCCGGCCACGGCGGCCCACTCCCCCGCCCTGGCCGCCGCCGCGCCCGACATAGACGTCACCAAGGTGCAGGCGCACCTCACCGAGCTGAACGCCATCGCGAGCCGCAACGGCGGCAACCGCCGGTCCACCGGCCAGGGTTACCGCGACTCGGTCGCCTATGTGAAGGGCAAGCTCCAGGCGGCCGGTTACACCGTCACCGAGCAGGCCTGCACCTCCGGCTGCACCAGCGGTGCCGGTCCCAACCTGATCGCCGAGTGGCCCCGCGGCGACGCGTCGAAGGTGTACATGTTCGGCGCGCACCTGGACGGTGTCTCCGCCGGGCCCGGCATCAACGACAACGGCTCCGGCAGCGCCACCCTCCTGGAGGTCGCGCTGAAACTGGCGCAGACCGATCCGTCCATGGGGGCGCGCGTCCGCTTCGGCTGGTGGACGGACGAGGAGCAGGGCCTGAACGGCTCGGACTTCTACGTCCGTTCGCTGACCTCCGCGCAGCGCTCGGCGATCAAGGCGTACTACAACTTCGACATGGTCGCCTCGCCCAACGGCGGCTACTTCATCAACCACATCACGTCCTCCGCCGCCGCGCCGATGAAGGCGTACTGGGACTCGCTGAACCTCCAGCCCGAGGAGAACACCGAGGGCGCGGGCCGCTCCGACGACTACTCCTTCGAGAACTACGGCATCCCGACCTCCGGCTACGCCATGGGCGCGAGCGCCCGCAAGACCTCGGCGCAGGCGGCCAAGTGGGGCGGCACGGCGGGCGCCGCGTACGACGGCTGCTACCACTCCTCGTGCGACACCACGAGCAACATCAACGCCACCGGGCTGAACCGCAGCGCGGACGGTGTCGCCTACACGCTGTGGAAGCAGGCGGTCTCGGACACCGCCCCGGCGAACGACTTCTCGGTCTCGGTGAACCCCGCCACCGGCAGCACGAACCCGGGCACCTCGCTGACCACCACCGTGTCCACGGCCACCACCAGCGGCTCGGCACAGACGGTGAACCTGTCCGCCTCGGGCGCCCCGGCCGGCGTCACGGTCTCCTTCAGCCCGGCCTCGGTGACCTCCGGCGCCTCCTCCACGGCGACGGTCTCCGTCGGCGCCTCCGTGCCGCCGGGCACGTACCCGCTCACCCTCACCGGCACCGGCACCGGCACGCACAGCGCGTCGTACACGCTGACCGTCAAGGGCGCCGGCGGCTGCACACCGTCCCAGGTGATCTCCAACGGCGGCTTCGAGAGCGGTACGTCGCCGTGGACGGGCGACACCGGCGCGATCGGCACGTTCAGCGGCCAGTCCGCGCACTCCGGGTCCCGGTACGCCTGGCTCGCGGGTTACGGCTACGCCGCGACCGACAGCGTCGGCCAGACGGTGACCGTCCCGGCGGGCTGCGCGAAGGCGACTCTCACGTACTGGCTGCACATCGACACCGCCGAGTCGGGCACGACGGCGTACGACACCTTCCAGGTCAAGGTGAACGGCACCGCGAAGCAGACGTACTCCAACGCCGACGCTGCCACCGGGTACACCGAACGCACCCTGGACCTCGCCCAGTACGCCGGCCAGCAGATCACGCTGACCTTCACGGCCACCGAGGACTCCGGCCTCCAGACCAGCTTCGTCCTCGACGACACCGCCCTGACGACCGGCTGACCGCACCGCTCCCCGGCATGCCCAGGGCCGGTTCCGGACACCTCCGGAACCGGCCCTGACCCGCGGAACCGGTGCCCCTCTACGACAGCCCGGTCCCACGACGTGTCACTGGAACTGTGCGAAGAACCTCCAGATCTCCGTCTTGGTCCAGGTGGTGACGCCGCTTTCGCCGGAGGAGCCGTCGACCGGACCGGGGATGTGGTCCCCGTCGAACGCGGCCCACTGGACCGGGTATCCGGCACGGCAGCCCGAGTAGGCGGTGGTGATGTGCGTCCGGCTGCCCGGCGCGGGCTCGCGCGGGCTCTGGGGGGTGCAGCCGTTGTTGCCCACGAACCTGTCGCGCAGGGACCGTCCTTGCGCGATGTTGAGCACGGAGTCGCCGATGCCGTGGATCCCGAAGTAGGCGATGGGCTGGGTCCCGCCGCCGCACCCGCTGATCTCGGCGCCGGACATGACCGCGACGGCCCTGAAGACGTTCGCCCGGCTGCACGCGAGGGCGTAGCTCATGCCGCCGCCCCAGCTGAAACCGGTGGCGAAACGCTGTGCCGGGTTGACGCAGAGGCCGCCCTCGATGTACCGGATCATGTCGTCGACGAAGGTGACGTCCTCACCGCCGGAGTTGGCCCAGCCGTTGCCGAGGCCCTGGGGGGCGACCAGGATCGCGCTGTTGCCCGACTGCTCCTGCTGGCCGTAGTAGGACCACGCGCTCCCGCTCGTGCCGCCCGAGGCGACGTCGCCGGCGGTTCCGCCCCGCCAGTGGAACGCGAAGATCAGCCGGTAGCGGTGGCTGCTGTCGTAGCCGGCGGGAACCCTCAGGATGAAGCTGCGGCTCTTGCCACCGCTCTGGATCGTGTGCGTACCGCTCGCCAGAGTCGGGGCGCTGCCGCATCCGCCGCCGCCACCGGACGACAGTTTGACCACCTGCCACTGCTGGTTGGCGCCGCCCCAATCGGAGTACTGGACGACGTTGCCGCCGTCGGCGGTGGAGGCACCCTGTACCTCCACCGCCTTGCCGCTGGAGCGGTTGATCAGCCGGACGTGGCCCGCGTCGGAGTCGGCCAGGCGGAACTGCTGGTTGGCCCCGTTGTGGTCGGCCCACTGCTGGATCGCGGCACCGTCCGCGGCCGAGGCGCCGGCCACGTCGAGGACCTTGCCCGAATGCCGGGCCTTGAGACGGTAGAAGCCGTCACCGGAGTCCACGAACTGCCACTGCTGGTTGGTGCCGTCGTTGCGCGTCCACTGGCTGACGCGCGCGCCGTCGGCGGTGGACGCGCCGGAGACGTCCAGCGCCTTGCCGCTGTTGCGATTGACCAGCACGTACCAGGCGTTGGTGTCCACCGTCGCCGCCTCGGCGGGCGTCGGATGCACCGCGGCGAGCATGCCGACCGCGAGCGCCGTCGCCACCACGGAGGCGACCCGGGACCACCACCGGTGTTTCCGTGGAGGGGCGGGAGGAGCCGCACCGCAGGTCCTCATCGGCTCACCCTTTCCTTCGTGGCGGGTCCCATCAGGCGCGGGCCCAGCGCTGGTTGCTTCCGTTCGAGCAGGAGTAGAGCTGGATCAGGGTGCCGTTGGCCGTGCCGGCGCCGACGGCGTCGAGGCAGAGGCCGGACTGGACGCCGACGATGGATCCGTCGGAGTTGAGGCGCCACTTCTGGTTGTCGGCACCCCAGCAGCTGTAGATCTGGACCTTGGCGCCGTTGCCGGTGCCGGCGGCGTCCAGGCACTTGTTGCCGTAGACCTTGAGTTCACCGGCGTCGGTGAGCGTCCACTGCTGGTTGGTGGCGCTGTTGCAGTCCCACAGCTGGACCTGGGTGCCGTCGGCGGTACTGGCGTTGGGCACGTCCAGGCAGCGGCCCGAGCCGACGCCCTTGATCTGCCCGCCGTCGCCGGTGGGGGGAGGCGTGGTGGGGGAGCCGCCGTTGAGCGCGTTGAGCACCGCGGTGTAGGCGGCCTTCTTGCTGCCGTCGTTGTTGAACAGCAGCGGCGTGTCCCCCGACCGCCAGGAGTCGCTGTCGCGCACGCCCCAGACGGTGACGCCGAGGCAGCGCGAGACGGCCAGGCAGTCGTTGGTCACGGCGGCGTAGGTCGAGGACGGGGCGCCCTGGATGTCCAGCTCGGTGATGGCCACGTCGACGCCGAGGGCGGCGAAGCTCTGCAGCGTGGTGCGGAAGTTGCTGTTGTACGGGCTGCCGCTGTTGAAGTGCGACTGGAAGCCGACGCAGTCGATCGGCACGCCGCGCTGCTTGAAGTCCCGGACCATGTTGTACACGCCCTGCGTCTTGGCCCAGGTCCAGTCTTCGATGTTGTAGTCGTTGTAGCAGAGCTTGGCCGACGGGTCGGCGGCACGCGCGGTGCGGAAGGCGACCTCGATCCAGTCGTTGCCGGTGCGCTGCAGGTTGGAGTCGCGCCGGGCGCCCGAACTTCCGTCGGCGAACGCCTCGTTCACGACGTCCCACTGGGCGATCTTGCCCTTGTAGTGGCCCATCACGCCGTTGATGTGGTCGATCATCGCCTGGCGCAGTGAGCTGCCGCTGAGGCTCTGCATCCAGCCGGGCTGCTGGGAGTGCCAGGCCAGGGTGTGCCCGCGCACCTTCTTGCCGTTCTGCACCGCCCAGTTGTAGACGCGGTCGCCGGCGGTGAAGTTGAACTGGCCCCGCTGCGGTTCGGTGGCGTCGATCTTCATCTCGTTCTCGGCCGTCACCATGTTGAACTCACGGTTCGCGATCGACGTGTACGTCGAGTCGCCCAGCCTGCCCGAGGCGATGGCGGTACCGAAGTAGCGGCCGCTCTGCGCCGCCGCGGCGCCGAGCGTGGTCTCGGCGGCGTGTGCGGTCGGCTGCGCGGCCAGCGCGGAGACCGTACCGAGGACGCCGACGGTCAGCGCCCCCAGCAGGTTGCGGATCTTCCGGCGGACGAGGAGTGGTCCGGGAGGGGCATAGGAGCCCATGACTGTGCCTCCAAGGTGGACATGTGGAAGGACTGGAGCACGAGGAACGCGTCGCCCCGTTCCCACCCGCGGACGGACGGGGTGGGACGGAACCGGGGCGGCGTACGCGGTCTGCCGTGCGGGCCGCATGGCCCGGAGTGTGTTGCGGTTCGTTCGATATATCGAACTACGACCGGATTCCCAGACAGGGATGATTGAGGCTTTGACAGTGGACCGTCAACCTCTCCCGCAGGGGAATTTCCCGCTCCCCATCCGAAACGTTTCGAGGTGAGGGGGATCCCGCGGCCGGCCGTTCGCCGGACAGGGATCAGCCGCTGACCGTGACGGTCGAGCTTCCGCTGCTCTGGTAACCCTCGGTGGCCATGATCATGTAGTACTTGAACTGCCCCAGGTTCATGCCCGCGCGCGCCCAGGCGTCGAAGTGGTTGCCGGTGGTGATGGTGCCGGAGCCGCTGGTCACCTTCGACTGCCGGACGCTCCAGTACTGGTCGAAGGTGCGGGTGCCCTCGACGGAGGGGGCGTTGTACCGCGTCGTCTTGTAGATGTCGTAGGTGCCGCCGTCGCTGTAGACGGTGCCCCGGAATTCGCCGGTGGGCCGGTAGCTGCCCCAGTTGTCGACGATGTAGTACTCCACCAGCGGGTTCGACGTCCAGCCGTAGAGGCAGCCGTAGCCGTTGCCCGACGGGTTGAAGTAGCCGGTGTAGCGGACCGTCCTGCGGCCGCCGGTGTTCCAGCCCTTGCCGGCGACGAAGTTGCCGCAGTTGGTCCACCGCGTGCTGTAACCGCCGCCGCCGTTCAGCGTCATGGAGACGGAGCCGCCGCCGTCGGTCCAGAACGAGTAGTACATGCCGTCGTAGCCGGTCTGGCTGGTGGTGATGGTGGTGGCGGCGTGGGCGGTGCCGGGCAGCAGCAGTCCGGTCGCGGTCGCGAGCGCGACGGTTCCGGCGCCGCCGAGGAAGCCTCGTCGGCTCAAGCCGCCGAGGGGAGCGGGGTTCTGCTGGGTCTGGTGCTGCTGCGTGCCGTCCTGCTGCATGCGTCCTCCCGATGAAGGCTCGTGGGGGGCGGGCGGCTCCTGCCGCCCGCGGCCCGGCACGGAAGACGGGCGCGGGGCCGCCCGCGGTCGTGCCGTTCGGTGGGCACAGTTTTCGGAGAACGCCATGACCCTGTCAACGGTTTCGACATCCTTTCGGAAACATCTCTGTAATCCGAAGGGGACGTGACGAGTACGTCTTGGCTGATCACGCCGCCCCTGGCGCGAGCCGTCGCGAGAGGTGGAACGAGACGAGGAGGGAATGCGACGCAAGACCGTGCGCGGCTTTCGAAACTTTCGATCAGGCGCGGAGCGGCGGACACCGGCCAAGGAGGCACCGGTCCCCAACCGCTCCCCCCGACCGGCCCCCAAAACGATCAGGGCCGGTTTCGGATGTCTCCGAAACCGGCCCTGATCTGCGACTGTCTCCAGTCGGGACGACAGGATTTGAACCTGCGACCCCTTGACCCCCAGTCAAGTGCGCTACCAAGCTGCGCCACGTCCCGTCGCACCAGCGCGCGGTGTTCCGCGTGATCGTGCGGACAGCACTTTACCCCACGCCGGCGGGTGCGCCGAAGACGGGCGGCCGGGACGCCGTACAGGGTGGGGCGAAGCGGGAGAAGCGGTGGCGCGCGGCGGGGAGCGCGGCGGGGGACAATCGGCGGTATGACGAACGTGGGGGCATCCGATGCCCGGGACCGGGACACGGACGGGCGGGCCCGCAACGCGCGGCCCCGGGACGGGCTGGGGCGCCCGCTGCCGTATGGTGCCGAGGGCGTCCCCCGGCAGCCGGAGGGGATCCTGCGGGCACCGGAGGAGACCGTGGTCGAGGCACAGGCACTGCTGGCCGCCGGGCGGCCCTTCCACGCGCACGAGGTGTTCGAGGACGCCTGGAAGTCGGGCCCGCCGCAGGAGCGCCCGCTGTGGCGGGGGCTCGCCCAGCTGGCCGTGGGGCTCACCCACGCGGCCCGGGGCAACGCCGTCGGCGGGGCCCGGCTGCTGCGGCGGGGGGCCGGCGCGGTCGAGGAGTGGGCGGCCGGGCGGGGCGAGGACCGGCCCTACGGGCTGGACCTGCCCGGGCTCGCCCGGTGGGCGCGGGAGCTGGCGGGGCGGGTCGAGCGCGGCTCCGCACCGGTCGACGCGTGCGCCGAGGCACCTCGGCTGGGCCCCTGACCGGACCGCTCCCGACGGGCGCGGACGCAGCGCCGTAGCCGGCCGTGCGGAGGCGGTGGGCGCATGGCCGGCGGCATGCGGCAGACTCGGGGCGTGCGAAAGATTCATGTCATCGGTATCGGCGCGGGCGACCCCGACCAGCTGACCCTGCAGGCGGTCAAGGCGCTGCGGAGCACGGACGTGTTCTTCCTCCTCGACAAGGGCGAGGTGAAGAACGATCTGACCCAGCTCCGCCGGGACATGCTGGACGCGCATCTGCCGGCCGGGTCCTACCGGGTGGTCGAGGCCCGTGACCCGGAGCGGGACCGCTCGGCGGGCGGTCCCGCCTACTCCCCGGCCGTCGAGGACTGGCGCTCCGCCCGCGCCGGGATCTACGAGCGACTGATCGCCGGCGAGCTGGACGAGGACGGCACCGGCGCGTTCCTGGTCTGGGGGGATCCGGCGCTCTACGACAGCACGCTGGGCATCCTCCAGGAGGTGCTGGAGCGGGGCGCGGTGGAGTTCACGTACGACGTGGTCCCCGGCGTCAGCAGTGTCTCCGCCCTGGTCGCCCGACATCGCACGGGGCTGAACCGGGTCGCCCGGCCGGTGCAGATCACCACGGGGCGGCGGCTGGCCGAGGGTTTCCCGGAGGGGGTGGACGACGTGGTCGTGATGCTGGACGCGCACCAGGCGTTCCGGCGGTACGCCGAGGAGGACATGGACATCTACTGGGGCGCCTACATAGGCACACCGGACGAGATCCTCGTCTCCGGTCCGATCGCGGAGGCCGGTCCGCGCATCGAGCGGCTGCGCGCCGAGGCCCGGGAGCGCAAGGGCTGGATCATGGACACGTACCTGCTGCGCAGGCATCCGGCGCGGGACTGACCCGCGCGGAGCCGGGGCCGCGCCGACGACCGGTACGGGGCCGGCGGCGTGGCGCCGACGACGGTGCGGCGCCGAGCCGTGTGGTGCCCGCGGTGTCGGTCAGGCGTCCGGTCCGCCGGACGTCCCGTTCGCCGTGTCCGTCCCGAAGCCCAGCCGGTCCAGGACGCTCGCCACGTCGGGGACCGCTCCGACGCCGTCCGGCAGCGGGGGGCGGCGTACGACGATCACGGGCAGGCGCAGGTCGCGCGCGGCCGTGAGTTTCGCCGCCGTGGCCTGTCCGCCGCTGTCCTTCGTGACGAGGACGTCGATCCGGTGGGTGCGCAGGAGTTCCGTCTCGCCGGGGACCGTGAACGGGCCGCGGGCCAGGATCACCCGGGCGTCCGGCGGCAGCGGCGGCTCGGGCGGCTCCACCGAGCGGACGAGGAAGTGCAGGCCGGTCAGGGAGGCGAAGGCGGCGAGGCCGAGGCGTCCGGTGCTGAGGAACACCCGGCTGCCGAGGCCGGGCAGCGCCTCGGCGGCCTCGGCGAGGGACGCGACGTCGTGCCAGCGGTCGCCGGGGCCCGGCCGCCAGCCGGGGCGGCGCAGGACGACCGCGGGGACTCCGGTGGCCCGCGCCGCGCGGGCCGCGTGGGCGGTGATCGTCCCGGCGAAGGGGTGGGTGGCGTCCACCAGGGCGTCCACCCGGTGCTCGCGCAGCCAGCCGGCCAGGCCCTCCGGGCCGCCGAAGCCGCCGACGCGCACCTCGCCGGGCAGTGCGCCGGGGCGGGCGACCCGGCCGGCGAGCGAGGTGGTGACCCGGGTGCCGGGCCGGGCGGCGAGGTCGGCGGCGAGGCGGCGGGCCTCGGTGGTGCCGCCGAGGATCAGCACGTGCGCGGGCATGGGGTGAGCGTACGGGGTGCCGGGCGGCGGCCGGCCGGGTCGTCGCGGTCGGGCGCGCGGAAGGACTAGGGCAGGAGCAGCTGCACGCCGCCCACGATGGTCGCCGCGATCACGAGTTGTTCGAAGAGCCGCTGGTTGATCCGGTTCACGGCCCGTTTGCCGATCAGCGCACCGGGCACGACGAACGCCACGAGCGCGGCGTCGAGGAGCAGTGACCGTCCGTCGATCAGGCCCAGGCCCACGCTGAACGGCACCTTGGAGACGTTCACGATGAGGAAGAAGAAGGCGGAGGTGCCGAGGAAGCCGAGCTTGCGGAAGCCTGCGGAGAGCAGGTACAGCGACATCACCGGCCCGGCCGCGTTGGCGACCATCGTGGTGAACCCGCCGAGCACGCCGTAGGAGCGGGCCTTGATCCGGCCCGCCCGGGTCGTCACCGTCTCCGGCGCGGGCGGGGTGTCGGCCGTGCGCCGGCGCCACACCGTCACCCCGGCCATCAGCAGGAGGATCGCGCCGATCGAGACCCGTACCATCCCGTCGCCGGCCCACACCAGGAACAGCGTGCCGGCCACCACGCCCACCGCCACGGCCGGGAACAGCCGCCACAGCGTGGGCCAGTGGGCATGCCGCCGGTAGGTGAGGACGGCGAGCACGTCCCCGGCGATGAGGAGGGGCAGCAGGATGCCGGTGGAGGCGCGGGCGGGCAGGACCGCCGCGAAGATCGCGAGGCTGACCGTGTTGGCCCCGCTGACCGCGGTCTTGGAGAAGCCGACGAGCAGGGCCGCGAAGGCGAGCGCGGCGAACTCCCAGCCTGATAGGTGCCAGAGCGTCATCGTGTTCATGCGGGGACCGATGCTATGTGCATGCATAGGCCGCGCGTAAGGACCGTCTCGCGGGCCGGTCCACCACGCCCCCCGGCCCGCGCGGCGCGCTACCGGCCCGTGTACCGGACCCGCAGCTCCCGCTTGAGCACCTTCATGCTCGGTCCGAGCGGCAGGGTGTCCGTGAACTCCACGCGGCGCGGGTACTTGTGCCGGCCGAGGTGCTGCTTGGACCATTCGGTGAGGGCGGCGGCGTCCGGGGTGGCGCCGGGGGCCGGGACGACGACGGCGCAGATCTCCTCGCCGTGCAGTTCGTCGGGCAGGCCGATGACGGCGGCCTGGGCGATGTCCGGGTGCCGCGTCAGGACCTCCTCGACCTCGCGCGGGTAGACGTTGTAGCCGCCGCGGATGATGACGTCCTTCTTGCGGTCGACGATCCGCAGGAAGCCCTCGTCGTCCTTGACGCCGAGGTCGCCGGTGCGGAACCAGCCGTCCACCAGGGCCTCGGCGGTGGCCTCGGGGCGGCCCAGGTAGCCGGAGAAGACGTTGTGGCCGCGGATGACGACCTCGCCCAGCTCGCCGGGCGGCAGCAGCTCGATGCGGTCCTCCACCTCGGCGCGGGCGATCTCCGCGTCGACGCCCCACAGCGGGTGCCCGATGGTGCCGGCCTTGCTGCCGAACACCGGCTGGTTGACGGTGGCGGCCGGCGAGGTCTCCGACAGTCCGTAGCCCTCGTAGACCTCCGCTCCGAACGCGGCCTCGAACCGTTCCAGTACCGCGACCGGGAGCGAGGCCCCGCCGGAGATGCACACCCGCAGCCCGGGGAGCCGTTCGGCGTCGGCGGCCGCCGCGGCGAGGGCGACGAACATGGTGGGCACGCCGTGGAAGGTGTTCACGTCCTCCCGCACCATCAGCTCGATGGCCCGGGCCGCGTCGAAGCGGGGCAGCAGCACGAGCGTGGCGCCGGCCCGCCAGGTGGAGTTCAGCGAGACGGTCTGGCCGAAGGCGTGGAACAGCGGCAGCGCGCCGAGGGCGATGTCGTCGGCGCGGATGTCGTGGGCGTCGAAGGCGTTGACGGTCGCGTTCATCACCAGGTTGAAGTGGCTGAGGACAGCGCCCTTGGGGACACCGGTCGTACCGCTGGTGTAGAAGACCACCGCGGGGTCGTCGGCGGCGCGGGTCGCGTACGACGGCAGCGGCTCGGCGTCGGCCGCCAGCTTGTCCAGTTCCTCGCCCAGGGTGATCACGCGGACGCCGACCGCCTCGGCCGCGGCCCGGCCGGTCACGGCCTGGGCCGGGTGGACGAGCAGCACGGTGGCCCCGCTGTCCTTCAGGACGTGCTGGACCTCGTCGGCCGACAGCAGGAGGTGGACGGGGACGACGACACCGCCCGCCGCGGCGATCGCGTAGTAGGCGACCGGGAACTCGGCGGTGTTGGGGGCCATGAGGGCGATCCGGTCGCCGGGCCGTACGCCGAGGGCGGTGAGCGCGCCCGCCCGGGCGAGCGCCCGCCGCCACACCTCGGCGAAGGTGAGCCGCAGTTCGCCCTCGACCAGGGCGGTCTTGCCGGGGCGGCGCCGGGCGTTCTCGGCGAGTATGGCGGCGACGGACAGGGTTGCCATGGAGTGCTGCTCCGTTTCCTTGCTGCGGCTCGTGCTACCGGATCCCCTTGTGGGGAGCCCCCGTTGACGTCGGCTCAGTGTCGCTCGACCAGCATCGCGGTGCCCTGCCCCACGCCCACGCACATGGTCGCGAGGCCGCGCCGGGCGCCCGTGCGCCGCATGCGGTGCAGCAGGGTGGTGAGGATGCGGGCGCCGGAGCAGCCGAGGGGATGGCCGAGGGCGATGGCGCCGCCGGTGGGGTTCACCAGGTCGGGGTCGAGGCCCAGTTGGTCGACGCAGGCGAGGGCCTGGGCGGCGAACGCCTCGTTCAGCTCGGCCTCCTGGAGGTCGCCGATCTCCCAGCCGGCCCGGATGAGCACCTTGTGGGTGGCGGGGACCGGGCCGAGGCCCATCACGTCGGGGTGCACGCCCGCGGAGGCGCCCGCGACGTACCGGCCGAGGGACTCCAGGCCCAGTTCGTTCAGGGCCTCTTCGCTGACCAGCAGCAGGGCGGCGGCGCCGTCGTTCATCGGCGAGGCGTTCCCGGCCGTGACGGTGCCGCCCGCGCGGAAGGCCGGCTTGAGGCGGGCCAGCTTCTCCAGCGAGGTGTCCTCGCGGACGCACTCGTCGTGCTCGACGGTGACGCCGTCCGGGCGCTCCACGGGCAGGAGTTCGTCGTCGAAGTGGCCGTTCTTGCGGGCGGCGGCGGCGAGTTGGTGGCTGCGCAGGGCGAACTCGTCCTGCCGGGCGCGGGAGATGCCGAGGCGGGCGGCGACCTCCTCGGCGGTCTCGCCCATGGAGAGCAGGCCGTGCAGCTCCTTCATGGCGGGGTTGACCAGGCGCCAGCCGAGCCGGGTGTCGTAGGTCTCCATGCGGTGCGGCAGGGCCTCGTCGGGCCGGGGCAGCACGAAGGGGGCGCGGCTCATCGACTCGGAGCCGCCGGCGATCACGATGTCGGCCTCGCCCGCGGCGATGGTGCGGGCGGCGGCGGTGACCGCCTCGAGCCCGGAGGCGCACAGCCGGTTGACGGTGGCGCCGGGCACGGAGTCGGGCAGTCCGGCGAGCAGGGCGGCCATGCGGGCGACGTTCCGGTTGTCCTCGCCGGCCTGGTTGGCGGCGCCCCAGTAGACGTCGTCGACGCGGGCGGGGTCGAGCGCGGGCACGTCGGCCACCAGCCGGCGGATCACGGTCGCGGCCAGATCGTCGGGGCGGACCGAGGAGAGGACACCGCGCACCTTGCCGAGGGGGGTGCGGCGGGCGGTCGCGAAATGGACGGGACGCACGGCGGGACTCCTGACCTACGACATTGTGGATCACGGATGGGTGCAGCACTCGTTAATTAGCACTGCTAGTTTTGGACTATAGACCTCCGGCCGCCCCGCTGGGAAGCTCCCCCGGGGCTTCGCCGGGGGGAACGGGAGGAGACATGCACCACGTCCGCGAGCACGTCCTCGACGGCGCGCACGGAGCCCTCGCCGTGCGCGAGTGGCCGCATCCGGAGCCCCGCCTGCTGTGCTCCTGGCGCACGGGTACGGCGAGCACGCCGGCCGGTACGCGGAACTGGCGGCCGTGCTCACCGGACACGGGGCCGCCGTCTACGGCCCCGACCACACCGGCCACGGCCGGTCGGCCGGGGAACGGGCGCTGATCGAGGACTATGAGGACGTGGTCACCGACGTGCACGCCGTCGCGGACCTCGCCCGGGCCGGGCGCCCCGGCCTGCCGCTGGTGCTGCTCGGCCACTCGATGGGCGGGCTGATCGCGGCCCGCTACGCCCAGCGGTACGGCGACGGGCCGAGTGCGCTGGTGCTGTCCGCGCCGGTGATCGGCGCCTGGGAGCCGCCGGGCCGGCTGCCGGCCCCGGAGGAGATCCCGGACACCCCGGTCAGCCCGTCCGCGCTGTCCCGGGGCCCGGCCGTGGGCGCCGCCTACGCGGCCGATCCGCTGGTCTGGCACGGGCCCATGAAGCGGCCGACGCTCCGGGCGTTCGTCCGCACCCTGGAGACGGTCGCCCGGAGCGGTGACGTGGGCCCGCTGCCGCTGCTGTGGCCGCACGGCGACGAGGACCGGCTGGTGCCGCCGGCCGGGAGCCGGCCCGGGGTGGAGCGGCTGAGTGGCGGCCGGCTGACCGAACGGATCTTCCCCGGGGCGCGGCACGAGGTGTTCCACGAGGGGGACCGGGCGGCGGCCCACACGGAACTGCTCCGCTTCCTGGACGGGGTACTGCCCCGCTGAGGGCCCTCGCCGCTCGGCCGGGGCCGCCCCGCGGACCGGCAGGCGCCACCGCACGCCCGCGTGCCGCCCCCGCCTGGCGGCCGGCGCCCCCACGACCGGACCCGGCGTCACCCCGCCGGCCGGTGCCCCCGCACTCCTCGTGCGCCCCCGCCGTCCGACGCCCCGCACACCCGATGACTCCCCCGCTGATCAGCCGGTTTGTCTGCGGATGCCGGGGGCACCCGCCCTTTCGGACATGGCCGAGGAAAGTTCAGGAAAGGGGACCAGCGCACCATGACCGTGGTCAAGAGCACACTGCCCGAGGAAGCGCTCGGCATCACCGGCACCGCCCTGCAGGACACCCTGGTCGATCTGCTGGGACTGTCGCTGGTCGGCAAGCAGGCGCACTGGAACATCGTGGGCCCGCGGTTCCGGTCGATCCACCTCCAGCTGGACGAGGTGGTCGCCACGGCACGCGCCCACTCCGACACGGTGGCCGAACGCGCCGCCGCGCTGGGCGTGTCTCCGGACGGCCGCCCGGAGACCATCGCCGCGACCTTCGCGCTGTCCGGCACCAAGGACGGCTGGCTGCGCGACACCGAGGTCGTGGAGCTGATGGTGTCCTCGCTGGAGACGGCCATCGGCCGGCTGCGGGAGCGGATCGCCGCGACCGAGAAGGCCGACCCCGTCAGCCAGGACCTGCTGATCGCCATCACCGCCGATCTGGAGAAGCAGCGCTGGATGTTCGAGGCGGAGAACCACCCCGGCGACACGGCCGCCGACTGAGAGACGGCCACTCGCCCCGTACGCCGCCGCCCCGCCCCCGGCGGGGCAGAACACGGAAGGGGGAACCCATGGCCGACTCCCCGGAACTCGACGCGCTGTGGGACGACTTCCACCGCGTGGTGAACATGACCTCGGCGGAACTCGCGGCCTGGCTGAAGGTCCGGGACGCCGGCGAGGAGACGGAACCGCTGCCGGACGCGGCGGGCACGGAGACCGGGCAGCACGTCCTGGCGATCCTGCGGAAGCGCCGTACCGACCTGACCCACGACGACGTCCGGGTGATGCGGCGGGTCGTGGACACGGTCGGAGAGCTGGTGGACGTGGACGACGAGCCCGCGCCGGAGACCGCCCGGGACACCGGCCGCCGGCACCGGCTGATGACCCTGGGCCACGACCCGCTCAAACCGTAGGCCCATGGACCGCGACGCACGCGTGCTGCGGGAGCTGGTGTCCGCGCACGGGCGGACGTTCGCCGAGGAGGCGGGCATCCGGCTGACGGACACCCCGCAGCCGCTGTACCGGCTGCTGGTGCTGTCCCTGCTGCTCAGTACCCGGATCCGGGCGTCGGTCGCGGTGGCCGCCGCCCGGGCCCTGCACGAGGAGCGCCTGGACAGCCCGCGCCGGATGGCCGGGTCCGACCGGCGGCGGCGGGTCGACGCTCTCGGCCGCGCCGGCTACCGCCGGTACGACGAGCAGACCGCGACCCGGCTCCGGGACGGCGCCGAGCTGCTCGAGGAGCGCTGGGGCGGCGATCTGCGCCGACTGCACCGGGAGGCCGGCGGCGACATCGACCGGCTGCGGGAACTGCTCCAGGAGGAGCCCGGCATCGGGCCGACCGGTGCCGGCATCTTCCTGCGCGAGGCGCAGCGGGTGTGGCCGGACGTCGCCCCCTACCTGGACGGCAAGGCGCTGTCCGGCGCCGGGCGGCTCGGCCTGCCCGAGGACCCCGGGAAGCTGACCGAACTGGCCGGGGACACCCCGTCGGCCGTGCTGGCCGCCGCGCTGGTCCGGGCCGCGCTGGACAAAGGGGTGGCCGAGGACTGCCTGCGCCGCGCCGGATGATCCCGCCGGGCCGCTCCCCGCGCGTCCCGGACCGACCGCCGGGACCGGACGGGAAGGAGCGGCCCCGGGTCGGAGACCGGACCGGACATCCAGGACCTCGACACCACCCGGCCGCGTCCCGTCCGGGGCCACGACCGGTTTCCGGGCCGCTACAGGCCGAGCACGTGGGCGATGGTGCGCAGCACGCCGTCGTCGTTGTTGGACGGGGCCAGGTAGCGGGCCCGGCGAATCACCTCGGGGTGGGCGCCGGCCATGGCGAAGGACCACTCCGCGGCGTCGAGCATCCCCAGGTCGTTGAGGTAGTCGCCGAACGCCATGGTCTGCGCGGGCGTGATGCCGAGCGCCCGCTGGAGGCCGCGCACGGCGGTGCCCTTGTCGGCGGTGCGGTTCATCACGTCCACCCAGTGCTCGCCGGAGACGACGACCCGGTGGGTGGCGGCGAACCCGGCGAGGGCCGGGGCGACGGTGTGCTCGGCGGGCCCGAAGTCGAACACCGCCACCTTGATCACGTCGTCGTCGACGGCGGTGACGTCCTCCACGATCCGGTGCTCGGCGTAGTACTGGCGCACCTCGGCGAGAAACGCCTCGTCGCTCCGCTCGACGTACGCCGCCCGCTTGCCGCAGACGACGGCGCCGACGTCCGCGCCGCCCTCGGCCAGCCCCCGCACCGTCCGCGCGATCCGCGCGGCGACGGACCCCGCGAGCGGGTCGGAGGAGAGTTCCACACCGTCGCGGACCACGTACGTGCCGTTCTCCGCGATGAACACCATGCCCTCGGCGACCCGCTCGAACTGCCGGTGCAGGGTCGCGTACTGCCGTCCGCTGGCCGGGCTGAACAGCACCCCGCGGCGGCGCAGCCCGTCGAGCATCGGCCACAGCCCGTCGGGAATCCGCTTGGCGTCGTCCAGCAGCGTGCCGTCCATGTCGGTCACGATCAGCCGGATGTCTGCGGGGCCGGCGGGCAGGGCGGCGGTGTCGGGGAGGGGCGTGGGTATGGCGGGCATGTGCTGCTTCCGGTCGGGTGCGGGGGTACCGGTCCAGTGTTCCTCATCCGCCCGGCGGGCCCCGAACCGCCCGGTGTCCCGTTTCCCGGGACAGCGCGATCACCGGGAGGCACAATGACCGCGGAGAACAGCACGTGAGAAGGGCAGACAGGTGAGCAACGGCCACTCCCCGGCGACCGGGACGGCACGGCTGGACACCAGCGTCGCGCACAACGCGCGGGTCTGGAACCACTGGCTGGGCGGCAAGGACAACTACGAGGTCGACCAGCGGGTGGGCGAGCAGATCGCCGGGATGTTCCCGGTGATCCGTGCGGTGGCCCGCGCGGACCGGGACTTCCTGGGCCGGGCGGTGCGCTACCTGGCCGCCGAGCGCGGGATACGGCAGTTCCTCGACATCGGCACCGGGCTGCCCACGGCCGACAACACCCACGAGATAGCCCAGCGGGTCGCGCCCGAGTCGCGGATCGTGTACGTCGACAACGACCCGATCGTGCTGGTGCACGCCCGGTCGCTGCTGACCAGCTCGCCCGAGGGGGCCACCGACTACATCGACGCCGACGTGCGCGACCCGGACGTCATCGTGCGGGGCGCCGCCGCCACCCTCGACCTGGACCGGCCGGTCGCGGTGATGATGCTGGGCATCCTCAACTTCGTGCCGGACACCGGCCAGGCCCGGGAGGTCGTACGCCGGATCATGGCGGCCGTCCCCTCCGGCAGCCATCTGGTGCTCACCCATCCGACCTACGACGCCGAGGCGGGCGGTGCGGGCAACGTCGCCGCGATGGAGTTCTGGAACGCCCACGCCACCCCGCCGATCACCGCCCGGAGCCGCGACGAGATCGCCGGTTTCCTCGACGGCCTGGAGCCGGTCGAACCCGGTCTGGTGCCGTGCTCGCGGTGGCGCTCCGGGTCGGAGGCCGCCGTGGTGCCGCAGTACGGCGCGGTGGCCGTGAAACCCTGAGCCCGGCCCCGGCCGTCCCCCGCCGGCCGGGCCCGTCGAGGAGGACGCATGACCACGCTCGCCGACCCCCGCCCCGGTGGCCGCCCCGGTGACCTGGAACGGGCCTTCGCCCTCGGCACGGGCCTGGCCGCCCGGGGCGTGCACGGCATCGTCCTCGCGTACGTGGACACGGCGGGCGTGTGCCGGGTCAAGACGATCCCGACGGCACGGCTGGAGGCGGCCGTGGCCTGGGGGGTCGGGATGTCGCCGGTGTTCGACACGTTCCTCGCCGACGACTCGATCGTCACCACCGACGTCCTCGGCTCCCCCGACGGCGACCTCCGGCTCTACCCCGACCTCGACCACCTCGTGGCGCTGGCCGGGCAGCCCGGCTGGGCGTGGGCGCCGGTCGACCGGATCACCCAGGAGGGCGAGCGGCACCCCGGCTGTGCCCGGACCTTCCTGCGCCGGATGGTCGCGGACGCCGCCGGCCGCCATGGCCTCGCCTTCAAGGCGGCGATCGAGATCGAGTGGGCCGTGGGCGCCGGTACGGCACCCGCCGGCGAGTTCGTCCCGGCGGCCACCGGTCCGGCCTACGGCGCCGTCCGGCAGGTGGAGCTGAGCGACTACACCGCCGAGCTGCTGGCCGCGCTCGCCGCCCAGGGCGTGGACGTCGACCAGATCCATCCCGAGTACGCGCCCGGGCAGTTCGAGGTCTCGGTGGGCGCGCTGGACCCGGTGGCGGCGGCCGACCGCAGCGTGCTGGTGCGGCAGACGATCCGGGCGGTGGCCCAGCGGCACCGGCTGCGGGTCTCCTTCGCGCCCGCCTATCTGCCCGAGGGCGTCGGCAACGGCGGCCATCTCCACCTGTCGTGCTGGCGCGACGGGGTGAACCTGCACTCCGGCGGCGAGGGCCCGTACGGCATGACGGCCACGGCCCGGTCGTTCCTGGCCGGGGTCCTCGCCCATCTGCCCGGCCTGACCGCGGTGACCGCGCCGAGCCCGGCGAGCTATCTGCGGCTCCAGCCCTCCCAGTGGGCGGGGGTGTTCACCGCCTGGGGCCGGGAGACCCGCGAGGCCGCCGTGCGGATCGTCACCGGCACCGCGGGCCGCCGGGACCAGGACGCCAACATGGAGGTCAAACCCGTCGACCTGGCCGCCAACCCGTATCTGGCGCTCGGCTGTGTGATCGCCGCCGGACTGGACGGCATCACGGCCGGGCGTCCGCTGCCCGGGGAGATCACCGGCGACCCGGCCCGCTACGGCCCCGAGGAGGCGGCGGCCCTCGGCGTACGGCGGCTGCCGCGGTCGCTGCCGGAGGCCGTCGAGGAGTTCCGCGCCGACCCGGTGCTGCGGGCCGCGCTGGGCCCGGTCCTCGCGGACGCGGTCAGCGCCGTACGGCTCGGCGAGGCGGCGGCCGTCGAGGGACTCGCCCCCACCGCGCTGGCCGCGGCCTACCGCTGGGCGTACTGACCATGGCCGCGCCGGGACCGGTCCACGAGGCCCTCGCCGCGCTGCCGCTGGTGGACCACCACTGCCACGGCGCGGTGACCGCCGACCTGGCCGCCGGGGAGTTCGCGTCTCTGCTCACCGAGGGCGCGGCCTGGCCCGGCGTCTCCCCCTTCGACACCCCCGCCGGCGTGGCCGTACGCCGCCACTGCGCCCCCCTGCTGGACCTGCCCCGGCACGCCCCGCCCGCCGACTACATCGCCCGGCGCGCGGAGCTGGGCTGGCGGGAGGTCAACCGGCGCTTCCTGACGGCGTCCGGGACCGGGGTGTTCTGCGTGGACACCGGTTTCGCCCCGCACCCGGTCACCACCCCCGCCGAGCTGGCCGCGGCGGCCGGCGCCACCGCCCGCGAGGTCGTCCGGCTGGAGCGGGTCGCCGAGGCGGTGGCGGCGCGGGGTGTGGCGGCGGGCGCGTACGCGGCGGTGTTCCGCGCCGCCGCCGAGGAGGCCGTACGGCGGCCCGGTGTGGTGGCGGTGAAGTCGGTCGCGGCCTACCGCACGGGCTTCGCCCTG
Organism: Streptomyces sp. NPDC029296; assembly: GCF_055569255.1. Lineage (NCBI taxonomy): Bacteria > Bacillati > Actinomycetota > Actinomycetes > Kitasatosporales > Streptomycetaceae > Streptomyces > Streptomyces sp. NPDC029296. The sequence continues at coordinate 40,843 of NZ_JBVHXT010000041.1, forward strand.
GACCCCGGGCGCCCCACGGACGCCGAGGTGACCCGGGCGGCCGGGAGCTGGCTGGCGCGCGGCGGACGCCTCGCCGACCCGGTACTGGTACGGCACCTGCTGTGGACCGCCGTCGAGCTGGGGCTGCCGCTGCAACTGCACACCGGCTTCGGTGACGCGGACCTGCGGCTGCACCGCGCCGACCCGGCCCTGCTCACCGACTGGCTGCACCGCACGGCCGGCACGGTGCCGGTCCTGCTGCTGCACTGCTGGCCGTACCACCGCCAGGCGGCGTATCTGGCCGCGGTGTTCGAGCGGGTGTACCTGGACGTCGGTCTCGCCCTGCACCACACCGGCCCGGCCCGCTGCCGGACGGTGCTCGAAGAGGCCCTGGAGGTGACCCCGTTCCGCAAACTGCTGTACAGCTCCGACGCCTACGGTGTGGCCGAGTTCCACCACCTGGGCGCCCTGTGCTTCCGCCGGGGCCTCGCCGGTCTGCTGCAGGACCGCGTGGACGCCGACGAGTTGACTCTGGCCGACGCCCTGCGGATCGCCGACTGGACGGGCCGTGACAACGCCCGCCGGCTGTACGGACCGCCCGTATCCGAACCGGCCCGCGATCCCGGCGGGCGCCCCACCCGGAAAGTATGATCAAGCAATGTCTGACATGACCGAGACCACGCCCGGCTGGCTGACCACGGACGAGCTGGAGATGGCCAGGGCCCGGATGCCGATCCTGTACGTGGAGGCCGTGCCCGTGCGCGTGGACGACAGCGGTGAGGTCACCAGCATCGGGCTGCTGCTGCGGATCGGCCCGGACGGCACGGTCAGCCGGGCCCTGGTCTCCGGCCGGGTGCTGCACCACGAGCGGGTGCGCGACGCGCTGCTGCGCCACCTGGAGAAGGACCTCGGGCCGGTCGCCCTGCCCCGCGTCCCCACGTCCCTTCAGCCGTTCACCGTCGCGGAATACTTCCCGACGGCGGGCATCACGCCGTACCACGATCCACGCCAGCACGCGGTGTCCCTGGCCTACATCGTGCCGGTGACCGGCGACTGCCGCCCCCGCCAGGACGCCCTGGACCTCGTCTGGTTCAGCCCCCAGGAGGCCGCCTCCCCGGCCGTCCAGGGCGAGATGCCGGGCGGCCACGGGGTCCTGCTGAAGCAGGCGCTGGCGCATGTGGGGGTGGTGTCGTCCTGACCCCGTGCCGGGAGGCCGGCGGGCGGCGGTGCTCGCGACTCGGCGACGGCACGGGCACGGGCACGGAGGAATTCCGCGGCCCGGCCGCCCTCAGCACCCGCCGGTGAGGTCCACGAGCATCCAGGGCGCCGGTCCGGTGCCCTCGTGCCAGGCCCGCAGGGCCGGCCGGTCGAAGCACACGATCCCGCACTGTTCGGCGTACTCGGCGGCCGGCGCGGTGAAGTCGCTGGTGGTGACGAGGGCCGCGACGTCGGCCTCGTGCACGGTGTAACAGGTGCCGCCGAAGCGCTGCAGGTCCTGGGAGCCGACCCGGTGCCCGTCGCCGTAGCGCTTGCACTGGATGACGATCCGCCGCCCGTCGGGCGTCACGGCCAGCACGTCGGCGCCCAGGTCCCCGGCGCCGCCGACGACTTCGACGCCGGTGCAGCCGTCCCGCTCGCACAGGACGGCCACCGCCTGCTCGAACTCGTCGGGGTCCAGGGCGTCGTAGTCGTAGGCGGGGACACCGGTGAGGTACCGGTCGTCGGCGGCCGGGACGGCCGGCGCGGGCGTCTCCCACTCCTCCAGCGCCGTGTGCACGCCTTCTTCCAGCGCCGCGGCGGCCCTCCGGGCGGTGCGGGCGCCGGACAGGCGGTGCCGCCGGCGCCCCCACGCGAGGACGGCGGCGAGACCGACCAGGCACAGGACGGCCACCCAGGCGGGGCGCCGCTCGGCGGTTCCGGCCAGCGTGCGGACGGCGAAACCGAGGACACACACGGCGAGGGCGAGCAGCACGAAGAACAGGGCGGTCGCGCGGAGGTCGAACGACCGGCGGCCGGTGCGTGGTCGTATGCGGCGTGCGGGCATGGTCACGAGGTGACGCCCCCTTCCCCTGACGGAACATGAAGATCACTTCCGTCTGCCCGCAAAGCGCGCTTCCCACAACACCGGGCGCTCCGCGACGGGTTCACGGTGTGAGCGAGGGCCGGTCCCGGACACCTCCGGGACCGGCCCTGGACCGCCGCTGGACTGAATGCCTGCTCGGTACCGGCGAGAGACGGTCAGCGAGTCCGCTTCTGCGTCGGCGGGTGGACGGCGGGCGGCGTGGCGTGCCGCGCGGGAGCCTTCTCGGGCGCCTTCAGCCGGCTGTCGCGGAACCCGGCGGGCGAGGCCGACTCGGAGCCCGACCAGACGCCGCCGCCGCGCCATGCGGAGCCGTCCCAGACGTAGGCCGAGGCGAGGGTCCCGTAGTAGCCCTCCCCGCATGCCTGCCACCCGCCCCAGTCGTAGACCAGCTCCGGCCCGTAGGGTCCGGGGAACTCGCCCCCCGTCTGGCCCGTGGCACCGTACTTCCAGGCGCTGGTGCGGCACACCGCCCAGGCGGAACCGTTCCACCGGTAGACGGTGGCTCGCGTGGCGGCCCAGCCGTCGGGCCGGGACAGGCCGGTCCCGCACCCTTGGGTGAGCGCGTAGGTGTGGGAGTACGCGAGGTTGCCGGACAGCGTGCCGGGCCGCACGTGGTCGATTCCCGCGTCCCCGCGGACACACAGGCCGGAACCGTTGTACACGGTCACCATCCTGGCCCAGGTGTACGCGTTCGCCGGCTGCGTCCAGACGGCGGCCATCAGCAAGGTGACGGCCGCGCACCACACGGCTTTCAGAGTCAGGCGGAATGCTGCCATGGTCCCTCCGTTTGTCGATGCGCCGGTGCACCCGGCTCCCGTGGGCGGAATCGGTGCGGAACCGGACGGCTCGATCGGTTCCGACGGCCGGTCAGGACAGGGGCGGCCGGCGGGATGCCGGGATACGTGACGTGGCCGGCGTACTCACGGCCCCGCGGGACGAGGTGCTGCGCCGGGACCGCGCACCGGATGGCCCCGGGAGGGTGGGCCTCCCTCGGCTCACCGCCTCCCACCATAGGTGCTCCGGTCACCGCACGCCTGTCGGCGGCCACGCGGCAGCGGACCTGTAAGAGGCCCCCACGCCCTGCCGCGATGCCCCTCCGACAGCCCCGGGGCGACCGGATACAGTGCGCGGGACAGCAGCCCGGCCGGGGAGGGGAAGCATGACCGACACCAGCGACACCCGGCCTGCGGAGGGTGAGGCGCGAGCGCCGCGGCAGAGCGGACTGCGCCGCCTGATGCGGTACATCCCTCTGATCGCCCCCGTCCTGCTGTGGGCCGTGCCCTGCTGGGTGCTCCTGCACAGCGGCCAGCACTGGCCGCTGCCCGTCACTCTGGCCGGCACCGCCCTGTTCGCCCTCGGTCTCGTCGGCATGCCGCTCGCGATGGCGCGCGGCCACGGGCGGCGCCAACAGGACCGGGCGGCGATCATCGGCGACACCCTGCTGGGCGCCAGCTGGATCCTGTTCACCTGGTCCGTTCTGCTCGGTGTCCTCTTGAGGCTCGTCCTGACCGCGGCCGGCGCCGGCGGGAGCCAGGACCGGGCCCGGATCGTCACCTGGGCCGTCCTCGGCGTCACCGCCGTACTGCTCGGCTGGGGGTACGCCGAGGCCCGCCGCGTGCCACGCGTGCGCCGAGTCGACGTGCGGCTCCCGCGGCTGGGTCCCGGGCTGGACGGCCTCCGCGTCGTCCTCGTCACCGACACCCACTACGGCCCGCTGGATCGCGCCCGCTGGTCGGCGCGCGTGTGCGAGACGGTGAACACCTTGGAAGCGGACCTGGTCTGCCACACCGGCGACATCGCGGACGGCACGGCCGAACGCCGGCGCGACCAGGCCGTCCCGCTCGGTACCGTGCGGGCCACCCGTGCCCGGGTCTACGTCACCGGCAACCACGAGTACTACAGCGAGGCCCAGGGCTGGGTCGACCTGATGGACGAGCTGGGCTGGGAGCCGCTGCGCAACCGCCATCTGCTGCTCGAACGCGGCGGCGACACGCTCGTGGTCGCCGGGGTGGACGACGTCACCTCCGCGTCCTCCGGCCTGGCAGGCCACCGAGCCGACCTCGCCGGAGCCTTGCGCGGCACCGACCCCGCCCTCCCCGTCCTGCTCCTGGCGCACCAGCCGAAGTTCGTCGACCGGGCGGCAGCCTCCGGTGTCGACCTCCAGCTCTCCGGCCACACCCACGGGGGCCAGATCTGGCCCTTCCACCACCTCGTCCGCCTCGACCAGCCCGCCCTCGCCGGCCTCAGCCACCACGGCCCCCGCACCCTCCTCTACACCAGCCGCGGCACCGGCTTCTGGGGCCCGCCGTTCCGCGTCTTCGCCCCCAGCGAGATCACCCTGCTCGTCCTCCGCTCCCCACACCCGCCCACCTCTCCGTAGCAGCGGGCGGGCCGGCACATCGCGGGGGCGGTCCACCGGCCGGGCGCGAGCGCTGTCCCGACCGCGCATCACGTCTGTCCGCCCCGATCGTGGGTGGGCAGCTACTCCACCGCGCACGGAAGAGCGGGGCTCACGACGTTCCCGCCGACAGCAAGCGCCCGGGCGCCGGGCTTCGCCCTCCCCGCCGGGGGGCGTCTTCGTTTTCGGGCCGGCCGATGTCCGTCCGGTCGCCGTTCAGGGCCGGTCGTCGGGGAGGATCAGCCTCGGCGAACTGCTGATCGTCGCCAGGGATCACCGGCCAAGGGCCACCCGGCCGAGTGCTCGAGCGCCGTGCCAGTCGTGCGGGGCCCCGAAGATCACCCAGACGCCCGGGGCGATGCCCGCGACCATGATCGCCGCACCGCCGAGGCGACGTAAGCCGTGACTCATGGATGCGTCCTCGCCCCTCGCGGACCGGCGCTCAACACGGCAGTGACCGTCGGGCACGGATCAGGCCAGAGCCGGCAGGAAGCCCCCGCGGGTCGTGCCCGAGGAGAACAGCGCGGGCCAGTCCAGTGTCTCCGGGAGCCGGTCCACGGACAGGACGACCGCGCCGCCGGCCTGCTCGGCGTCGGCGCACCAGTCGCCCATGCCGCCCGGTGCCGCGCCGCCGTCGGTGCAGCCGATCACCGGCGCGGCGAGCGCGGGGACGAGGACTCCGTGGTCGCCGGGACCGTCCACGACGCACAGGGTGAGCCGAGGCACGATGCTCCAGCCCTCGCACCGGGGCATCGGCCGGTCCGGCGCGGTCAGTGGCGGCAGGGCGTCGTGGACGGGCGCTCCCGCCAGCAGAAGCACGGGCGTGGCTCCGCGAACGAACAACGTGTTTCCGGGATCGAGCAGCATGGGACCACTCTTTCAGCCCGCCGGCCGCTTATGAATGCCGAACGACGCCCCACGACTGCCGATCCGTGTCCTACGGCTGCCGGCCGGCCTCCTCGGGTCTCTCCCCGCGGTTCAGCTTCCGCAGCGTCTCCCTGCTCCAGCCGGAGATGCGGGCCAGGTCCGACTGCCGGACGCTGCCTATCGCCGCGTCGCGCAGTGAGGACTGGAGTGCCTCCGTCGCCTCCTCCAGGCGGGCCAGGGCCTCGCGACGGCGGCCAGCGTCCCTGCGCACCTTCTGTTCCAGGACGCTGCGCAGGGAGAACACCGCGGGCCGGCCACCGGCTCCTTGCACCCGGACGAGGATGCGCAGGCCGGGGGCGTCCGGGGCGACCAGGACCGCCACCGTCTGCCGGTGCTGGGCCATGTAGCGGTCGAAGGCCTGCACGGCGGCGTCGGCGGCGTGGTACCCGTAGAACCAGCTCGGAGTGACGGCCTGCGTGCCCCAGTCGTCGGCGCCCCCGCGCTGCACCTCGACGGCGAACACCATCCGCTGCGGACGCGCCTGTTCCATGGCTCCCCTCCGGAAGTCACCTTGTCCCACCATGGATCACGAGCTACCGCCCGACCAGCGACCGCCCGGCCCGGAGAGCAGGCCGGACCGCCCAGGGTTTCCACTGGTCAGCAGAGGCCTTACCAGGATCCCTCACTTCAGTGAAACGTGCCACTGTCCGAGCATCAACAAGCGCCCGCAGCAACGGTGTCGACGTCCGGGCCCGCGCGCCGGCGAAGGGGGCCCGGCGGCACGGGAGTTCCGGTGATCGGTAGAATCGGCCGCAGGAGAGGGGAGAACACACCGTGCGGCTTCGTTGCCTGGTGCTGGACGACTTCCAGGGGGTGGCCACCGAGGTGGCCGACTGGTCGGCGCTCGGGGACCGGGTGGAGGTCGTCGCGCTGCGCGAGCACCTTCACGACGAGGACGCCCTCGCCGCAGCCCTCGCCGACTACGACATCGTCGTCACCCTGCGCGAACGCGTCCCCTTCCCCGGCTCCCTGATCTCCCGCCTCCCCCGGCTGAAACTGCTCGTCGCCTCCGGGATGCGCAACAGCGTCATCGACTACGCCGCCGCCGAGGCGTACGGCGTCACCGTGTGCGGTACGGAGAGTTCGGGCACCCCGCCGGTCGAGCTGACCTGGGCGCTGCTGCTCGGTCTCGCCCGGGGCATCGTCCAGGAGAACAACGCCCTGCGCGCGGGCGGCCCCTGGCAGTCGACCGTCGGCGCCGATCTGCACGGCCGCCGGCTGGGGCTGCTCGGGCTGGGCAGGATCGGCAGCCGGGTGGCACGGGTCGGCCTCGCCTTCGGGATGCGGGTCTGCGCGTGGAGCCGGAACCTCACCGAGGAGCGAGCCGGGGAGGTGGGCGTGGAGCCGGCCGGCTCCAAGGAGGAACTGCTCGCCGACAGCGACTTCGTCTCCGTTCACCTGGCCCTCGGGGAGCGCACCCGCGGCCTCGTCGGCGCCGCCGAACTCGCCCTGATGAAGCCGACCGCCTACCTGGTCAACACCTCCCGCGCGGCCATCGTCGACCAGGACGCGCTGCTGGCCGCGCTGCACGAGGGCCGGATCGCCGGCGCCGGCGTCGACGTCTTCGACATCGAGCCGCTGCCCGCCGGCCACCCGATGCGCACCGCGCCCCGCCTCCTGGCCACACCCCACCTCGGCTACGTCTCCCGGGCCAACTACACGACGTACTACGGCCAGGCCGTGGAGAACATCCAGGCCTACCTCGCGGGCTCCCCGATACGACGCCTGCCCTGAAACCGGCTACAGCGGCGGCCCCGATCCCTGAGGCTGCTCTGTCGGGTCAAGCTACTCGCCCAGCGCATCCCGTCCACCGGCCCCGACCCCGACGCCCGCCTGTTCACCGGCCCGCGCGGCGGACGCATCTTCACCGCCGTCCTGCGCGACGCCACCCACTGGGACGACGTGGTCATCCGACTCGGCTACGAACACCTGCGCCGCCACGACCTCCGGCACACCGGCCTGACCTGGTTCGCCGACGCGGGAGTCCCCGTCCACGTCCTGCGGCGCATCGCCGGCCACGGCTCCCTCATGACCACCCAGCGCTACCTCCACCCCGACGTCCACAAGCTCACGGCTGCCGGCGCCGCACTCTCCGCCCGCCTCAGCGCGGTCCGCGCCCCCCGCTCGCTCCCCAGCCCGATCGTCATGACCCGCTGACACCGGTCAAGCGAGCGCTGGTCCCCAACAGGTCCCCAAGAATGATCAAGGGCCGGTTTCGGATGTCTCCGAAACCGGCCCTGATCTGCGACTGTCTCCAGTCGGGACGACAGGATTTGAACCTGCGACCCCTTGACCCCCAGTCAAGTGCGCTACCAAGCTGCGCCACGTCCCGGTGCGGTCTGACCTGGGGTTTCCCCGGCCGAACGCGCAGGGAAACAATACCGCACTCGGCTCGGTGATCGCGCGCCCCTTTCGGCGTTGACCTCAAGTTTGGTTGAGGTTGCACGATCAACCGTATGACGATCGCAGCGGAACAGCACCGTACGTACGGCTACGACGACCTGCCCCGGCTGATGGGCCTGCTGACGGGTGACGAGAAACACGGACCGGCGGCCACCTCCACGCTCGACGCGCTGTGGGTGCTCTACGACCGTGTGCTCCGGGTCACCCCCGAGCGGCGCGCCGATCCCGGCCGGGACCGCTTCCTGCTCAGCAAGGGGCACGGCCCCATGGCCTACTACGCCGTGCTGGCCGCGAAGGGCTTCGTGCCCGTGGAGTGGCTGCCGGGGTTCGGGGCGTACGACTCCCCGCTCGGGCATCATCCGGACCGGGTGCTGGTGCCGGGCGCCGAGATCGGCAGCGGATCGCTCGGGCACGGGCTGCCGATCGGCGTGGGCAGCGCGCTGGGTCTGCGTGCCCAAGGCCGGACCGATCCGGCGGTCTGGGTGCTGATCGGGGACGCCGAACTGGACGAGGGCAGCAATCACGAGGCGATCGCCTTTGCCGGACCCGCCGGGCTGGACCGGCTGCACACCGTCGTGATCGACAACTCCTCCGCCAGCCACGCGCTGCCCGGGGGCATCGCCGCCCGGTTCGAGGCCGCCGGCTAGTCCGCGGTGACCGTGGACGGCCGCGACCACGACGCCCTGTACGCGGCGTTCACCGCGCCGCATCCGGGCCGGCCGCACGTCGTCGTGGCCCGTGTCGAGCCGAAGCACGCCTGACCCTCCCCCGTTCCGCTCCTCTCCTCTCCTCTCCTCGAAAGGGCACATCCGTCATGGACACCATGCGTGACCGCTTCGCCCCCGTCGTCTCCCGGCTGCTGGACGAGGACCCGCGGGTCGCCGTCGTCCTCGCCGAGATCGGCCTCGACGGCTTCCGGGACGCCGTGCGGCGCCATCCCGACCGCGTGATCAACGTCGGCATCCGCGAACAGTTGCTGGTCGGGGCGGCGGCGGGGCTGGCCCTCACCGGCCTGCGGCCCGTCGTGCACACCTTCGCCAGCTTTCTCGTGGAGCGGCCGTTCGAGCAGGTCAAGCTGGACCTGGGGCACCAGAACACGGGGGCGGTGCTGGTGAGCGCCGCCGCCTCCTTCGACTGGCCGGCCGGCGGCCTCACCCACATGGCGCCGGGCGACGTGGCCCTCCTGGACACGCTGGACGGCTGGACCGTGCATGTGCCCGGGCATCCGGACGAGGCCGCGACACTGCTGCGGCACGCGGTCGCCGCGGGCGACGACAAGGTGTACGTACGGCTGTCCGTGCAGTCCAACCGGCACGGGCGGCCGGTCGACGGGCAGCGCTTCGGCACGGTCCGCGAGGGCCGCTCGGGTGTCGTGGTCGCCGTCGGCCCGCTGCTGGACACCGTCCTCGCCGCCACGGAGGGGTTGGACGTGACCGTGCTGTACGCGACGACGGTACGGCCCTTCGACGCGGCCGCGCTGCGCCGGGCCACGGAGTCCGCCGGTACGGACGTGGTGCTGGTCGAGCCGTATCTGGCGGGGACCTCCACGGCCGCGGTCGCCGAGGCGCTGTCCGATGTGCCGCACCGGGTGCTCGGCCTCGGCGTCGGCCGGCGCGAGCTGCGCCGCTACGGCACGATCGAGGAGCACGTGGCCGCGCACGGCCTGGACGCGGCGAGCCTGCGGGAGCGGATCGGCGGGTTCGTGGGGGCCGGGCGGGTGCCGGCGGGCCGGTGAGACCCGGTGCGTCAAGGGGAGGCCCGGTGTGCCGGGGGCGTCAGGATGCCTGTGCCTTGGGGCCTTGGCGGGTGGGGGCGGGCGGTTCGGCTCGGGGCAGGTCGCGTATCGCCGGTACCGCCAGCAGGAGCGCCGCCACGGCCAGGCTCACCGCGGCGGCGGTCAGCAGGACGTGTCCGGCGCCGAGCGCTCCGGCCGCCGGACCGGCCAGGGCCTGGCCGACGGGCATCATGGCGAGCGAGCCGGCCACGTCGTACGCGTGGATGCGGTTGAGGACGTCGGCCGGGACCTGCGTCTGCACGGTGGTCGCCCACATCACGCCCCAGAACGACATGCCGGCACCGGCGAGCGCGGCCCCCGCCGCCATGGCCGGCACCCCGAGGCCCGCCCCGACCGTCGCCGGGAAACCGAAGAAGGCGAAGAGGGACAGCGCCCCGGCGCGGAGCATGCGGCGCGGACGCAGCCGCAGGGCGAGCAGGCCGCCGACCACCGTGCCCGCGCCGAGGGCCGAGTTCACCAGGCCGTAGGCGCCGGGGCCGTGGTGCCGGACGACCTCCGTCGCGACCAGGGGGACGGTCGGGCCCCATACCGCGATCATGTACAGGCACCAGACGGCGATCACGCCCCACAGCCAGGCGCGGGAGCGGAACTCCCGCCAGCCGTCGACGAGATCGGCGCGGAAGCGGTGCGGGGCGGAGCCGGTGGCGGCGCGGGCGCCCGCGGCCGGCGGGGGCAGCCGGAGCAGCAGCAGGCACAGGGCGCTGAGCGCGTAGGTGGCGGCGTGCGCGGCGAAGACACCGCCGGCCGAGGCGAGGCCGACCAGGACGCCGGCGACGGCGGGGCCCGCGAGCTGGGCGGCGGACTCGGCGATCCGTATCGCGCCGTTCGCGCCCTGGACGTCCGTGGCGAGGCGGGGCACGGTGCTGGCCACGCCCGGCTGGAAGACCGCGCCGGCCACGCCGTTGACGACGCCGACGGCACAGATCTGCCACAGCACCACGTGCCCGGCGAAGAACAGGCCGGCGGCGAGGGACTGGGTGCCGAGGCGGACGAGGTCGGCGCCGATCATCAGCCTGCGGGTGCTGAACCGGTCGGCGACGACCCCGCCGAAGACGACCAGGCCCGCGAACGCGGCGGCGGTGGCGGCCATGGCGAGGCCGACGGCGCCCGCGCCGTACCCGTGCTCCAGCAGGCCCGCGGCCAGGGCGACGGGCAGCATGGTGTCGCCGAGCCGGGCGACGGCCCGGGCCGTGAAGAACAGCGCGAAGTCCCGCGACCACACGGCCGGGGCACCGGTCCCCGTTCCCCGCGACCGCCGCGTGGCGAGAACGCGCCGCGCATCCGCTCCGGTCATCCCGACCGCTCCCCTCCCCGTCGCCCTGACAGCGGCACCGGCGCCTCCGGCGGCCCCGGTGCCCCTCCGTGCCTCGCCGCCGTCACCGGCGATCCCGGCCTTGGCGGCGACCCCCGTCTCCACTCCTCGTCCGCGGGGTTCCGCCGGGCCGTCACGTCACCGTGCCGCCGGCCTGGCCGGCCGGGCGTGTTCCCCGTCGTGGCCCGCCCCCCGTCGCGGGATCATGCCACTCCCCCGCCCCCGCCCACCGGGATTTTCAGTCCCCGGACGGAAGCCCCAACTCGGGGTGGGAGTCCAGGAGTCGGGGCGGGGCGGCCTGGCGCCAGGAGTCGGCCAGGATGTCCCGCAGTTCGTCCTCGTCCTCCAGGGCGGCCAGTCTCGCTCTCACCCAGGCGAACTGGGCCTCGTGGCCGGCGATCCAGAACTTCTCCGGCTCGGCCAGCACCAGTTCGTCGCGCTCCACCTTGGGACAGCGCACGGCGATGGACGTCTCGTTCTCGGGCAGGGTCGCGAACATCTTCCCGGCCACCCGGAACGTGGGCATGCTCCAGGCGACCTTCTCCGTGGTGTCCGGCAGGGACAGGGCGATTCGGCGTACGTCTTCTGCGTCCGGCATGCCACGCAAGGTAGCTCCCGCCACTGACAATCGGCCTGCGGGCTCAGCCGCCGAGCCGCTTGTAGTACAGCGTCGTCGGCCGCGGGTCGCCCGCCGGGCTCGCCGCGTAGTCGGGGATGGTGCCGGCCATGGTCCAGCCGGCCGCGCGGTACAGCCGCTCGGCGGGGCTGCCGGTCTCGGTGTCGAGGTGGAGCAGGGTGCGGCCGTCGGCCGCGGCGGCCCGCTCGGCGGTGGCCAGGAGCCGTCGGCCGAGCCCCTGCCCGCGTGCGCTCCGGTGCACCATCAGCTTCACCAGCTCGGCCCGGTGCCGGCTGTTCGGCTTGTCCGGGAAGTCCAGTCCGACGGTGCCGGTGATCCGGTCCCGGTCGTCCAGGGCCGCCCAGACGGCGAGCCGGCCCGCGGCCACGGACTCCGCCCGCTCCCGCCACCAGGCGACCGCCTCGGCGTGCCCGAGCGGTGCGAGGAAACCGACGGAAGCGCCCGAGGCCACCGTGTCGGCCAGCAGCTCCGCCAGGCCGTCCGCCCGTCCGCGCACCCGGTCGCCGCTCCAGCGCTCCACCCTCATGGCCGTACCACCGCCAGGACGTAGCGCGCCGTGTCCGGACCGGGGCAGTGGAACCGGGTCGCGCCGGTCACCCGCATCCGCAGGCAGTCCCCCGCGTCGAGGCGGTGGGCCTGCTCGCCGACGGTGACCTCCAGGGTCCCCGCCAGCAGCCACAGGTGCTGTTCCAGTCCGGGGACGGGCGGACGGTCGTAGGCGAGGTCCGCGCCCGGGGCGAGGCGGCCCTCGACGAGTTCGCCGCGCAGCCCGGCGTGCGGCGGGGACACGGAGCGCCGGACGAAGCCGGCCCGGCGGTCCTCCCAGACCTGCTGACCGGCGGCCCGGACCAGGGGCGCCGGGGCCGCCTCGACCTCGCTGAGCAGCTGGGACATGGTGCGGCCGTAGACGTGGCAGAGCCGGTTCAGGACGGCGGCGGTGGGGCTGGTCTCCGCGCGTTCGGCGCGGGACAGGGTGGACCGGCTGACTCCGCTGCGCTCCGCCAGCTCGCCCAGGGACCAGCCGTGCTGGGCGCGCAGTTCGGCGAGCCGGGCGCCGATCAGGAGATCGACAGGCTCCTCGCTTCTCATGTCCGGGACGCTATCCCTGATATGAGACGGCCCTGTTACGGGCGCCTCACACCGGTGCCCGCTTCGCCGAGCGCGTCCAGTACCGGGCGGATCAGGGGGTGGTCCTCGGCGCCCCGGCGCACGGCGGCGAAGACGCGGCGGGTCGGGGCGACGCCGTCGACGGGGCGTACGACCACGCCGGCGAGGTCCATGCCGCACAGCGCGGAGCGCGGTACGAGGGCCACGCCCACGTCGGCCGCGGCGAGCGCGACGACGGCCCGGAAGTCGTCGGAGGAGTGCTCCAGGCGCGGCTGGAAACCGGCGCTCTCGCAGGCGAGGACGACCACGTCGTGGCAGGGGTTGCCGGGGTACGGGCCGATCCAGGTGTCCTTCGCCAGGTCGGCGAGGGGCACCTCGGGCGCGTCCGCGAGCCGGTGCCCGAGGGGGACGACCGCGTCGAACGGCTCGGCGTAGAGCGGGACGTGGGTCAGGCGGGGGTCGTCGGCGGACGGGGCGCCCCGGTACTCGACGGCGACCGCCACGTCCACCTGCCGGTCCAGGACCATGGGCAGGCTGGCGTCCCCCTCCGCGTCCTGCACCCTGATCCGTATGCCGGGCGCGCCGTGGGCGAGGCGGGCCACCGCCGGGGCCACGACTTGGGCGATGCCGGTCGCGAAGGCCGCCACGGTGACGGTGCCCGCCTCGCCGGAGCCGTAGGCGGCCAGCTCGGCCTCGGCCCGCTCCAGCTGGGCGAGGACCACGTGGGTGTGGCTGAGCAGGATCTCGCCGGCCGGGGTGAGCCGTACGCCCTTGGCGCCGCGCTCCACGAGGCGGTGGCCGGTCTCCTGCTCCAGGGCCGTCAGCTGCTGGGAGACGGCGGAGGGGGTGAGGTAGAGGGCGGCGGCCGCCGCGGTCACCGTGCGGTGGTCGGCCACCGCACGCAGGATGTGGAGCCGCCGTGCCTCGATCATGCCCCCGATTATCCCAGCTCGTCCGGCCTGGTCAGGCCGCCAGCTCGGCGCGCGCCGCGACGAACGCGTCCACCGCCCGGTCGACGTCGGCCGCGGAGTGGGCGGCGGACAGCTGGACCCGGATGCGGGCCTGGCCCTGCGGGACGACCGGGTAGGAGAAGCCGATCACGTACACCCCGCGCTCCAGCAGCAGTTCGGCCATGCGGGCCGCCTTCGCCGCGTCGCCGATCATGACGGGGGCGATGGCGTGGTCGCCGGGCAGGACGTCGAAGCCCTCCTCGGTCATCCGGCGGCGGAACAGCGCGGTGTTCTCGCCCAGCCGCACCCGCAGGTCGTCGGCGGACTCCAGCAGGTCGAGGACCTTCAGGGAGGCGGCGGCGATCACCGGGGCGAGGGTGTTGGAGAACAGGTACGGGCGGGAGCGCTGGCGCAGCAGGGCGACGATCTCGGCGCGGGCGGCGACGTAACCGCCGGAGGCGCCGCCGAGGGCCTTGCCGAGGGTGCCGGTGACGATGTCGACGCGGTCCATGACGCCGTGCAGTTCGGGGGTGCCCCGGCCGGTCGGGCCGACGAAGCCGACGGCGTGCGAGTCGTCGACCATGACCATCGCGTCGTAGCGGTCGGCGAGGTCGCAGATCTCGCGCAGCGGGGCCACGTAGCCGTCCATGGAGAAGACGCCGTCGGTGACGATCAGCCGGCGGCGGGCGTCGGACGCCTCCTTCAGCTTGGCCTCCAGGTCCGCGAGGTCACGGTTGGCGTAGCGGTACCGGCGGGCCTTGGACAGGCGGATGCCGTCGATGATGGAGGCGTGGTTGAGGGCGTCGGAGATCACCGCGTCCTGCTCGCCGAGCAGGGTCTCGAAGACACCGCCGTTGGCGTCGAAGCAGGAGGAGTACAGGATGGTGTCCTCCTGGCCGAGGAACGCCGACAGCCTGGCTTCCAGCTCCTTGTGCACCTCCTGCGTGCCGCAGATGAAGCGGACGGAGGCCATGCCGTAGCCCCAGCGGTCCAGGGCCTCGTGGGCGGCGGCGATCACCTCGGGGTGGTCGGCGAGGCCGAGGTAGTTGTTGGCGCAGAAGTTGAGGACCTCGCCGGGACGGCCGCCGGCGGTGACGTTCACGGTCGCTGACTGCGGGGTGCCGATGACCCGCTCGGGCTTGTGCAGGCCGGCGGCGCGGATCTCGTCGAGGGTGGCGCGCAGGTCGTCGCGCACGGTGTCGAACATGGGGGGCTCCTGAAGGTACTCGCGGGTGAAGGGGGTCAGACGGTCCAGTCGAGGATGACCTTGCCGCCCTTGCCGCTCGCCGCGTCGGCGAAGGCGGCCTCGAAGTCGCGGTAGCCGTACCGGCCGGTGATCACGGGGGCGAGGTCGAGGCCGCCCTCCAGCAGCACCGACATCGCGTACCAGGTCTCGAACATCTCGCGGCCGTAGATGCCCTTGAGGGTGATCATCGAGGTGACGATCCGGGCCCAGTCGACGGGGAACTCCTCGGCGGGCAGGCCGAGCATGGCGATCCGGCCGCCGTGGGTCATGTTGGCGATCATGTCGCGCAGGGCCTCGGGGCGGCCGGACATCTCCAGGCCGATGTCGAATCCCTCCCGCAGGCCCAGTTCGCGCTGGCCGTCGGCGATGGTGGACCCGGAGACGTTCAGGGCGAGGCTCACGCCGATCTTGCGGGCCAGGTCCAGGCGCTCCTCGCTGACGTCGGTGACGACGACGTGGCGGGCGCCCGCGTGCCGGGCCACGGCGGCGGCCATCAGGCCGATCGGTCCGGCACCCGTGATCAGGACGTCCTCGCCGACCAGCGGGAAGGACAGCGCGGTGTGCACGGCGTTGCCGAACGGGTCGAAGATCGCCGCGACGTCGAGGTCGACGGGGACGCGGTGCACCCAGACGTTGGACGCGGGCAGGGCCACGTACTCGGCGAACGCGCCGTCGCGGCCGACGCCGAGGCCGACGGTGGCCCGGCACAGATGGCGGCGGCCGGCCAGGCAGTTGCGGCACTTGCCGCACACCAGGTGCCCCTCGCCGCTGACCCGTTCGCCGACGCGGACGTCGGTCACGTCCCGGCCGGTCTCCACGACCTGCCCGACGAACTCGTGGCCGACCACGAGCGGTGTGCGGATCGTCTGCCGGGCCCAGCCGTCCCAGGCACGGATGTGCAGGTCGGTGCCGCAGATACCGGTCCGCATGACCTTGATGAGGACGTCACCGGGGCCGATGACGGGCTCCGGGACGTCCGTCAGCCGGAGTCCCGGCTCCGCCTTCTCCTTGACCAGCGCCTTCAACGCTACGGCTCCTGTGGGTGAGGCCCGGCCCGCGGGCATGCCGAAGGAGCCCGCACCGGGTCAGAGGGGTGGAATCACCCTGCAATCTGCCGTATACGCGCGCCGGGGTCCATCGAGCTTTTCTTAACCGGCGCCACAGCTTTCCTTCAGGCCGCGCGGAGCTTCCCCATGTCCCTTGAGCCGCGCCTTCCTTGGGTCCGGCCCCGGCGGCGGACTCTCACCGGGGCAGGCCGTCGGGCGTGCTCCGTTCGAGTCGTACGACGAGATCGGCGGCGAGCGCCTTGATGGTCTCCAGACCGGGCCTGCCCCAGGCGCGCGGGGAGGTGTCGGCGGCACACACCGTGCCGAGCGCCATGCCGGAGCTGTCGATGAGCGGGGCACCGAGATAGGAGCGGATGCCGAACTCGTCGACGACCGGGTTGCCCGCGAACCGCGGATAGTCGCGGACGTCGTCCAGGACCAGTGCCTTGTGCCGTACCACCACATGGGGGCAGAACCCATGGTCGCGCGGCAGCACCCGGCCCATCCCGGCCCTGCTGCCGTCCTCGCGGACGACCGGGATGGCGGGGGCGCTGAGGCCCGCGAAGAACTGGCGGTCCTCGCCGATGAAGTTGACCATGGCGTAGCACGCGCCGGTGAGCTGGGCGAGGTGGCCGGCGAAGGCGTCGAGCGCCGGGTCGGGCCGGTCCGCCAGGCCGAGCCGGCGCAGCCGGTGGACACGGGCGGGAGCCTCCTTGTCCTCGGGGGTGAGCAGCAGACCCCGGACCGGCCGGGGCGGCTCGTAGCTCATCGCCGGGCTCCGGCGCTGTGGGCGTACCTCATGTAGGGACTCCGTGGACGGTGGGTCGGGATCACATGTGGGCGCCCTGGCTGGGCGCGGTCGCCGGGGCGAGGGCCAGCAGGTGGCGGACGAGGGTGAGCAGGGTCTGGACTCCGGAGCTGGAGATCCGGGCGTCGCAGCGCACGATCGGGACGCCGGGGTCGAGGTCGATGGCGGCCCGTACCTCCTCGGGGTCGTAGCGGTGGGCGCCGTCGAACTCGTTGACGGCGAGGACGAAGGCGAGGCCGCGCTCCTCGAAGAAGTCGACGGCGGCGAAGCAGTCCTGAAGGCGCCGGGTGTCGGCGAGGATCACCGCGCCGAGCGCGCCCTCGGACAGCTCGTCCCACATGAACCAGAACCGCTCCTGCCCCGGTGTGCCGAACAGGTACAGGACATGGTCCGGATCGAGGCTGATCCGGCCGAAGTCCATGGCGACGGTGGTCTCCGTCTTGTTCTCGATGCCGTCGAGGCTGTCCGTGCCGACGCCGACCGTGGTGAGCAGCTCCTCCGTGCTGAGCGGAGCGATCTCGCTGACCGCGCCCACGAAGGTCGTCTTGCCGACCCCGAACCCGCCCGCGACGAGGATCTTCAGCGCGGTCGGGAACGGGTCAGAGCTGTCGTCGTAGTCCATCGAGCACTGCCTCCAGCAGAGACCGGTCAGTGGGGGTGTGGTGGTAGGCGGGCGGCTTGGTGGTGAGCGCGCCGCAGTCGACCAGGTCGGACAGCAGCACCTTGGTGACCACCGCGGGCAGCTTGAGCTGGGCGGCCACCTCGGCGACCGAGACGGGTGCCCGGCACAGGCCGAGGGCCTGCGCGTGCTCGGGGCCGAGGTAGCCGAGCGGGGTGACTCCGGTGGCCATCACCTGCGACATCAGGTCGAGGGGGATGCTGGGCCGGGTGCGGCCGTCGCTGACCGCGAACGGCCGCACCAGCCGCCCGGCCGCCTCGTCCAGCCAGGGTCCGTCGCCGGCTGGGGCCACGCTCAAGGCCTCGTCGCCGCGGTGCCCGCGGCCTGCTGCCGGGGGGCGGTGACCAGGTAGGGGCGCACGCTCTTGACCAGCATCGCCATCTCGTAGCCGAGCACCGCGGCGTCGGCCTCGCGGCCGGCCAGCACGGCGAGACAGGTGCCGGAGCCGGCGGTGGTGACGAAGAGCAGGGTCGCGTCGAGTTCGACCACGACCTGGCGCACGGCGCCGCCGTCGCCGAACCGGATGCCCGCGCTGCGGCCGAGGGAGTACAGGCCGCAGGCGAGGGCCGCCATGTGGTCGGCGCTGTCGGCGTCCAGGCCGTGCACGGACTTCACCAGCCCGTCGGAGGAGAGGAGCACCGCGCTGGTGGTGTGCGGTACGCGCTGCACGAGGCCGCTCAGCAGCCAGTCGAGGTCGGATGCGGGGACGGTCGGCGCATCGCTCGCCATGGTGGATCGACTCCTTGGGGTACGGAAAACTGCGGGAGCGCTGGGGGTTTGGGGTACGACGTGCGGGTGGGGCAGCGGGGGCGGGTACGGTCATCCGGCCGGGGCGCTTCCCCCGGCACGGCCGGTACCGCGCACGCCGTCCGGCGCGGGCGCGTGGGCACGGGCCTGGGGTATGGGGGCGGGAGCCGGAGGTTGTCCGGGGGTGGTGTGCTCCGAGCCCATGTGGTGGCGGGCTGTGTGGTGGGGAGCCATGTGGCCGGGGACGGTGGGTTCCGGTGCCGTGGGGGGCGGGCCCGTGTGGTCGGCGGCCATGTGGCGAGAGCCCGTGCGCGCCGCATCCATGGGCGGGGCGTCCGTATGGGCCGCACCCGCGTCCATATGGGCCGAACCCATGTGTCCGTACGCGGTACCGGCGTACGCCGCTTCCCCGTAGGCCCCGTAGGCCCCGTACGAAACGCTGTCCACCCTCGCCCTCTCGTAGGCCGCCCCCTCCCGCCCCGGCTCCTCGTAGTCCGCTTCGTGGGCCGCTTCGTCGTGCCTCGGATCCTCGTGCGTCGGCCGCCCGCCGTGGCCCGGCGGTTCCTGTCCCGGAGCCTCGTGGCCGGACTCCAGCCGCTGCTGGGCCTCGGCGAGCCCGACTCCGCGCTGGAAGGCGGCCATCAGGCCGGGGTCGTGGCCGGCGACGCCGCCGGCGTTCTGACGCGGGGCCGGGCCGCCGCGCAATTGGGGTGCGATGTGCGCCTGAGCGCGCCTGCGGGGCAGCAGGGGCTTCTCCGCCGGGGCGTCGCGCACCATGTCGGCGCGCGGGGTGGGCAGGGTACCCGTGTGGGCCTCCACCACCGGCCGGTCCTCGGCACCGACACCGGGCACGGCGTCGGCGGGGGTGGGCCGCGCCGCGCGGCTGCCGCGCACCGGCAGCGGAGGCGGGGCGCCGTCGTGGCGTCCGCGCGTACCGTCCTCGGCGCCGTGCCGCCCGGATCCGCGCTGCGTGCGCCGCCGCCGCCCGGTCCCTGGCGCCCGGGCGGTGCCGTCCTCGCCCTCGGAACCGTCAACGGCGCCCGTTCCGGCCCCGGTTCCGGTTCCGGCTCCCGCGCCACTGGCCCCGGCGCCCCCGACCCCGGGCACGGAACCGTTCCCGGGTCCGCTGCCGGCGCGGTCCCCGGTGCCCGGCTCGGCCGTTCGCCCGCTCGCTCCCTCGGGCGCGGGCGAGGGCACCGGCGCCGGCACCCGCGGCCACGCGACAAGGGCGGCCTCGGCGCCCGCGCCCCGGCCCGTGGCCGCGCTCTCGCGCGTGGCCGTGCCCCCGCCCGTACCCGCGCCCATGCCCGTGTCCGGCACGTCCCGCGTCGGCCCCAACAGCGCCTGCGGGACGACGAGTACGGCCTGCACACCGCCGTAGATGTTGGTCTGCAGCCGCACATGGATGCCGTGCCGGCGGGCGAGCTGGGAGACGACGTAGAGGCCGATGCGGCCGTCGGCCAGCAGGCTGGCCACGTTGACCTGGTCGGGGTCGGCGAGCAGGGCGTTCATCCGGTTCTGCTCGGTGACGGGCATGCCCAGCCCGCGGTCCTCGACCTCCACGGCACACCCGGAGGTGACGAGGCTGGCTCGGAGCAGCACCTGGGTGTGCGGGGCGGAGAACACCGTGGCGTTCTCGACGAGTTCGGCGAGGAGGTGGATGACGTCGGCTACGGCGTGGCCGCGCAGTTCGCCGTCGATGGGCGGCACGAGTCTGACCCGGGAGTACTGCTCGACCTCGGCGATGGCGGAGCGCAGGACCTCGGTCATGCTGACCGGGTTGCTCCACTGCCGGCGGGAGACGGCGCCGCCGAGCACGGCGAGGTTCTCGGCGTGCCGCCGGATCCGGGTGGCCAGGTGGTCCACGTGGAAGAGGCCCTTGAGCAGGTCGGGATCCTCGATGTCGTTCTCGAGGTCATCGAGGATCGAGATCTCCCGGTGCACGAGGGACTGGAGGCGGCGCGCGAGGTTGACGAACACCTCCAGCTTCTGTTCGCTGCCCGTCCGGCTGGAGAGCTGGGCGGCCCGTACGACGGCGGTGACGGCGCCGTCGTACGCGCGGGCCAGGTCGGCGGCGAGCAGCTCGAAGTCGTCGGCGTCGGCGGGCGGCCGGTGGCGCCGGCCGCGCTGGGGCGGGGTCTCGCCCCGCCGGAGCGTGTCGACCAGGGCGTGCAGGTCGGCCTCGCCTCGTGCGGCGGTGCGCCTGAGGGCGTCGAGGCGGTCGGCGACCGAGCGGGCGGTGCGGTCGGCGGCCACGGCGGCGATCAGGATGCCGGCGACGGTCACGCCGGCGGCCCCGGCGACCATGGCCCACAGCAGGGGGCCGGTGTGGACGCCGGCGGAGCGCACGCTGAACAGCACCGCGGCGCCGCAGCCGAGCGCGACCGCGAGGGGCGGCAGGACGGCGAGCCGCATCAACTGGGGCCGTATGCGCGTCTCGGGCGGCGCGGGAGCGGGTCGGGCGGCCGGTCGCCCGTGCCGGCCGCCCTCACGACGGTCGGCGTGGGCGGCCGCTGCTCGGAGGTGAGACATCTGCGTCCTCGTACGGGTCCGTCGGGCCTGGGGTCCTCGTGCGGTGCGCGCGGCGGGCATGTGTCGATGCGGGCACGCGCGATCGCGGCGTCGGCCGGCGGGACCGGTGAATCCGGCCGCGTGTCGCCCGACGGACACTCACAGTAGTTGCCTGCGCATCCACCGTGGTGGGCAGTCGGCAAAGTCCCCCGGGGAGCGTCCCGCTCTGGTATGAGGGGTCGTACGACAGACCGACCATCCGGCCGAGCGTTTCCCTGCCGGAACGAAAGAGACCGATACGGCCTGGTCGGAACCGACCAGGAAACGCAAACGGGGGTGGCGTGCCGGACCGGCCCGCCACCCCCGCGAGGTGTGCACGTACGAATGAAAGTTCCCCTCGGCCGTTCCGCCGAGGCGGCTTTGCCGAGGGGACGACCGCCCCCGCTGTCACCGGGAGTGATCGCCTTGGCCTGGGGTCGGCGGCAGCGGACCCCGGGTCCCGGTCAGCCCCGTACCGGCGGCTCCGCCACGAGTGCGCCGGCCGAGCGCCAGGTGCGCCGGAGGCCGCCCGAGACGTGGCGCCACCATGCCTCCGCCGGCAGCTTCCCGGCGGGCTCGAAGGGCTCGCCCGGGCGCGGCAGGGCGACCGCCTGGCCGGCGTCCTCGGCGACCTCCTTGGTCCACTCCCCCGGTTCCGCCCAGGGGTGCGGGGCGAGGTTGAAGGTGCCCCAGTGGATGGGCAGCAGCACGCCGTGCGGCGCTCCGCCCTGGAGGTCGAGGTGGGCGCGCAGGCCCTCGTCGGGGGTCATGTGGATGTCGGGCCAGAACTCGCTGTAGGCCCCGATCTGGATCATCGTGGCGTCGAACGGTCCGTGCGCGGCGCCGATGTCCCGGAAGCCGTCGAAGTAGCCGGTGTCGCCGCTGTGGTATATCCGGTGCTCCTCGCCGACGACGGTCCAGGAAGCCCAGAGGGTGTGCTGGGTGTTGCGCAGGCCCCGGCCGCAGAAGTGGCGGGCCGGGGTGGCGGTGAGGGTGAGGCCGCCGATCCGGGTGGACTCGTGCCAGTCCAGTTCGCGCAGCCGGTCCGGGGAGACGCCCCAGTGCTCCAGGTGGGCGCCGACCCCGAGCGGCACGGCGAACAGGGTGTCCGTGCCGGCCAGCGCCTTGATGGTGGGCAGGTCCAGATGGTCGTAGTGGTCGTGCGAGATGACGACGGCGTCGACCGGGCCGAGCGCGGCCAGCGGCAGCGGCACGGGATGCAGCCGCCTGGGGCCGGCGAAGGGGAACGGGGAGCAGCGCTCGCCCCAGACGGGGTCGAACAGCACGCGGTGGCCGTCGATCTCGGCGAGCACGCTGGAGTGGCCCATCCAGGTCAGCCGCAGTCCGGTGGCGGGCGGCTCGGCCAGGTCCGCGAAGGTGGTGGGGTGCACCGGCACGGTACCGCCGGGCGAGCGCAGCGGCCGGGTGTCCTTGTCCAGGAACACCTTCGCGAGGTCCAGCGCCGAGCCGCTCGGCCGGGTGCGGGCGGGGCCGCCGGGGTTCTGGAAGACACCGTCCCTGAAGTGCGGCGAGCGGCGGATGCGCGCCAGGCGGGCGCCGCCCGGGTCCGCGCCGAAGGCGGCGGGCCGCAGGGCGCGCGGCCCGGAGCCCGGAGAACGCAAACCGGTCACGGTACCTCCCGGTGGAGTGGGGTGAGGCCCCCATTATGGTCGGCCCCTCCGACAGCCCGGGCACGGCGGGGCACCCCCTCGCGCCTTGCGGGCGGCGACGCCCGCCCTGCTCCCGCCTTGCGGAGACCGGCCACCCGGATGACCGCCGGGACGACGCAAGGCGCCGCCGGCGGAGCGAGGCGGAACACCTGGTGAGTGCGCGCCGCCGGCCGGGCGGAGGTGCGTGCGACGTCCCGCCCGGACGCGGGAACGGCCGGACGGCGCCCTCGCCCGAGCACCGGGCCCCGACGGCGGGCGTCGGCCCGGCGGCGGTGTGCGTGCGCGGGCCGCGTCCCGGGCCGCTCGTGCGGGCGGTCCGGGGCGCGGTCCGCGGCGTCAGGCCACGGAGGCGATGCGCAGCTTGATGTCGTCCGGCGAGAGCGTGCCCTTGGCGGTCACGTGGTCGCCGGAGGACTCGCCGCGCAGCCGGCGCCCGATCCACGGCACGAGGTATTCACGCGCCCACTGGACGTCGTCGCGGCGGACCTCCAGGGTGCCCCGGGGCGGCAGCGGCGGCCACGGCTGCTCGGGGTCGGCCGGCACCTGGAGGCCGAGGGCCTGTCCGGCGCGCAGCGCCACGCGCGTGTGCCCCTCGGGCGAGAGGTGCAGGCGGTCGCTGTCCCAGGCCCTGCGGTCCTGTACGGACCTCAGGGACCACAGGTCGAGCACGGGGCAGCCGTAGCGGTCGGCGATGGCACGAACGTGCCCGTTGTAGGTGGCGATCTTGCCGCGCAGGTGCTTGAGCAGGGGCACGCCACGGGTATCGAAGCCGGTCGTCACCAGCACCGTCCCGGCGGCCCCCGCGAGCCGGGCCACGGCGCGTTCGAAGCGCTCGGCCACCTCGTCGGGGTCGGTGCCCGGGCGGATGATGTCGTTGCCGCCCGCGCAGAAGGAGACCAGGTCGGGTGCCAGGTCGACGGCGCGCGGGACCTGGTCGGCCACGATCTGGTCCAGCAGCTTCCCGCGCACGGCGAGGTTGGTGTACTGGAAGTCGCCCTCGGGACGCCGGTCGGCGAGCAGTACCGCGAACCGGTCGGCCCAGCCTACGAACGCCCCGTCCGGCCCGGGATCGCCGACGCCCTCGGTGAAGC
This sequence comes from Streptomyces sp. NPDC029296, assembly GCF_055569255.1. Classification (NCBI taxonomy): domain Bacteria; kingdom Bacillati; phylum Actinomycetota; class Actinomycetes; order Kitasatosporales; family Streptomycetaceae; genus Streptomyces; species Streptomyces sp. NPDC029296. Next base: position 64,271 of record NZ_JBVHXT010000041.1, read on the forward strand.
TGTCCCCCACCGCCACGTACGACCCGATCACTGATCTGCTGTCACTCTTCGAATCGTCTGCCACGTCGGGCCATGATTCACCTTCGGATGTGACCTACGCGACCGTAGGCGGGGGTTGACGAACGGTGAGATGAGCCACTCTTAAAGACTTTGCAATCCAGGAATAAAGGCGGGCCGGACCGACCGGTGGCGTCGGCCGCGGACAGGAGAGTCATATGCGGCGCAGCCGGATCACCGTCGCGTCCAGGTCGCCCTTGAGGTCCGTGCGCAGTCCGTGGTGCAGCAGCACCGCTCCCCGGTGCACGGCGCCGGTCTCACGGCATTCGTACGACGCCGCCGGATCGAGTCCGCGCAGCCGCAGCGCCGGGACCGGCTCGCCGTGGTGCTGCGCCTGGAGCCAGGCGAGGACGACGGTCTCCTCTCCCCGGAGGTACTGCACGGCGCTCAGGCCGCCCGTCGGGGGCCGCAGCCGGTACAGCTCGCCGTGCTGCACGAGCGGGCGGATCTCCTTGTACAGCTCCACCCACCGGCGGGCCTGGGCCAGTTCCGCCGCGCTCCACCGCGTCAGGTCGCCGCCGATCCCGAGGACGCCCGCCATGGCGCTGACGAACCGGAACCGCAGCGAACTCGCCCGCCCGTTGAGCTGGGTGTTGGGGCTGTCGGTGACCCAGGCGGCCATCACGCGCGCGGGGTGGACCTGGGTGAAGCCGTGCTGGATGGCGAGCCGGTCCAGCGGGTCGGTGTTGTCGGAGGTCCACACCTGGTCGGTGCGGCCGAGCACCCCGAGGTCGATCCGGCCGCCGCCGCCCGAGCAGGACTCGAAGGCGACCCGGGGATGCGCGGCCCGCAGCCGGTCCAGCAGGGCGTACAGGGCGCGCACGTGGTCCACCCACAGGCGCTGCGGGTAGGGCTCCCCGGGCCAGCCGGCGTCGGTGAAGCTGCGGTTGAAGTCCCACTTCACATAGTCGATCGGGGCGCTGGAGAGCAGGGTGTCCAGCCGCTCCCACAGGTACCGCCGGACGTCCTCGCGGGCGAGGTTGAGGACGAGCTGATGGCGCAGCTCCGTGCGGCTGCGGCCGGGTTGGTACTGCACCCAGTCGGGGTGGGCGCGGTACAGCTCGCTGTCCGGGTTGACCATCTCGGGCTCGACCCAGATCCCGAACCGCATGCCGAGGCCGTGCACATGGTCGGCGAGGGGCTTGAGGCCGTGCGGGAAGCGGTCGGGGTTGGGCGTCCAGTCGCCGAGGCCGGCGCGGTCGCTGGTGCGGGCGCCGAACCAGCCGTCGTCCACCACGAACAGCTCGACGCCGATCTCGGCGGCCCGGCGGGCGAGGGCGGCCTGCCGCTCCTCGGAGATGTCGAAGTACGTCGCCTCCCAGGAGTTGAACAGCACGGGCCGGTCCCGGTCGGCGTCCGGGATCACGTGCGCGCGCTGGTAGGCGTGCCAGGCGCGGCTCGCGCCGCCGAAGCCGCCGTCGCTCCACAGGCCCGCGAACACGGGGGTGGTGTACGACTGCCCGGGCGCGAGGAGCAGCAGGCCCGAGTCGTCGTGTCCGGCGCCGCCGGTGATCTGCACGCGCGCGTCCGGGAGTTGGGCGACCGCGATGCGCCAGGAGCCGGACCAGCCGAGCGCGCAGCCGTAGACCTCGCCGTGCTCCTCGGTGGCGTCGGTGTCGAGGGCGACCCAGGGCAGGTGGTGGTGGCCGGTGTGGCCGCGGCGGCTGCCGACGACCTTCTCGCCGTAGGTGAGGGGGGCGGTGGTGAGCCGGGACTCGGCGGCCCACCGGCCGTGCAGCTGGGACAGCCGCCAGCCCTCGCGGTCGGGCAGCGTCCAGGTGGCCGCGTCGGCGCGGAGCAGCTCCACGGGCGCGGGGCCGTCGTTGGCGACGGTCACCCGGCGCTCGACCACGTCGCCGCGCATCCGGTAGTGCAGGGTGACGCCGAGACCGTCGTCGTCGAAGCGGAGCCGCAGCGCGCCGTCCTCGACGGCGTAGGACACGAAGCGCCACTCGGTGCCGCGCCGCAGCCCGGTGCGGACGGAGAGGGCGGGGCGGACGAAGCGGAAGCCGCCCTCGACGGGGTACTCCTCGCGGCCGTCGAGGGGCGACTCGAAGGGCCAGGGGCCGGGCAGCGGCCGGGCCGCCAGCGCCTCGGCGTCGGCGAGCGCGATCCGTGGGCCCCAGTGCAGGTGGAGCAGTTCGTCCGCGTCGGTCAGACGCAGCGCGTAGCTGCTGCCGGGACCCGACAGCAGCCAGGTGCGGCCGTCTTCGGCGATGTCCACCATCGAGACCTCACAGGTGTCAACAGATCCGCGCAAGTCCCGACATCATCAACGGTCGCGGGTCCGTCTGACAATGCCTGTGGATAACTCGTCGCCCGAGGAAATCGATGCCGTATGGTCGACTTCAGTGCCCGCCGGCGAGTCGCGACGGCGGCCGACGACCGGGAGGAGCCCCCGTGACGCAGCAGGTCCCGTCGACCGAGCCGGAGCTGGCAGGAGTGCGCAATTTCCGTGATGTGGGCGGGCTGCCGACCGTGGACGGACGGCGGGTGCGTCACGGAGTGCTGTTCCGCAGCGGGCACCTCGCGCACGCGACGGAGGAGGACGCGGCCTTCCTCGCCTCCCTGGGGCTGCACACGATCTTCGACTTCCGCAACGCGGCCGACCAGCGGCTGGAGGGCCCGGACGTCGAGCTGCCCGGCGTGCGGAACGTGAACCTCCCGCTGAGCGACCCGGCGGACGGTGCCGAGTTCTGGAAGATGGTCCGCGACGGCGACCTCGACCAGCTGCGCGCGATCCTCTCCGACGGCAAGGGCGCGGCCCGGATGACCGACTCCTACCGGAGGATCGTCAAGGAGCGCACCGCCGAGCACTCCCGGGTGCTGCACGCGCTCGCCGACGACAGCGTTCCGGCGCTGATGCACTGCGCGGCCGGCAAGGACCGCGCGGGCGTGTCCATCGCCGTCACGCTGCTCGCGCTGGGCGTGGAGCGCGAGGCGATCGTCGCCGACTATCTGGAGTCCAACGCCAAGCACCGCCGCTACAAGGTCCGGCGCAGCGGCAGCGCGGAGACGGCGTACACGCCCGAGGTGATGGAGCTGCTCGACCCGCTCTTCGACGCCCGTGCCGAGTATCTCCAGGCGGCGTTCGCGAGCATCGAGGAGACCTGGGGCGATGTCGAGACGTATCTGGCGCAGGGTCTGGAGTTCACGCCCGAGGCGCGTGAGCGGCTGCGCGAACGCCTGCTGGACTGACGCCCGCCGGGCCCGGCCGGCCGCGGGGCGGTCAGCTCTTGGCGCCCACCGCGAACAGCAGGTAGAGGAAGGCGGCCAGGACGTGCCCGAGGGCGATGTAGACGATCAGCCGGATCCACAGGGAACGGGGGAACTTCTCCTCGAGGTTCGTCATGGCAGCTCTCCGGTCGGTGAGCCCAGGCACAGTGTGGCCGTGGGGCTCTGCAGCAGGGTGTGGACGAACAGCAGCTCCACGCCGTCGTGGTCCTCGGCGGCGAGGCGGTGCGGGGTGAGCGAGTCGAAGTGCGCGCTGTCCCCGGGGCCGAGCAGGTGCGCGGTGTCCCCGAGCCGCAGCCGCAGCCGCCCCTTGAGGACGTAGAGCCACTCCTCGCCCGGGTGGACGCGCACGATGTCGCCCTGGGAGCCGTAGGGCGCCCGCACCCGCAGGGCCTGCATGCCGCGGCCCGGCGCCCCGGCCTGGACGTACGTCCAGCCGCCGGCCCGGGTCGGTTCCATGTCGGCGGCGCGCACGATCGCGTCCCGGTCGGCGACCGTCTCGCCGAGCAGTTCGGAGACGGTCGTACCGTAGATACGGGCGAGCGCCAGCAGCATCGGCAGCGACGGCTGCCGGTGCCCGGTCTCCAGACGGGAGAGGTGGGCCGGGGAGAGACCGGCGGAGCGGGCCGCGGCCTCCAGCGTGAGACCGGCCCGCCGGCGCAGGGCGCGCAGCTGCGGCGCGACGGCGGGCAGGCCGCCGTCCGCTGCCGCCGGCGGCGCGGCGTCCGAGGCGTTCATGCCTCCATTGAGCCCCAGCCTTGCCCACAGGGCAATTTTCTTGCCTCAGAGGCAAGGCCGGGGCGCCCGGCGCTCACCGCCGCCGGCGCCCCGCCGCCCGGGCCGCTCAGCGGTTCGCCACGGCCTGCTTGATCAGGGTCTTGCCGAAGTCCCACATCAGGCCGCCGCCGCTGTGCGCGTCGTCCATCACCGCGATGAAGGCGGCCACGAACCGGTCCACATCCGCCTCGTCGACGACCAGCGGCGGAATGAGCTTGATCACCTCCAGGTGGTCACCGGAGACCTGGGTGAGGATCCGGTGCTTCTGGAGCAGCGGTACGACGACCATCTGGGCGAACAGGCCCTTGCGGGCCGCCTGGAGCATGGTCCAGCGGCCGCGCAGCTTCAGCGACGAGGGCCTGCCGAACTCGATGCCGATCATCAGGCCCCGGCCGCGCACGTCGGCGAGCAGCTCGTACGTGTCGATCAGCGCGGTGAGCCGGGACTTCAGCAGCTCGCCGGTGCGGCGCACGCCGGCGACGATCTGCTCGTTCTCCATGACCGAGAGCACGGCGAGGCCGCACGCCATGGCCTGGGCGTTGGAGCCGAAGCTCGCCGAGTGCACCAGTACGCGGTCCATCGACGAGTAGACCTTCTTGAAGATCCACTCCTTGCCGAGGGTGGCGCCGACCGGCACATAGCCGCCGGACAGGGCCTTGGCGACGCACACCAGGTCCGGTTCGACGCCGTCCTCGTGCTGGTAGGCGTAGAAGTCACCGGTGCGGCCGAGGCCGGTCTGCACCTCGTCGGCGATGAGCAGCGCCTTGTGCTTGTGCAGCAGTTCCTGCGCGGCCCGCAGATAGCCGGGGGGCGCCTCGTGGACGCCCTTGCCCTGGATCGGTTCCACGATCAGCGCGGCCACGTCGCCCTTGCGCAGCTCCCGGGCGAGGGCCTCCAGATCGCCGAGGGGGACGGCGGTGTCGGGCAGCAGCGGGGCGAACCCGTCGCGGAAGCCGTCTTCGCCGTTGACCGACAGCGAGCCGGTGGTCAGGCCGTGGAAGGCGTGGTCGCAGTACAGGACGCGGGGTTTGCCGGTGGCGTACCGGGCGAACTTCAGGGCCGTCTCGACCGCTTCGGTGCCGCTGTTGCCGAAGAACACCCGGTCCAGGTGCGGGCTGTGGGCGAGGAGCCGTTCGGCGAGCAGGCCGGGCAGCGGCTGGCAGTCGAAGCGGGTGAGGTCGGCGAGGTCCAGGTCCAGGACGTCGTGCAGCGCCTTGCGGACGACCGGGTGGTGACGGCCGAGACCCATCACGCCGAACCCGGCGAGCATGTCCAGGTAGTCGTTGCCGTCCGCGTCGAAGAAGTGCGCTCCCTCGGCGCGCTCGTAGACCTTGTCGAAGCCGATGGTGTGCAGCATTCGCGGGAGCTGCGGGTTGAGGTGCTTGGTGTGCAGCTCGTAGCGTTCGGCTCCGCGCTCGGCGAGCAGGGCGCCGAGGTCGAACTCGGTGGTCATTCACTCTCCTTGACTGTGCCGCCGGCGTCCTTGGCGGCCAGACTCGCGCTGATCTGCCCGGCGATCTCGACGGGCGTGAGGCCGATGTCGGCCAGCACCTCGCTGCGCTTGGCGTGCGCGAGGAACTGCTCCGGGATGCCGAACCGCCGTACCGGTACGTCCACGTCGGCGTCGCCGAGGGCCAGCGCCACGGCCGAACCGACGCCCGCGGCCCGGCTGTTGTCCTCGACCACGGCCACCAGCCGGTGCCCGGCGGCCAGCTCGGGCAGGGCGGGGTCGACGGGTTTGACCCAGCGCGGGTCGACCACGGTGCAGCCGATGCCGCGGGCTTCGAGCAGTTCGGCGGTCCGCAGGCACACCGTGGCCATCACGCCGACGGCCACCAGCAGCACCTCGGGGCGCTCGGCGCGGTGCAGGACGTCCATGCCGCCGACCCGGTCGACGGCGGGGACGCCCGGGCCGGCGGTCTCCTTCGGGAAGCGGACCAGCGTGGGCGCGTCGTCCACGGCGACGGCCTCGCGGAGCTGGGCGCGCAGCTGGTCGGTGTCGCGCGGGGCGGCGATCCGCAGGCCGGGGACGACCTGGAGGATCGACATGTCCCACATGCCGTTGTGTGAGGCCCCGTCGGTGCCGGTGACACCGGCCCGGTCCAGCACGAAGGTCACCCCGCACTTGTGCAGGGCCACGTCCATCAGCAGCTGGTCGAAGGCGCGGTTGAGGAAGGTGGCGTAGACGGCGACGACCGGGTGGAGCCCGCCGGTGGCGAGGCCGGCCGCGGAGACGGCCGCGTGCTGCTCGGCGATGCCGACGTCCCAGACGCGGTCCGGGAAGCGCTCGGCGAACCGGGCGAGGCCGACCGGGTGCAGCATGGCCGCCGTGATCGCCACGACGTCCTCGCGTTCCTCCCCGATCCTGACGATCTCCTCGCCGAACACCGAGGTCCACGAGGGGCCCTTGGAGGGAGCGAGCGGCTCGCAGGTGAGCGGGTCCATCACGCCCACGGAGTGGAAGTGGTCCTCCTCGTGCGCGAGGGCGGGTTCGTAGCCGCGGCCCTTCTCGGTGAGGCAGTGGACCAGGACGGGACCGTGGAAGCGCTTGGCGCGGCGCAGCGCCGATTCGACCGCCCCCAGGTCGTGGCCGTCGATCGGGCCGAGGTACTTCAGGCCCAGGTCCTCGAACATGCCCTGCGGGGCGAAGGCGTCCTTGAAGCCCTTCTTCGCGCCGTGCAGGGACTCGTAGAGCGTGCTGCCGACGACCGGGGTGCGCTGGAGCACTTCCTTGCCCCAGGCGAGGACCTTCTCGTAGCCGTCGGTGGTGCGCAGTGTGGCCAGGTGGTTGGCCAGGCCGCCGATGGTCGGGGCGTAGGAGCGTTCGTTGTCGTTGACGACGATGACGAGCGGCCGGTCCCGGGCCGCGGCGATGTTGTTCAGCGCCTCCCACGCCATGCCGCCGGTCAGCGCGCCGTCGCCGATGACGGCGACCACATGGCCCTTCTCCCCCCGCACCTGACTGGCCTTGGCGAGGCCGTCGGCCCAGCCGATCGCCGTGGACGCGTGGCTGTTCTCGATGACGTCGTGCTCGGACTCCTCGCGCGAGGGGTAGCCGGACAGTCCGCCCTTGCCGCGCAGCTTCGAGAAGTCCTGACGGCCGGTCAGCAGCTTGTGGACGTAGGCCTGGTGGCCGGTGTCCCACAGGATGCGGTCGGCCGGCGACTCGAAGACCCGGTGGAGCGCGATGGTGAGTTCCACCACGCCCAGGTTGGGCCCGAGGTGACCGCCCGTCCTCGACACGGCGTGCACCAGGAACTCACGTATTTCTCCGGACAGTTCCCCGAGTTCCGCTTCGGACAGCGCCTTCAGGTCGCGTGGTTGCCGGATGCTCTCCAGAATGGTCACTCTCGGGCCCCCTCTCGTTGCGTGCCTTGCCTCAACTCACCTGGTCCGAAAGGCTCTCGCTCTCGGCGAGCTTCATGGCCTCCTCGATCAGGGTCTCCACGATCTTGGACTCGGGGACGGTCTTGACGACCTCGCCCTTGACGAAGATCTGGCCCTTGCCGTTGCCGGAGGCCACGCCGAGGTCGGCCTCGCGGGCCTCGCCGGGACCGTTGACCACACACCCCATCACCGCGACCCGGAGCGGCACCTCCATGCCGTCCAGGCCCGCCGTCACCTCCTCGGCGAGCTTGTAGACGTCGACCTGGGCGCGGCCGCAGGACGGGCAGGAGACGATCTCCAGGCCGCGCCGGCGCAGGTTCAGGGACTCCAGGATCTGGATGCCGACCTTGATCTCCTCGACCGGCGGCGCGCTCAGCGACACCCGGATGGTGTCGCCGATGCCCTGGCTGAGCAGCGCGCCGAAGGCGACCGCCGACTTGATCGTGCCCTGGAAGGCGGGGCCGGCCTCCGTGACGCCGAGGTGCAGCGAGTAGTCGCACCGCTCGGCGAGCTGGCGGTAGGCCTCGATCATCACGACCGGGTCGTTGTGCTTGACGGAGATCTTGATGTCCCGGAAGTCGTGCTCCTCGAAGAGGGACGCCTCCCACAGGGCCGACTCGACCAGCGCCTCGGGGGTCGCCTTGCCGTACTTCCGGAGCAGGCGCCGGTCCAGGGAGCCGGCGTTGACGCCGATCCGGATCGGGGTGCCGTGGTCCTTGGCGGCCTTGGCGATCTCCTTGACCTTGTCGTCGAACTGCTTGATGTTGCCGGGGTTGACGCGGACCGCGGCGCAGCCGGCCTCGATGGCGGCGAACACGTACTTCGGCTGGAAGTGGATGTCCGCGATCACCGGGATCTGCGACTTCCTCGCGATGGTCGCCAGCGCGTCCGCGTCGTCCTGCGTGGGGCAGGCGACGCGGACGATCTGGCAGCCGGACGCGGTGAGTTCGGCGATCTGCTGCAAGGTGGCGCCGATGTCGGAGGTGCGGGTCGTCGTCATCGACTGCACGGACACCGGGGCGCCGCCGCCGACCGGCACCGGCCCGACCTGGATCCGCCGCGACGCCCGCCGAGGCGCGACCGGACGGGCCGGCACCTCGGGGACGCCCAGCGGAACGGTGGTCGTCGAGGTCATTCCCGGTTCCCGGCGACGGTCTCGCGCATGGCCCGCAGGGACTCCTTCAGGGAGCCCATGGTGGCGAGGACGGCGGTCGGCTCGTAGCCGCAGTGGGCCATGCAGTTGGCGCACCGCGGGTCCTTGCCGCGGCCGTACTTGTCCCAGTCGGTCTTCTCCACCAGTTCGCGGTACGTCGGCACGTACCCGTCGCTCATCAGGTAGCAGGGGCGCTGCCAGCCGAAGAGCGAGTAGTTCGGGATCGCCCACGCGGTGCACGGGAAGTCGACCTTGCCCTCCAGGAAGTCCAGGAAGAGCGGGGAGTGGTTGAGCCGCCACTTGCGGCGGTTGCCGCCCGCGAAGGCCTTCTTGAACAGCTCCCGGGTCTGCTCCACGCCGAGGAAGTGCTCCTGGTCCGGAGCCTTCTCGTAGGCGTAGGCGGGCGAGATCATCATCTCGTCGACCTGGAGGTCGTCGTTGAGGAAGTTGAGCACCTCGATGATGGTCTGCGGGGTGTCGGTGTTGAAGAAGGTGGAGTTGGTGGTCACCCGGAAGCCGCGCCGCTTGGCCTCCTTGATGGCCGCCACGGCCTCGTCGAACACGCCTTCCTTCGCGACGGATTCGTCGTGCCGCTCACGCAGCCCGTCGATGTGCACCGCGAAGGCGAAATAGGGCGAGGGGGTGAACTTGTCCATCTTCTTGCGCAGCAGCATCGCGTTGGTGCACAGGAAGACGTACTTCCGCTTCGCCACCAACTGCCGCACGATCTCGTCGATCTGAGGGTGCATCAAGGGCTCGCCGCCGGCGATGGAGACCATCGGCGCCCCGGACTCCAGCACGGCGCCCACGGCCTGGGCGACCGGCATGCGCTGCTTGAGCACACCGGCGGGGTGCTGGATCTTGCCGCAGCCCTCACACTTCAGATTGCAGGCGAAAAGCGGTTCCAGCTCGACAATCAGCGGAAACTTGTCCCGCTTGCGCAGCTTCTGTTCAGCCAGGTATGTAGCGACCTTGATGGACTGACGCAACGGCATGGCCATCTGGCTCACCTCCGAGGGAGCGGCATAGAACGGTGCCATTCGAAAAATGCGGGAAGGATGGAACGGAGAACGCGGAAGGCCGATATTCCCCCGCGCAGGGTGCCGATCCGGACGAGTTCGTGTTCGGGTGCGTCCACGACGACCCGTACGGCGGCGACCGGCCGCTCGCCGGTGCGGACGGCGGCCAGCAGCGTGGCCGCCGACTCCATGTCCACGGCGATCGCGCCGGTGGTGAGCAGATCGGATCGCTCGGGGCCCCGTACGACGTGGTCGGAGCCGGTGAGCGGGCCGGTGTGCACGGTGCGGCCGGGCAGCAGGCGCGCGAGTTCCCTGACCAGGAGTTCGGTGCCCGCGCACGGCACGGTGCCGCGCGGATCGCGGGTCTCCTCGGCGACCACCAGGTCGCCGGGGTGCATCCCGGGGGCCAGTCCGGCACAGAAGCCGGTGGCCAGCACGGCCGTGCCGGCGGGTGCCGGGCCGGACAGGAGCCGGGTGACGGAGCGTTCCGCCGCACGGGGCCCCATGCCCGTGCGGACGAAGGTCACCGGCCCGCCGGCCCGCCGCGCGGCGCCTCCGCGCAGCGGCGTGCCCGCCCCGCGCGCCCGGCGGTCGCCGGTGCGCAGGGCGAGGTGCTCGATGCCGAGCGCGCAGGCGATCAGCAGCGGAGCCGGAGCGGGCTGGTGGCTCACATCAGTTCCCCTCGGCCCGCGCGGTGACCTTCTGGGCCCGGGCGAACAGGTTGCGCTCGAAGGGGTCCCCGTGCAGGTACCGGCCGAGCGCGGTGAGCGGGAACACCTGCCGGTACAGGTGGTAGTTGATGGAGAAGTCCCAGGGGAAGCCGGTGCCGGTGAAGTACGGCTCGTCCCAGCCGCCGTCCTCCCGCTGGGTGTCGGCCAGCCAGCGCACGCCACGCTCGACGGCCGCGGAACCCTTCTCCCCGGCGGCGAGCAGCGCCATCAGCGCCCACGCGGTCTGCGAGGCGGTGGAGGCGCCCCGGCCGCTCCATTCCCTGGCGTCCCGGTAGGAGCGCAGGTCCTCGCCCCAGCCGCCGTCGTCGTTCTGCACGCTCTCCAGCCAGGCCACGGCCCGCCGGATCGCCGGGTGCGAGGTGGGCAGTCCGGCCGCGGTGAGCGCGGGGACGACCGAGCCGGTGCCGTAGATGTAGTTGACGCCCCAGCGGCCGAACCACGAGCCGTCGGCCTCCTGTTCGACGAGCAGCCAGTCGATGCCGCGGCGGGTGCGCGGGTCGTCGGCCAGGCCCTCGGCGGCGAGCATCTCCACCACGTGCGCGGTGACGTCCGCGGACGGCGGGTCGATGACCTCGCCGAAGTCGCAGAACGGCAGCCGGTTCGGGAACGGGCTGGTGTTGTCCACGTCGAAGGCGCCCCAGGCGCCGTTCTTCGACTGCATGCCGAGGTTCCAGCGCACGGCCCGGCCGATGGCCCGGTCCACGTGCTCGGGGTCGTGGTGGCGGACCCGGCGCAGCGCGAGCGCGACCTCGGCGGTGTCGTCGATGTCGGGGTAGTTGTCGTTGTGGAACTCGAAGGCCCAGCCGCCCGGGGGCAGTTCGGGCCGGCGCACGGCCCAGTCGCCGGGGCGGGCGATCTCCTCGCCGAGCATCCAGTCGGCGGCCTTGACCAGCTGGGGGTGGTCCGCGGGCAGCCCGGCGTCCACCAGGGCGATGGTGGCCAGGCAGGTGTCCCACACCGGGGACTGGCAGGCCTCGATCATCCGGGCGCCGTCCTCGCGCCAGACGGCGAAGCGGTCCAGGGAGGCGAGGCCCTCGCGCAGCACCGGGTGCTGGAGGTCGTAGCCGAGCAGGTGCAGGGCGATGACGGAGTACACGGCCGGGGGCTGGATGCCGCCCCAGCAGCCGTCGTTCTCCTGCCGTTCGATGATCCAGCGGGCCGCCGCGTTCATCGCGGCCTTGCGCAGCCTGCGCACGGCGACCTTGCGGTAGCCGCGGACCACCTTGTCCAGCCGCTGGAAGACGCCGTCCCAGCTCGCCACCGGGGCGAGCGGCTGCGGCGGGTTCGGGACGGCCGGATCGGTGTGCAGCTCGTCCAGCGCGAACGGGGCCGGGCGCACGGGGCGCTTGGCGGAGACGATGGTGAGCGGCACGATGGTCTGCCGCGCCCAGCATCCGAAGTCGTAGATGTTGAGCGGGAACCAGGTGGGGAAGAAGATCAGCTCCGGTGGGAGTTCGGGCAGGTCCTCCCACTTCCACCAGCCGAACAGGGCGAGCCAGATCCGGGTGAAGACCCGCGCGGCGGCGATGCCGCCCCGCTCGCGGATCCAGGCCGAGGCCCGCGCCATGTGCGGCGCGTCGGGCGCGTCGCCGGCCAGGCGCAGGGCGACGTACGCCTCCACGGTGGCGGACAGGTCGCCCGGGCCGCCGTAGAACGTGGCCCAGGTGCCGTCCTCGCGCTGCTCGCCGCGGATGAACTTCGCGGCGGCCTGCGCGGTGTGCTCGTCCAGGATGCCCAGGAACTGACGGAGCAGCAGATCCTCGGCGTCCATGGTGACGTTGGTCTCCAGGTCGCCTTTCCACCAGCCCTCGGCGTCCTGCCGGGCGAGCAGGAAATCGGTGGCGCGCCGTACGGCGCGCGTGGCGGCTTCTTGTACCCCGGCCGTCTCGGGGATGGTGAGGGTGGAGTCGCTGGCCGCGGCAGCCCGGGACGGCAAGATGGCCCCGGTGCTTCCGTCGGTCGTCGCTGTCATGGCTTCCCCTTCGTGCAGTCGTGCGAGTCGTGCTGCTGTGGGTCCGCCGTCGGCCGGTGTCCTTCGTCCTGCGGCACCGGCCGGCGACTACGCGAGGCTTATCCAGCCAATGGTGATCATCTCTTTCGTACGACGACGAAGTCGGCGAGCGCCGTGAAGGACTCCCGCACCCGGTCGGGCATGTCCACGGCCTCGAGCGCTTCGATGGCGATGGTGTGCTGACGGCGCGCTTCGGCGGCCGTCCACTCGCGGCCGCCGGCCTCCTCGATGAGGGCGGCGCGGGCCGCGAACTCCTCCTCGGAGAAGTTCTCGAAGTCGCTGCTCTTGGCGTCCGCGGCGAGGATCTCGCCGAGCTGTTCGGAGGCGGGGCCGCCGGCCGCGAGGGCGGCGACGACCGGCAGGGACTTCTTGCGCTGGCGCAGATCGCTCCAGGTCTGCTTGCCGGTGGCCTCCGGGTCGCCCCAGATGCCGAGCAGGTCGTCCACGGCCTGGAAGGCGAGGCCGAGGTGGTAGCCGTAGCGCTCCAGCGCGTCGGCGGTGGTGTCGTCCGCACCGCCGAGGACGGCGCCGATGGAGGAGGCGCAGGCCAGCAGGGAGCCGGTCTTGTTGCCCTCCATCTCCAGGCACTCCTCGACGCTGACGCGGTCGCGGTGCTCGTAGGAGATGTCCTGGGCCTGGCCGTCGATCAGGGCGCGGGTGGCCGCGGTCAGCCGGCGGGCGGCGCGGCCGGCCTCGACCGTGCCGATCTCCAGCAGGACCTCGCCGGCGAGGGCGAACAGGGCGTCGCCGACCAGGATGGCCTGGGCGGGGCCGTGCACCTTCCAGACGGTGTCGCGGTGCCGGCGCTGCTCGTCGCCGTCCATCAGGTCGTCGTGCAGCAGCGAGAAGTTGTGCACGAGCTCGACGGCGACCGCGCCGGGCACGCCGGCCTCGGGCGCGGCACCGGTGACCTCGGCGGACAGCACGGCCAGCGCGGGGCGGACGGCCTTGCCGCCGTCGCCGTGCGCGGGGTTGCCGGCGGCGTCGATCCAGCCGAAGTGGTAGGCGGCCACGGTGTCCATGGGCGGGGCCAGGCGGTCGACGGCCGCCCGCAGCACCGGTGTGGCCAGGTTCCTGCCGCGCTCCAGGAGCGCGGTCACGTCCACCGCGGGCCTCCGAGCGGGCGTCGCGGCCGGGGGCACAGTGGGCACAATCTCTCCTCTGGTTGCGGTACCGGGGGTGCGGGGGCGGTCGCCCGCGGGCCGGGCGTCACGCCGCCTCCTCGAAGGCGAAGAGGTGGCGCGGGCGGGGCCGGCCCAGGGTGCCGAGCGCGGCGTCGGCCGCGCTCACTCCGCTGCGGACCGCGCTCTCCATGGTCGCGGGCCACCCGGTGGCGGTCCACGCTCCGGCCAGGTACAGGCCGGGGGCCTTCGTCCGGGCGCCGGGCCTGAGGCGTCCGACGCCGGGGGCGGGGGCGAACGTGGCCGTGCGCTCCCGGGTCACGAAGAAGTCCTTCACCCCGGCGGCGCGGGTGCCGGGGATGAGCCGCTCCAGCTCGGGCAGGTAGCGCTCGCGGAGTTCGGCCACCGGGGTGTCGATGTCGTCCTGCGCGGCCGACTGGGACAGCGCGAGGTACTGGCCCGCCGGGCGCCCGCCGTCGTTGTGCGCAGCCCCCTCGGGCCCGCCTTTCAGCAGTCCGGAGGCGTCGGTGCGGTCGAACACCCACTGCACCGGGGTGCCGAGCGCGGCGAAGAAGGGGCGCGCGAGCACCTTGCGGTCGTAGACGACGTGGATGTTGAGGATCGGCGCGGTGCCGATCTCCAGCAGTCGCTCGGGCGCGTCGAGGGCGCCGGGCGGGAGCAGGCCGTAAGCCTCGCGCTGGGGTACGGCGAGGACGACGGCGTCCGCGGAAAGCGTCTCGCCGGGAACTCGGACGCTCCACCCGCCGTTGTCGTTGGTGGAGACGGAGGTGACGCGTGTACGGACCTCGGTACGCACGCCCGCGGAGTCGAGCGCCTTGCGGGCCAGCCGGTCGTGCAGTTCGCCCAGCGGGACGCGGGCCCAGCCGATGTCGGCCGCGCCCGGGTCGGACAGCAGACCGGTCTTGAACACCATCGCGGCGAGCCCCAGCGAGGCGTCGCCCGCGACCGCGTTGAGGGTGGCGACCCCGACCAGGTCCCACAGGGCCTCGATGGCGCGCGCGGACTGGCCGTGCGCGGCCAGCCAGCTGCCGAAGTCCTGGGTGTCCAGGGTCGGATCGGCGAGGTCGAGCCCCTTCAGCGCGAGCGCGGCCCGCCCGACGGCGGCGCGCTCGGCGAGCGAGAGGTGCGGATAGGCGGCCAGGCCGCGTCCCAGGTGGAGGGGGACGGGCAGCGGGTCGCGCCGCAGTCTGCCGAGCCGCCGGCCCACGGGCTTGGCGACATCGACGACGGGCACGTCCAGGCGGTCCTGCAGCGGTGCCAGCGCCGTGCCCTGGATCCGGTCGAGGAACCAGCGGTAGGCGGTGCAGCAGCGCAGGTACACGTGCTGGCCGTTGTCGACGGTCAGTTCGCCGCGCTGGAAGGAGAAGGCGAGGCCGCCCAGCCTGGGCCTGCCTTCGAGCAGGGTGACGCGGACGCCCGCGTCGGCGAGGGCGAGCGCCGCGGTGACCCCGGCGAGTCCGCCGCCGACCACGACCGCGCTGCGGGCCGCCGTGCCCGGGGTGCCGGCCGGTGCCGGGTGGGGTGAGCCGTCGCTCATCGTGCGTCCTTCCCTACGTGCGCGAGCGCCCCGCGGGCGCGGCCGGTACCGGCCGGGCCCCGTGCGCCGCCTCGTCGTGCCTGCTCACGCCCGTGCGGCGGGAGCCGCATGCCGGACCCGGCCCCGCGTTCCCGCACGGTGCGGGCACGGCGGCCGGACGGTGCGCGCCCGGCCGTCGCCCTCAGGGACGCCGCGCCGCGGTGGAGGGTTGCCTGCCGCGGGCCGTCCGGTTCGGCCGGCTCCGGTTCGGTGCGCCGCATCAGGCGCGCCTCCGCACGGAGCGCCGGGAGACATGGCGGGTGTCGAGGCCGGACAGGCCGCGCACGGCGACGTAGGCCTTCTCGTGTCCGGGCAGCGAGACCCGGCCGCGCAGCACGGCCTCCGGGTCGCGCTCGATGCGGTCGAGCAGCCGGCGGTAGATGCCGGCCATCGCGGCGACACAGGCGCCGCTGCGCCGGTCGAGCATGGGCAGCAGCCGGTAGCCCTCGGCGAACAGGGCCCGGGCGCGCCGTACTTCGAAATGGACGAGGCCGGCGAAGTCGGAACCCTCGGGCGGGGTCGGCGCCCGGAAGCCGGCCGAGCAGCCGAACTTGGCGAGGTCGTCGGCCGGCAGGTAGGTGCGGCCGCCCAGCGCGTCCTCGCGGACGTCGCGGAGGATGTTGGTGAGCTGGAGGGCGAGGCCCAGCGTGTCGGCGTACTCGGCGGCGCGCTCGGTACCGCGTGCGCCGGGTTCGGTGCCGAACACGCCGAGCGAGAGGCGGCCGATGGCACCGGCGACACACCGGCAGTACGTCTTGAGGTCGTCCCAGGTCTCGTAGGTCTCCCCGCGCACGTCCATCTGGACGCCGTCGATCAGCTCGTCCAGGCCGCCGAGCGGGATCGGGAAGACCCGCGCGGCGTGGCCGAGGGCGACGGCCACCGGGTCGGTGTCGTCCTCCTCGACGTCGTCCTCGCGGATCCGGGCGAGCAGCGCCCGGGTGTCCTCCAGCCGTGTCAGCTTGACCTCGTCGGCGAGGCCGCCGTCGCCGATGTCGTCCACCCGCCGGGAGAACGCGTACAGCGCCGACATGGCGCGGCGCTTGGCCGCCGGCAGCAGCCGGATGCCGTAGGCGAAGTTACGGGCCTGCTGCCCGGTCACGGCCTCGCAGTAGCTGTAGGCGGCGAGTACCGGCGCGGACACGTGCGGCGCGGACTCCACGGTCCGGATCACCCCTCTCCTCGCAGGATCACGCCCGCCTCACGCAGCAACTGGACCTTGCCGGGTTTGGGCGGGCCGGGAAGTACGTCGTATTCGGCGGCGGCGATCGCTCTGATCGCCGCCCTTCCCCCCGCCACGAACCCCGCGAGCAGCAGTCTGAGCCTGCCGTGGACGCTACCCACCAGGGGAGCGCCTTCATCCAGCAGATCGCGGGCGCGTTGTGCTTCGTATGCAACCAGGGCGCGCACCGATGCGCCCGCGCTTTTTTGGCCAAGATCAGCTTCCTGGACGTGGAAGCGCTTCATGTCCTCGGCGGGCAGGTAGACGCGGTCGCGGCCGAGGTCCTCGGCTACGTCCTGGAGGTGCTCCACGATCTGCAGCGCGGTGCAGATCGCGTCGGACAGCCTGATCCGCTCGGGGGTGGAGGTGCCGGTGACGGCGAGCACGAGGCGGCCGACGGGGTTGGCGGACAGTTCGCAGTAGGCGAGGAGGTCGTCGTAGGTCTCGTAGCGGGCGACGAGCTGGTCCTGGCGGTTGGCGGCGATCAGCCCGAGGAACGGCTCGGGGGTGAGGGCGCGGCGCCGGACGGTGGGCTGCAGGCGGCGCAGCAGCGGGTGGCGCGGCGTGCCGTCGAACACGCGGCGCAGGTCCTCCTCGAAGGCGTCGAGGAGGACGAGCCGGTCGGCGGCCCCGGCGGGCGACACGCCGAGCAGGCGGGCGTCGGCGCCGCCGGGGGCGAGGTCGCCGTCGCCGATGTCGTCCACGAGGCGGGCGAAGCCGTACACGGCCATCAGGTCGGCGCGCCAGGCCCGGGGCAGGAAGAAGGGGGCCACCGGGAAGTTCTCGCTCGCGGCCTTGTCCAGGGTGGCGCGTTCCGGGCCGGACGCCGTGTCGAGGGCCGTCATCGGGCGCTGCCCGGGGCGGGGACGGCACACGCTGCGCTGCGCTGGGGCGTTTCCGTAGCCATTGCCGTCACATCTCCCGTTCTACACTGCCGACCCAATACACACTATTTCGGACACGCCGCCCCGCAATGCACGAGGACACCTCCGCGAAGGAAGGCGCGCATTATCGCCGCACTTGCCGGTTTCCGGCACCGGTACAGCTTACGTTGTACAACGTGGCGCCCATCGCCGGGGTGTCCCGCACATCACAACAACACACCGATTGGCTCCAAGATTCCTGACACGGGGCCGAGTTGACGTTTCCTTTGCAGACGAAGGGCCCCGCCGGACGAAATTCCGACGGGGCCCTGACCGAAACGGGTCACTTGCCCGTGAACTTCTCGTACTCCTTCAGGACCTCGTCGGTGGGTCCGTCCATCCGCAGTTCACCGCGTTCCAGCCACAGCACGCGGTTGCAGGTGTCGCGGATCGACTTGTTGTTGTGACTGACCAGAAAGACCGTTCCGGCCTCTTTGCGCAGTTCCCGGATGCGTTCCTCGGACCGCTTCTGGAACTTGCGGTCACCGGTGGCCAGCGCCTCGTCGATCATCAGGACGTCGTGGTCCTTGGCGGCGGCGATGGAGAAACGCAGCCGGGCCGCCATACCGGAGGAGTACGTGCGCATCGGAAGGGTGATGAAGTCGCCCTTCTCGTTGATGCCGGAGAAGTCGACGATGTCCTGGTAGCGCTCCTTGATCTGCTCCCGGGACATGCCCATGGCCAGACCGCCCAGGATGACGTTCCGCTCGCCGGTGAGGTCGTTCATCAGGGCCGCGTTCACGCCCAGCAGGGACGGCTGGCCGTCGGTGTAGACCTTGCCGCTCTCCGCGGGCAGCAGGCCGGCGATGGCGCGCAGCAGGGTCGACTTGCCGGAGCCGTTGGAGCCGATCAGGCCGATGGCCTCGCCGCGGTAGGCGATGAAGGACACGCCGCGCACGGCGTGCACCTTGCGCACGCCCCGCTCCTCGCCGCGCCGCAGGATGCGGCTGAGGGCCGCGGTCGCGCTGCCCTTGCCGGTCTTGGCGCCGTTGACCCGGTAGACGATGTGCAGATCGTCCGCGATGACCGTCGGGCGCTGGTCCTGGATGTGCTGCTCAGCCACGGCCGTACCGCTCCTCCGCCTTCCAGAAGTACACGAAGCCGCCGGCGAAGACGACCACGGCCCACAGCAGGGCGATGGCCCACACGTGCGGCGGCAGGTTGGAGGAACCGTAGTCGTCGATCAGGGCGAAGCGCATCAGGTCCATGTAGACGGCGACCGGGTTGACCTGGAGCACCCGGACGATCCACTCGGGGCGGCCCGCCAGCATGGTGTTGATCGAGAACATGACGCCGGAGGCGTACATCCAGGTGCGCAGCACGAACGGCATCAGCTGCGCGAGGTCCGGAGTCTTGGCGCCCATCCGGGCCACGATCAGCGCGAGCCCGGTGTTGAACAGGAACTGCAGCACCAGCACCGGCACGATCAGCAGCCAGGACGGGCCCGGGTAGCTGCCGAAGCCGACCGCCACGGCGAACAGCACCAGCATCGAGAACAGCAGCTGCTGGAGCTGCTGGAGCGAGAAGGAGACGGGCAGCGCGGCGCGCGGGAAGTGCAGGGCGCGCACCAGGCCGAGGTTGCCGGAGATGGCGCGCACGCCCGACATCACCGAACTCTGGGTGAAGGTGAACACGAACACGCCGGTGACCAGGAACGGGATGTACACCTCCCGGGACATGCCGCGGCTGGCGTGCAGGATCAGCCCGAAGATGAGGAAGTACACGGCCGCGTTCAGCAGGGGGGTGGCCACCTGCCAGAGCTGGCCGAGCTTGGCCTGGCTGTACTGGGCGGTCAGCTTGGCCTGGGAGAAGGCCAGGATGAAGTGGCGCCGTCCCCACAGCTGCCGGACGTACTCCACGAGCGAGGGCCGGGCGCCGCTCACGGAGAGCCCGTACTTGGCGGCGAGCTCGGCCGCCGTCAGTCCCGCGTCGGGCGACGGGGCCGCGGTCACCACGACCGTGCCGTCGTGCGTGGTCTCACTCACAGGGGAAACTTTCGTCTTCGGGTACGCGTGTCGGTTCGTCGCCGGGCAGCCGCGCGCGGCGGCACTGACCCGTCGGGGACGAGCTTGTCAGATGACCGGGGGACGGCCCAGTCGGGTGAGTCGCCACACCGTACGCCAGCGCATCGGGCGGCGGGGACCGCACGGCGTGGCCCAGCCCTCCCGGAACCCGCCGAACCAGGCCCGCAGGGCCGGCCGCGAGGGACGGCGGAGCAGGGTGAGCAGCAGCCAGACCCCGAGGTAGACCGGGACGAGGGGGGCGGGGAGGTTGCGGCGGGCGAGCCAGACGCGGTTGCGGGCGACCATGCGGTGGTAGACGGCGTGCCGCGAGGGCGCGGTCGTCGGGTGGTACAGCACCATGTCGGACCGGTAGTCGATCATCCAGCCCGCGTCGAGGGCCCGCCAGGCGAGGTCCGTCTCCTCGTGCGCGTAGAAGAACGCGTCGGGCAGGGTGCCGACCTCGGCGAAGACACGGGTGCGTACGGCGTTGGCGCCGCCGAGGAAGGTGGTGACCCGGGAGGAGCGCATCGGGTCCGAGGCGCGCAGCCGGGGCACGTGCCGGCGCTGGGTCTCGCCGGTGTCGGGGTCGGCGATGCGGAAGCTGATGATGCCGAGCTCGGGGTCCGCGGCGAAGGCCTCACGGCACAGCTCGGCGGTGTCGTGGCGGGCGAGCAGACCGTCGTCGTCGAGGAAGAGCAATATGTCGACATCGCGGCCGGAGGGGCCGAACGCCTCTATGCCGACGTTGCGCCCGCCGGGGATGCCCAGGTTCTCGGGCACCTCCACGGTCCGTACGCCCTCCGGCACGTCCGGGACGGGCGAGCCGTTGCCGACGACGACCACCTCGACCGGGTCGCCGTCCTGCTTGGCGACGGAGTCGAGCAGGGCCCGCAGCTCCTCGGGCCGGTTGCCCATGGTGATGACGACGGCGCCGACCTTCATGGGCGCGCTCACTTCAGCCTGCTGGAGGCGAGGATGGACACCAGGTGCAGCAGGGTCTGCAGCAGGGCGATGCCGGCCAGCACGGCGGTGCCGAGACGGGTGAAGAACAGGTCGCCGCGGGCCTGGTCCACGATCGCGAGGACGACGATCAGCAGCGAGGCCTCGATGCCGAGGATCAGCCGGTGGAACTTCAGCGCGGCGGCGGCTCGGCGGGCCAGCGCCATCCCGGAGGAGCGCGGCTCGGAGGCGGCCTCCTGCACCGGGGGCTTGCCGGTCTGGTGCCGGGCGACGCCGACCAGGTCGGTCTCGGCCTTGATCAGGATGGCGCCGAGCGCGGCGAGCGTGCCGAGGAAGGCCCACAGCCAGTCGATGCGGCCGGTGCCCCACAGGTCGGCGGCGCGCAGCCCGAGGCCGACCAGCACGGCGGCGTCGGTGAGGTAGGCGCCGACCCGGTCGAGGTAGACCCCGCCGAGCGAGTACTGCTGCTTCCAGCGGGCGATCTCCCCGTCGACGCAGTCCAGCAGCAGGTACAGCTGGGTGGCGAGCACGCCGAGCACCGCGCCCGGGATGCCCGGCACCAGCAGGGCCGGGGCCGCGAGCACGCCGCAGACGGTCATCAGGTACGTGAGCTGGTTGGGCGTGACCCTGGTGTTGACCAGGTAGCGGTCGACGCGCAGGGACACCTCGCGCATGTAGAGGCGTCCCGCCCAGTGCTCACCGCTGCGCCGGTCCTTCACCCCCGCGGGGTGGACGACCGGACGGAGTTCAGCTACCGATGGCCTTGACATAGTCGGCGTAGATGTCCTTGATCTGATTCGTCTTGAGGTCGAGGTGTTCGAGGATCGTGTAGCGGCCGGGCCGGGTCTCCGGGGCGAACTCCACCGCGCGGACGAACTCGTCCACCGTGAAGCCGATCTCCTCCGGCAGCACCGGGAGCCCGTGCCGGCGCAGCACCTCGGCCATGTACGCCGACTCCTCGTGGGCGCCGCGCAGGTACATCGCGAAGGCGGCGCCGAGGCCGCACTGCTCGCCGTGGGCGGCGGCACGCTTGGGGTAGAGCAGGTCGAAGGCGTGGTTGATCTCGTGGCAGGCGCCGGAGGACGGGCGGGAGTCGCCCGACACGGACATGGCGATGCCGGTGAGGACCAGCGCCTCGGCCAGTACCTGGAGGAAGCCGTCGTCGCCGACTCCGCCGGGGTGGCGGAGCACCGCCTCGCCGGCCTGCCGGGCCATGGCGGCGGCGAGGCCGTCGACCTTCTCGCCGTTGACCCGGTGGGCCAGCTCCCAGTCCGCGACGGCGGAGATGTTGGAGATGGCGTCGCCGATGCCGGAGCGGACGAACCGGACGGGAGCCTCGCGGATCACGTCGAGGTCGATGATGACCGCGATCGGGTTGGGCACGCCGTAGGAGCCGCGGCCGGCGTCGTTGTCGAGGGTGGCGACCGGCGAGCACAGACCGTCGTGGGCGAGGTTGGTGGCGACGGCGACCAGCGGCAGGCCCACCCGGGCCGCCGCGAACTTGGCGCAGTCGATGATCTTCCCGCCGCCGAGGCCGACCACCGCGTCGTAGTGGCCGGCCTTGATGTCGCTCGCCAGCCGGACCGCGTCGTCGATGGTGCCGCCGCCGACCTCGTACCAGGTGGCGCCGGGCAGCGTGGGGGCGATCCGCTCGCGCAGCCGGGCGCCGGAGCCGCCGCTGACGGCGATGGCGAGCCGGCCCGACTGCGAGATGCGCTCGTCGGCGAGTACGCAGGCCAGGTCGTCCAGGGCGCCCGGGCGGACGTCCACGACGACCGGCGAGGGGATCAGCCGGGTCAGTACTGGCACGCGATCTCCCGTCCCCGGGCGAGGTCCTCGTGGTTGTCGATCTCGACCCAGTCGACCTGGCCGATCGGGGCCACGTCGATGCGGAAGCCGCGGTCGACCAGTTCCTGGTAGCCGTGCTCGTAGAACTGCTGCGGGTCGGTCTCCCAGACCGTCTTCAGCGCGTCGGCCAGTTCCGGCGCGGCGTCGCCCTCGATCAGGGTGACGCCGATGTACTCGCCGGTGGCCTCGGCGGGGTCCATCAGCTTGGTGATCCTCGTCATGCCCCGCTCGGGGTCGACGACGACCTTCATCTCCTCGTCGGCCAGGCTCTTCACCGTGTCCAGGGCGAGGATGATCCTCTTGCCGTCGCCGCGGGCGGCGAGCAGCGTCTTCTCGACGGAGACCGGGTGGACGGTGTCGCCGTTGGCGAGGATCACACCGTCCCCGAGGGCGTCACGGCCGCACCACAGGGAGTAGGCGTTGTTCCACTCCTCGGCCTTGTCGTTGTCGATGAGGGTGAGCTTGAGGCCGTACTTGGCCTCCAGGGCCGCCTTGCGCGCGTAGACGGCCTCCTTGCGGTAGCCGACGATGACCGCGACCTCGGTCAGGCCGATCTCGGCGAAGTTGCCGAGCGTCAGGTCCAGGACCGTCGGCTCGCCCTCTATGCCCGCGGGCCCCACCGGCACCAGCGCCTTGGGCAGGGTGTCGGTGTAGGGGCGCAGACGCCGTCCGGCGCCGGCCGCCAGCACGAGGCCGATCATGCGGTTTCTCCTTCGTCGTGTACGGCGGGCGCCCCGGCGGACACCCAGAAGCGGATGCTCTCGACGAGCACCACCAGGGCGACGGCCACGGCGAGAACCGTGAGCGCGGCCGTGAACTGCGCGGCGGTGAGCACGGCGGCCAGGGCGGTGACGAGCAGCGTCCGCCCCTCCTGCCCACCGATGGCGCGCACCAGCCCGGCCGGGGGCGCTCCGGCGTTGCCGCGGATGCGGTACACCGTGTCGTAGTGATGGTAGGCGACGGCCGCCACCAGCCCGAAAGCGGCGAGAAGGGCTCCGTTCACGTCCGCTTCACCGGCGAGGGCGAGGACGGTGCCGTACTCGGCGGCCCGGAACAGCGGGGGGACCAGCCAGTCCAGCGCGCCCTTGAGGGGGCGGGCGACGGCGAGGGCCGAGGTGAGGACGTAGACGAGGGCGCCGACGACCGGGAGGGTGCCGCCGAAGTCGGTGAGGGCCGAGCAGGCCACGACCGCGGCACCGCCCAGCAGGGCGACGGCGGGCACGGCGAACCCGGGCAGGCCGCGCCCGGACACCCGCCGGACCGCGTGCGCGAGCGGCCCGGAGTCGGCGAGGTCGGCGAGCGCCCGCGCGGCGCGGTCGGTGCGCCGGGCCTTGCGGGTCACCGAGCGCAGCACGCGGCCCGCCGTGGTGTACGCCGCCGCCAGGGCGCAGCCGACGAGCAGCGCGTAGAAGGTGATGCGCGGGCTGGTGACCGCGGTGAGGACCGCGATCATCGCCCAGCGTTCGCCGATCGGCAGCACGATCATGCGGCGCAGCCAGACCGTCCAGCCGACGCTGTCGAGCTTGTCGGAGAGGGCGGCGGTGGGGCTGGTGTTGGCGGTGGCGTCGTGGTTGGCCTCGTTGAAGGAGAAGTCGACCACGTGCCGGCAGGTCTGCAGGACCATCGCGCCGAGGGCGAGCGCCCAGACGTCGTCGCCGCCGCGGGCCGCGCCGAGGGCGAGGCCCGCGTAGTAGGCGTACTCCTTGGCCCGGTCGAAGGTGGCGTCGAGCCAAGCGCCGAGGGTGGAGTACTTCAGCGCGTAGCGGGCGAGCTGGCCGTCGGTGCAGTCCAGTACGAAGGAGGCGATGAGCAGCACGCCGGCCGCGACGAAGCCGCCGCGGGTGCCGGTGGCCGCGCAGCCGGCCGCGATCAGCGCGGTGAGCAGCGAGGCCGTGGTGACCTGGTTCGGGGTCAGGCCGCGGCGGGCGCACCAGCGGGCGAGGTAGCGCGAGTAGGGGCTGATGAAGAACGTGGTGAAGAAGCCGTCGCGGGACTTCACGGCCGACCTCAGGCGCACGGCCTCGTCGTCGACGGCGGCGACGGCCCGGCGGGCCTCGTCCAGCGCCCGCGGGCCGGCGGGCACGGTGGCGACCAGGCTGCCCAGCTCGGGCCGGTGCACCGCGTCGCCGTCGTCGTCCAGGGCACCGGCGACGCGGTCGGCGAGGCCGTCCTCGGCGGGCGCCGGGGTGCCGCCCTCGGTGTCCCGGGCGGCCGTACCGGCGTGCGCGGAGGTCGCGCGGGCCACGGCCCGGGTGAGGGCCTGCCGGGCGGCGGGCTGGGCGGTGACGGCGCCGGGGACGGCGGCGAGCGGGAAGCGCGGGTCGGTCAGGCCGAGGCGCAGCGCGTGCGGGTGGCCCACGAAGCGGGCGTCGACCAGGGCCACGCGCCGGTCGGCCGGCACGGTGGCGAGCAGGGTCCGCGCCTCGGCGGCGTCGGCGGCCACGCGCACGTCGAAGCCGAGGGACCGCAGATCGTGTTCCAGTGACGATCCTGGGACCGGCTGACCGGTGACGATGGCCGTCGACAACGGAACTCACTCCCTGGGTGCCGACGCGCGCGGCGCCGGTCTGCTGCATGGTGGGGCGCCCCGGCCTGCGGCACCCGGGCGGCATGTCGGCAGAGGCTATCGGATGGGCCGGAGCCCGCGTTCACCGGCCGTTCACGGTCCGGCCCACCGGGGCTGACCCGGCCTTTGCCGCGATCATCATCGGTGATCGGGGCCCCCGCCCACAAACCCATGGGGCAGACCCGGGCAACCGGGACACCGGGCGGCTACGCATAGGCTGGGCGACCATGACGTGGCTGATCACCGGCGGAGCCGGATACATCGGGGCGCATGTGGCACGGGCCATGGCGGGCGCCGGGGAGAGCGTCGTGGCGCTGGACGACCTGTCGGCGGCCGTGCCCGAGCGGCTGCCCGCCGACGTGCCGCTGGTGCGGGGCTCGACGCTGGACGGGCCGCTGCTGAAGCGGGTGCTCGCGGAGTACGGCGTGACGGGCGTCGTCCATCTCGCGGCGCGCAAGCAGGTCGCGGAGTCGGTGGCCCGGCCCACCCTGTACTACCGGGAGAACGTGGGGGGCCTCGCCACCCTGCTGGACGCGGTCGCGGAGGCCGGCGTGGACCGGCTGGTGTTCTCCTCGTCGGCCGCGGTGTACGGCGACCCGGACGTGGACCTGATCACCGAGGACACCCCGTGCGCGCCGGTGAACCCGTACGGCGAGACCAAGCTCGCCGGGGAGTGGCTGGTGCGGGCGGCCGGGCGGGCGCACGGGATCTCCACCGTGTGCCTGCGGTATTTCAACGTGGCGGGCGCGGCGGCGCCGGAGCTGGCGGACACCGGGGTCTTCAACATCGTGCCGATGGTCTTCGACCGGCTCACCCGCGACGAGGCGCCGCGGATCTTCGGCGACGACTATCCGACCCCGGACGGCACCTGCGTCCGTGACTACATCCATGTGGCCGATCTCGCCCAGGCCCATCTGGCGGCGGCGCGGCGGCTGGCCGACGGGGCGGTCACCGGCGATCTCACGCTGAACATCGGCCGGGGCGAGGGCGTCTCGGTGCGCGAGCTGATCGGGGTCGTCGGGGAGGTCACCGGGGACCGCAGGGCGCCCGTGGTCGAGGCCCGCCGGCCGGGCGACGCCCCGCGCGCGGTGGCCTCGGCCGACCGGGCCGCCGAGGCACTGGGCTGGCGGGCCCGGCTCGGGGTGCGGGAGATGGTCGAGTCGGCCTGGGAGGGCTGGCGGCTGCACCACGGCGGGTGAGCCGAACGCGCTGACCTGCGGAACGTTTCCGCAGGTCAGCGCATATGACAACGGTGTTCAGTGCCGCGTTGCCAATACCCCCCTCCCGTAGTTCACTGGCCGTCCGGGCAGGCAACGGAAGGCGGTAGTCATGGGGGCAGGGCACGACCACGGGCACGGGCACTCCCACGCGCCGGCCCCGGGTACGGCCACGGCCGCGTACCGGGGGCGGCTGCGCGTCGCGCTGGGCATCACGCTCTTGATCATGGTGGTGGAGATCGTCGGCGGCCTGGTCGCCGACTCGCTCGCGCTGATCGCGGACGCCGCGCACATGGCGACCGACGCGGTGGGCCTCGGCATGGCCCTGCTCGCGATCCACTTCGCGGGCCGCCCGGCGAGCACCAACCGCACCTTCGGCTACGCGCGCGCCGAGATCCTCGCGGCCCTCGCCAACTGTCTGCTGCTGCTCGGGGTCGGCGGGTACGTCCTGTACGAGGCGGTGCAGCGGTTCGTGGAGCCCGCCGAGACCCGGGGCGGCCTGATGATCGTGTTCGGTCTGGTCGGCCTGGTCGCGAACTCGGTCTCGCTGATGCTGCTGATGCGGGGGCAGAAGGAGAGCCTGAACGTGCGCGGCGCCTTCCTGGAGGTGGCCGCGGACGCGCTGGGCTCGGTGGCGGTACTGCTGTCCGCGGCGGTGATCCTGGCCACCGGCTGGCAGCCGGCGGACCCGATCGCCTCCCTGGTCATCGGCCTGATGATCGTGCCGCGGACGCTGAAACTGCTGCGTGAGACGCTGGACGTGCTGCTGGAGGCGGCTCCCAAGGGCGTCGACATGGCCGAGGTCCGGGCGCACATCCTGGCGCTGGACGGCGTCGAGGACGTGCACGACCTGCACGCCTGGACGATCACCTCGGGCATGCCGGTGCTGTCGGCGCACGTGGTGGTCAGCTCCGAGGTGCTGAACGCCATCGGGAACGAGAAGATGCTGCACGAGCTCCAGGGCTGTCTGGGCGACCACTTCGACGTGGAGCACTGCACGTTCCAGCTGGAGCCGGGCGGGCACGCGGAGCACGAGGCACGGCTCTGCCACTGACGGCGCCGCGGCCGGGCCGCGCGTGCCTCGCGCACGGCGGACGGCCCCCGGCCGGTTTCCGGTGGCGGACGCCGGGCACGATGGCCTACCGGGTCACGGCCGCCGGTGCCGCGCCGCGCGCGATGGGCGCGGGACGCGCCAGGGGCGCCGGATCCGTACGGCAGACTTGGGATGCTGGGACCGAAGCGAAGGATGCGCATGCCGATCACACCCGCCACCGCGACGCACGGCTCGTCGGAGGACACCGCAGAGGCGATCTTGCTGGAACTGGTCGACGAGGACGGTGTGACGATCGGCACCGAGGAGAAGCTCGCCGCCCACCAGCCGCCGGGGCGGCTGCACCGGGCGTTCTCGGTGTTCCTCTTCGACGAGCGGGGCCGGCTGCTGCTCCAGCAGCGGGCGCTCGGCAAGTACCACTCCCCCGGCGTGTGGTCGAACACCTGCTGCGGCCACCCGTACCCGGGCGAGGCGCCGTTCACGGCGGCGGCCCGGCGCACCCACGAGGAGCTGGGCGTGTCGCCGTCGCTGCTCGCGGCGGCCGGCACGGTCCGCTACAACCACCCGGACCCCGTCTCGGGCCTGGTGGAGCAGGAGTACAACCACCTGTTCGTCGGCCTGGTGCAGGCGCCGCCCGCGCCGGACGCGCAGGAGGTCGCCGAGACCGTCTTCGTGACGCCGGGCGAGCTGGCCGAGCGACACGCCCGGGACCCGTTCTCGGCCTGGTTCATGACCGTGCTGGACGCGGCCCGGCCGGCGATCAGGGAGCTGACCGGCCCGACCGCCGGCTGGTGACCTCGCCCGCTACGGCAGCGCCGGGGGTTTGAGCGGCAGGGCGGCCCAGATCACCTTGCCGCCGCCCGCGGTGTGCTCCACGTCGACCACTCCGCCCGCCTCCCGGGCCACCTCGCGGACCAGGAGCAGCCCCCGGCCGCCGGTCCGGCCGTGGTCGGCCTCCAGGGCGGTGGGGCGGTAGGGGTGGTTGTCCTCCACCGACACCCGCACCCACTCCGCTCCGACGGCCACCTCCACGGCGAGCACCGGCGACAGCAGCGCCGCGTGCCGCACCGCGTTGGTGACCAGCTCGGAGACGATCAGCAGCAGGCCGTGCACCAGGTCGTCGGAGGCCGGCACGCCCTGGCGCAGCAGCAGGTCCCGTACCGCGTGCCGGGCCTGCGGGACCGAGGCGTCCACCGCGGGCGCGGTGAACCGCCAGACTCCTTCGTAGGGCAGGGGGCCCGGCGGTCGCCCGCCGCCCCCCGCCGGGCACAGGCCGTCCCCGTGCCCCTGGTCGTCCATCGTCCGGTCGCCGTCCTCGCGCTCGATTGTCACCACACGTCGAGTGTTGGTAACGATGCGCTGCCACCCGGATGACTGAACACAAGTCAGCGGGTATCGAACGGTTTCTGACCGACCGCGCCTGACCTGGTCGCGGGCGGGACCGCTCCTGTCCTCCGGACGCCGGTTCGCGAACTAGGGTCCGTCTTCAAAGGGATCTTGCCCAGAGCAGGAGTGACGCGAGTGTGACCGCTGCTTCGTAGGAAGTAGCGGTCTTGTCGTACCGGGTGGCGATGCCGCGGAAGCCCTTGAGCTTGTTGAAGCAGCGTTCGACGACGTTCCGTCGGC
>NZ_JBVHXT010000042.1:0-90292 GCF_055569255.1 Streptomyces sp. NPDC029296
CCCCCCCCCCCCCCCCCCCCCCCCCCCCCCCCCCCCCCCCCCCCCCCCCCCCCCCCCCCCCCCCCCCCCCCCCCCCCCCCCCCCCCCCCCCCCCAGGCCGGGTCAGGCCTCTTCGTCGACCCACGACATCAGCTTGCGCAGCTGCTTGCCGGTGGTCTCCAGCAGGTGCTCGGAGTCCTGCTTCTTGTACTCGTCGTACTTCTTCAGGCCACCGTGGTACTCGTCCATCCAGTTCCGGGCGAAGGTGCCGTCCTGGATCTCGGCGAGGACCTTCTTCATCTCGGCCTTGGTGGCGTCGGTGATGATGCGCGGGCCGGTGACGTAGTCGCCCCACTCGGCGGTCTCGGAGACGGACCAGCGCATCTTCTCCAGGCCGCCCTCGTACATGAGGTCGACGATCAGCTTCAGCTCGTGCAGGCACTCGAAGTAGGCGATCTCCGGCTGGTAACCGGCCTCGACCAGGGTCTCGAAGCCCGCCTTGACCAGCGCCGAGGCGCCGCCGCACAGCACGGCCTGCTCACCGAAGAGGTCGGTCTCGGTCTCCTCGGTGAAGGTGGTCTTGATGACGCCGGCACGGGTGCCGCCGATGCCCTTGGCGTACGAGAGGGCCAGCGCGAAGGCGTTGCCGGAGGCGTCCTGCTCCACGGCGGCGATGCACGGAACGCCGCGGCCCTCCTCGTACTGGCGGCGGACCAGGTGGCCCGGGCCCTTCGGGGCGACCATGCAGACGTCCACACCGGCCGGGGGCTTGATGAAGCCGAAGCGGATGTTGAAGCCGTGGCCGAAGAACAGCGCGTCACCGTCCTCGAGGTTGTCCTTGATGGACTCCTCGTAGACCTGCGCCTGGATCGGGTCCGGGACCAGGATCATGATGACGCTGGCCTCGGCGGCGGCCTCGGCCGGGGTCACCACGCGCAGGCCCTGCTCCTCGGCCTTGGCCTTGGACTTCGAGCCCTCGTGCAGACCGACACGGACGTCGACACCGGAGTCGCGCAGCGACAGCGCGTGGGCGTGGCCCTGGCTGCCGTAGCCGATGACCGCGACCTTGCGGCCCTGGATGATGGACAGGTCGGCGTCAGCGTCGTAGAACAGCTCGGCCACTTTGGGTTCTCCTTGTGTGCTGGTGGTGCGTCCCACCGTATGACGGCGGGCGGGAGGGAAGTTCGGGGGTCTCGGGATACGGGCGGCTGTTGATCGCCGGCCGTCCGTACCGGGTCTTACGCCGTCCGGTCGAGGGCGCGCAGCGAGCGGTCCGTGATCGAACGGGCGCCGCGGCCGATCGCGATCGTGCCGGACTGGACCAGCTCCTTGATGCCGTACGGCTCCAGCATCTTGAGCATGGCGGACAGCTTGTCGCCGGAACCGGTGGCCTCGATGGTCACGGCCTCCGGGGAGACGTCCACGGTCTTGGCGCGGAACAGCTGGACGATCTCCACGATCTGGGAGCGGGTCTCGTTGTCGGCGCGGACCTTCACCAGGACGAGTTCGCGCTGCACGGCCTGGCCCGGCTCCAGCTCGACGATCTTCAGCACGTTGACGAGCTTGTTGAGCTGTTTGGTCACCTGCTCCAGCGGCAGGTCCTCGACGGTCACCACGATGGTGATGCGGGAGATGTCGGGGTGCTCGGTGACGCCGACCGCGAGCGAGTCGATGTTGAAGCCTCGCCGGGAGAACAGGGCGGCGATCCGGGCGAGGATGCCCGGCGTGTTCTCCACCAGGACGGAGAGCGTGTGCTTGGACATGGTGGTTGCTCTTCCTTGCCTGTTGACGGTCAGTCGTCTTCGTTGTCGCCGAAGTCGGGGCGGACGTCCCGGGCGGCCATGATCTCGTCGTTGGAGGTGCCGGCGGCGACCATCGGCCAGACCATCGCGTCCTCGTGGACGATGAAGTCGACGACGACCGGGCGGTCGTTGATGGAGTTGGCCTCCTCGATGACCTTGTCCAGGTCCTCGGGGCGCTCGCAGCGCAGGGCCACGCAGCCCATGGCCTCCGCCAGCTTCACGAAGTCCGGCACCCGGGTGCCCCGGGCGGCCGGGTCGACGTCGTCCGGGCCGCTGTGCAGCACGGTGTTCGAGTAGCGCTGGTTGTAGAAGAGGGTCTGCCACTGGCGGACCATCCCGAGGGCGCCGTTGTTGATGACGGCGACCTTGATCGGGATGTTGTTCAGGGCGCAGGTGGTCAGTTCCTGATTGGTCATCTGGAAGCAGCCGTCGCCGTCGATCGCCCACACGGTCTGCTCCGGGCGGCCGGCCTTGGCGCCCATGGCGGCGGGGACCGCGTAGCCCATCGTCCCGGCGCCGCCGGAGTTCAGCCAGGTGGCGGGCCGGTCGTACTGGATGAAGTGCGCGGCCCACATCTGGTGCTGGCCGACGCCCGCGGCGAAGATCGTGCCCTCGGGGGCGAGCCGGCCGACGCGCTCGATGACCGCCTGCGGGGAGAGCGAGCCGTCCTCGGGCAGGTCGTAGCCGAGCGGGTAGGTCTCGCGCCACCGGTTCAGGTCGCTCCACCAGGCGGTGTAGTCGCCCTTGTGGCCCTCGCTGTGCTCCTTCTGCACCGCCTGCACCAGGTCGGCGATGACCTCGCGGGCGTCGCCGACGATCGGCACGTCCGCCGCGCGGTTCTTGCCGATCTCGGCCGGGTCGATGTCCGCGTGGACGATCTTGGCGTAGGGCGCGAAGCTGTCCAGCTTTCCGGTGACACGGTCGTCGAAGCGGGCGCCGAGGGCCACGATCAGGTCGGCCTTCTGGAGCGCGGTGACCGCGGCGACGCTGCCGTGCATGCCGGGCATGCCGACGTGCAGCGGGTGGCTGTCGGGGAACGCGCCGAGCGCCATCAGGGTGGTGGTCACGGGGGCGCCGGTCAGCTCGGCGAGGACCTTCAGCTCGGCCGTGGCCTGTGCCTTCAGGACGCCGCCGCCGACGTACAGCACCGGCTTGCGGGCGGCGGTGATGAGCTTGGCGGCCTCGCGGATCTGCTTGGCGTGCGGCTTGGTCACCGGGCGGTAGCCGGGCAGGTCCATCACCGGCGGCCAGGAGAAGGTGGTCTTCGCCTGGAGGGCGTCCTTGGCGATGTCGACCAGGACCGGGCCCGGCCGGCCGGTGGAGGCGACGTGGAAGGCCTGCGCGATCACCCGGGGGATGTCCTCGGCCTTGGTGACCAGCCAGTTGTGCTTGGTGATCGGCATGGTGATGCCGACGATGTCCGCCTCCTGGAAGGCGTCCGTGCCGATCGACTTGGAGGCCACCTGGCCGGTGATCGCGACCAGCGGCACCGAGTCCATGTGCGCGTCCGCGATCGGCGTGACCAGGTTGGTGGCGCCCGGGCCGGAGGTCGCCATGCAGACGCCGACCTTGCCGGTGGCCTGCGCGTAGCCGGTGGCCGCGTGGCCCGCGCCCTGCTCGTGCCGGACCAGGACGTGCCGCACCCGGGTGGAGTCCATCAGCGGGTCGTACGCCGGGAGGATCGCGCCGCCGGGAATGCCGAATACCGTGTCCGCGCCGACCTCCTCGAGGGAGCGGATGAGGGACTGCGCACCCGTGACGTGCTCGACGGGGGCGGACTGCTGTCCTCCGGAACGGGGCCGCGGCTGCGGATGGTGGGCCCCGGTGGCCTGCTCGGTCATCGGCATTCTCTTCTCGATGCTGAGGTTTTTTGCGAGGTTCGGGCGGATCTGGGGTGCTGCACGAACGGCACTCGTGCAACAAAAAACCCCTCGTGCCGCAAGGCAAGCGAGGGGAGCGCGCCGGTGAGGTCGCTGGGGATTCCGGAACGTTCTCCGGTGGGTCCCAGCTCAGCCGACGCGCTGTCCAAGTACGAGAATTCGGGTGCGCATGGAACTGACCCTCCCCCCGGCACGCACCACGTGTCAAGTGGGTGGGACGGGCGTCTCAGCATGTGAGCGAAGGGCGCCGCCGCCTCCGAAGACGGCCGGAACACCCCCTGCGTACATCCCGTTCGGCTCCCTCGCGCTGCCCGCGAACGCGGGTTCGGCCGGGGCGTGCGGCACCGGGTAGTGGCCGGATCCGAGCGCCCGGCGCAGCCGGTACTCGTCCAGCGGACCGGCGAACGCCATACCCTGGCCGTGGGTGCAGCCCATGGCGCGCAGCGCGGCCACCTGCTCGGGCAGGTCGACGCCCTCGGCCACCGACTGGAGGCCCAGATCGCCGGCGATCCGCAGCAGACCACTGGTGATCTTGTGCAGCCGCGCGGACTCGACCACGCCCTCGACCAGGCCGCGGTCGAGCTTGAGGATGTCCACGGGCAGCCGCCGCAGGGCCGTGATGGCCGCGTAGCCGCTGCCGAAGCCGTCCAGCGCGATCCGCACCCCGAGCCGGCTGAGCGCGGTCAGCCGCCGCTCCAGCTCGTCCAGCGAGACCCGCGGGTCGGTGTCGGACAGCTCCACGACCAGCGCCCCGGGCGGCAGCCCGTGCCGGGCCAGCAGCGCCTCCACCGAGCCCAGCGGCGACGAGCGGTCCACCAGCCGGCGGGCGCTCATCCGCACCGTCACCGGCACGGCGACCCCGGCGGCGGCCCGCTCGGCCGCCTGCCGCACGGCCTCCTGGAGGATCCAACGGTCCAGCTCGGCGGTCTTGTCGGCGTCGTCGGCCACCCGCAGGAACTCCGCCGGGGTGAACAGCACCCCCTGGGAGGAGCGCCAGCGGGCCTGCGCGGAGACGGTCGTGATCCGGCCGCTCTCCAGGCACACCACCGGCTGGTGCAGCAGCGTGAACTCGCCGTCGTGCAGCGCGGCGCGCAGGCGCGTGGCCAGCTCCGCCTTGCGGACGACGTCCTGCTGCATCTGCGGCTTGTACAGCTCGACCCGGCCCTTCCCGGCCGACTTCGCGCGGTACATCGCCAGGTCGGCGTTTCTCAGCAGCTCGCCCGCGCCGATGCCCGGCTCGGCGAAGGCGACGCCGATGGAGGCGGCGACCCGGACGTCGTTGCCGTCGATGACGTACGGCTGGGAGAGGGTCACCCGCAGGCGGTCGGCCAGTTCCAGGATGTTCCGCTCGCGGGCGGCCCGGTCCCGGGTGCCGTCGCCGACGATCAGGGCCGCGAACTCGTCGCCGCCCAGCCGGGAGGCGGTGTCGCCCTGCCGGACGGCCTCCTGGAGTCTGCGGGCGGCCTGGATGAGCAGCTCGTCGCCGGCCTGGTGCCCGATCGTGTCGTTGACCGCCTTAAACCCGTCCAGGTCGATGAAGAGCACCGCCGTACCGCGCAGGGCGGCGCCCCGGTCGGTGGCCCGGCGGCCGGACAGGGCCTGCTGCACGCGCCGGGTGAACAGCGCGCGGTTGGGCAGGTCGGTCAGCGGGTCGTGCTCGGCGTTGTGCTGCAACTGCGCCTGGAGGCGGACCCGCTCGGTCACGTCCCGGCTGTTGAAGATCAGCCCGCCGTGGTGGCGGTTGACGGTCGACTCGACGTTCAGCCAGCCGCCGTCGCCGGAGCGGAACCGGCACTCGATGCGCGTGGTGGGCTCCTGCACCGGGTTGGCGGCGAGGAAGCGGCGCACCTCGTGCACCACGCAGCCCAGGTCCTCGGGGTGGATGAGGGCGGCCAGCTCGGTGCCCACCAGTTCCTCGGCGGGCCGGCCGTACACCCCGGCGGCGGCCGGGGAGACGTACCGCAGGACGCCGTTGGGCGCGGCGATCATGATGACGTCGCTGGAGCCCTGCACCAGGGACCGGAAGTGGTTCTCCTTCTGCGCCAGTTCCTGGGTGAGGGTGATGTTGTCCAGCAGCATGATGCCCTGCCGGATGACGAGGGCCAGCACCACGGCGCCCGCCGTGATCAGGACGACGTGGTCGGGCCTGCGGCCGTTGAGGACGTTGTACAGGATGCCCAGCGTGCACACGGCCGCGGCGAGGTACGGGGTGAGCGCGGCGAGGGAGCCGGTGAGCGGCCGGCCGGACGGGTACCGCGGGTGCTCGACGCCCGGCGCCGGCACCGGCAGCGCCGGCGCGTGCGGGTGCCCCGTGGTCCACTGGCCGGGGTTCCCCTGGCCCGTGCTCCATTGCGCCGTGCTCCACTGGCCCGTGCTCCACTGGCCGGTGCCGCGCTGGCCCGGCACGTGCTCGTGGACGACGCGCGTGTGCCCGTCGGAGGCGTGCGCCTCCTTCCCGCCGTGCCGCCGGGGCGCGGCCCAGGGGGCGTAGGCGAGCAGCAGCGAACCGGCGAACCAGCCCGCGTCCAGCAGCCGGCCGGAGCGGTAGCCGCTGTGCAGCAGCGGCGAGGTGAACAGCGCGTCGCACATCACGGTCAGCGCGAGCGCGCCGATCGCCGTGTTCACCGCCGTGCGGTTGCCCGGCGCCCGGCGGAAGTGCAGCGCGAGCACCATGCTGACCAGGGCGATGTCGAGCAGCGGGTACGCCAGCGACAGCGCCGCGTGCGCCACGCTCGACCCGTCGATCCGGGCCGCCTGGGCGAGCGCGAGGCTCCACGAGAGGGTGAGCAGCGAGCCGCCGATCAGCCAGGCGTCCAGTCCCAGACAGATCCAGCCCGCGCGGGACGCCGGCCGCTTGGCGAGCACCAGCAGGCCCACGATGGCGGGCGGCGCGAAGCACAGGAAGAACAGGTCGGCGTAGCTGGGGCTCGGCACCTCGGCGTCCAGGGCGACCTCGTACCAGCCCCAGACGGCGTTGCCCAGCGAGGTCATCGTCGCCGAGAGGGCGAACAGCAGCCAGGCGGACCGGAAGCGGACGCGCGGGCCGCGGGCGTACAGGAAGCAGGAGACGGCGGCGGCGGCGGCCGCCGCGCTCAGCCCGAAGTCGCCCATCACGTCCGCGACCCGGTCGGAGCCCCAGCCGAAGGCGGCTCCGCCGGCGTAGGCGGCGCAGACCAGGGCGAGGACCAGTTGCTCCACCAGGCGCCGGTTCTCGGCGACGGCCGGCCGGCGGGGCGGCGGTGCCTCGTGCGGGTGCGGTGCGCGCACCGCCCCGCCGAGGGGGGTCGTCAAGGAGGTCGGGGCACTCACCGGGGCCTCCCGGTCCGTGCCGTTCCCCGGTCCTGACGGTCCCGGTGCGCCGTGTACGCGGTCCGGCGACGGCCGCTGCACCTGCGCTGGTGGTGATGGCTGGTGTGATGGCCGCGCCTGCGCGTGGCCGTGCGCCAGGGTCGCCGTCGGCGGCTCCGCCGCGTCGGATCGTTCGTCCATAGGCCGTGCATCGCCCGTCGCCCCCCTCACGAATCTGAAATGTCCATCCCCGGCGCCGAACGTCAGCGGCGCAGCCCCTGCCCGGGACGATACACCAGGATCGTCACTCAGGGACATAGCTTCTCTACGCTCCGTGACGACCAGGGCGTATGCCGGTACGCGGTGCGCCCGAAAGATTGCGGAGGGTGCCGGAAGGCGCCTAGCGCCCGGTTGCTCCCCCCGTTTCGGGACCGGTCGTAAGGATCACGTTCCGCAGGGGTTCGTGGTTCACGAACCGGGTCAGCTGGTCGACGAGAAGCCGCTTGGCGCGGGGCAGGAAGGCCGAGGAGGGCCCGCCGACATGGGGGCTGATCAGCACGCCCGGCGCCTGCCACAAGGGGTGGCCGGCGGGCAGCGGCTCGGGGTCCGTCACGTCCAGGGCCGCCGTGATCCGGCCCCGTTCCAGTTCGGCGAGGAGCGCCTTGGTGTCCACGACGGGCCCGCGCGCGACGTTGACGAGCAGCGCGCCGTCCTTCATCCGGGCGAGGAAGCCGGCGTCCACGAGTCCCCGGGTGTCTTCCGTGAGGGGGGTGCACAGGATCACGACATCCGCGTGCGGAAGCAGAGAGGGCACATCGGCGATCGGATGCACGGGGCCGCGCGCCACCGTGCGACCGGAGCGTGCGACCCGTGCGACCCGCGCGACCTCGAAGGGCACGAGCCGGTCCTCGATGGCGGCGCCGATGGCCCCGTACCCGACGATCAGGACGTTCTTGTCGGCGAGGGAGGGGTGGAACCCGCCCACCCAGCGCTCCTGCTGCTGGGCGCGGACGAATTCCGGTATGCCGCGCAGCGCGGCGAGGGTCAGGGTGAGCGCCAGCTCGGCGGTGCTGGTCTCGTGCACTCCCCGCGCGTTGCACAGGCGTACGCCCGGCGCGATGTCCGAAAGCCGCGCGGTGATGTCGTCGACGCCGGCGGTGAGCGTCTGGATGACCCGGACGTTCGTCAGCCGCGCCAGCGGGGCCACCCGGGCCGGCAGCGGCTTCATGTACGGCACCACGTACACCGCGCACTGGGCCGGGTCGCCGGGGAACGGCTGGTCGCCGTCCGCGCCCCCGTCCCAGAACAGGTACCGGGGCCCCTCGGGCAGCCCCTCGATCTCCTCGGGCGGAATGGGAAGCCACACCTGTGAAGTCATGCCAGGAGGCTATGTCAGGCACGCGGGGGCGCAGAGGTTAGGTTGGTGGCCGGGCAGAGGGAGGTTCACGAGCAGGTGGAGCGCAGGACGATCGGCGCGGGGGGACTCGCGGTGGGGGCCGTCGGACTCGGATGCATGCCGATGAACTGGGCGTACACCGCATCCCGGCGACGGGGTGAGGAGTCGGTCAAAGCCGTGCACCGGGCGCTGGACCTCGGCTCGGACCTCCTGGACACCGCGGACATGTACGGACCGTTCACCAACGAGCTGCTGCTGGGGCGGGTGCTCAAGGAGCGGCGCGCGGACGCCTTCGTGGCGACGAAGGTGGGGCTGCTGGTGGGCGAGCAGCACATCGTGGCCAACGGCCGCCCCGGCTACGTGCGGCGGGCCTGCGACGCCTCGCTGCGCCGGCTCCAGACGGACGTGATCGACCTGTACCAGCTGCACCGCCCCGACCCCGAGGTGCCCGTCGAGGAGACGTGGGGCGCGATGGCGGACCTGGTGCGGGCCGGGAAGGTGCGGGCGCTGGGCCTGTGCGCGCTGGGGGCGCGCGGCGGGCGCCGCTCGGGCGCGGGGCCGTACGACGGGACGCTGCGCCGGTTGCAGCGGATCCAGCAGGTGTTCCCGGTGAGCGCGGTGCAGGCGGAGCTGTCGGTGTGGTCGCCGCAGGCGCTGGGGGCGCTGGTGCCGTGGTGCGAGGCGCGCGGGGTCGGCTTCCTCGCGGCGATGCCGCTGGGCAACGGCTTCCTGACCGGCACGCTGACGCCGGGCGAGGGGTTCGAGCCGGACGACGTGCGGGCCCGGCATCCCCGGTTCACGGCCGAGATGATGGCGGCCAACCAGCCGATCGTCGCGGGGCTGCGGCGCGTCGCCCGGCGGCACGGCGAGGGGGTCACCCCGGCGCAGGTGGCGCTCGCCTGGGTGCTGGCGCAGGGCCGCCACGTGATCGCGCTGCCGGGCACCAAGCGGGAGCGCTGGGCCGCCGAGAACGCGGGCGCGGCGGCCCTGCGGCTGACCGCGCAGGACCTGGCGGAGGTGTCCCGGCTGCCGGCGGCACAGGGGTCCTGGGGCTGAGGTTTCCTGGGACTGGGGTTTCCGGGGACTGGGGTGTCCGCCCGGCGGGGCGCCGGGCCGGGGGCCGGGGCGGGGTGACCGGGAATCCGGGGGCCGGGGTTCGGCGACGGCCTCCGGCGGCACCCGGCGGCTGTCCGGGGCGCGCGGCGTCCTCCGTGACGCGCACCGGCCGTCGCCGGCACGGCAACGGCCCTCGGGCGGGCGGGAGTAGCGTGCCGGGTGGGCCGTCGTGGTGTCCGCCGTCCCGAAGGGAACCGTGATCGTGCGACGTCGAGCTGTACCCGCCGTGCTGGCCGTGACCGCCCTGCTGCTGGCGGCCGGCTGCTCCTCCGGGGGCGGGGAGTCCCCGGGCCGGCTGCCGGGCGTCACCGCGCCCGGCGGGGACACCGCCTCGCGGGGCACCGGGCCGGCCGCCCCGGCCAAGGGGTCGGTGAAGGTGCTGCGCACGGTGGCGGAGGGGCTGAAGTCGCCGTGGGGGCTGGCCCCGCTGCCCGGCGGTGATCTGCTGGTGTCCTCCCGGGACGAGGGCACGATCAGCCGGGTCGACGCGAAGAGCGACCGGACGACGGTGCTGGGCACGGTCTCCGGGGTCTCCCCGGCCGGGGAGGGCGGGCTGCTGGGCATCGCGCTGTCCCCCGGCTACGCCTCGGACCGCATGGTCTACGCCTACTTCACCTCGGCCTCCGACAACCGCGTGGTCCGTGTCCGCTACGACGAGCGGAAACCGGCCGGTGAGCAACTCGGCGCACCCGACACGGTGTTCAAGGGCATCCCCAAGGGCACCATCCACAACGGCGGCCGGATCGCGTTCGGACCGGACGGCATGCTCTACGCGGGCACCGGCGAGAGCGGCAAGCGGGGTCTGGCACAGGACCGGTCCTCGCTCGGCGGGAAGATCCTGCGGATGACCCCGGACGGCGAACCGGCGCCCGGCAACCCGTTCCCCGGCTCCGTCGTGTACTCCTACGGCCACCGCAACGTCCAGGGACTGGCCTGGGACCGCCACGAGCGCCTGTTCGCCTCGGAGTTCGGCCAGGACACCTGGGACGAGCTGAACGCGATCAAGCCGGGCGGGAACTACGGCTGGCCGAAGGCGGAGGGCCGGTCCTCCGACGCCGGTCTCCAGAACCCGGTGGCCCAGTGGCACACCGACGAGGCCTCCCCCAGTGGCATCGCCCACGTGGACGGCGCGATCTGGATGGCGGGACTGCGCGGCGAGCGCCTGTGGCGCGTCCCGCTGGACGGTGTCACGGCCTCCGCCGCCCCGCAGGCGTTCCTCACCGGCACCTACGGCCGGCTGCGCACGGTCGCCCCGGCGGGCGCGGGCCGGCTCTGGCTCGTGACCAGCGACACGGACGGCCGGGGCGATGCCGGGAAGGGCGACGACCGGGTACTGGAACTTCAGGTCCGCTAGGTCCCGGCGGCCCGGGTCAGTCGGTGTCGCCGGTGCCGGGTTCGGGCTCCTCGTCGGGCCGGGCGGGCGGGGACAGTCGTATCACCGCCTTGCCGGAGGTCAGGTCTATGGGGCCGTGACCGGGGTCGTTGTCGCCGACGTCCTCCCGGGACAGCTCCAGCCGGTTCTGTTCGTCCCGGGTGTGTTTGCGGCCGGGTGCGAACAGGTCCTCGAAGACGTTGAACACGGCTCCCCCTCTTTGCCGGTTTTCTCCAGCGTAGATCTCACCCGGTCGTCTCGGCAGCGAGCGTCCCGGCCATGACCAGGCCGAGCCGGTGCGCCACCGCCGCCGCCTCGCCCCGGCCCGAGACGCCGAGCTTGCCCAGGATGTGGGAGACGTGGACGCTCGCGGTCTTCGGCGAGATGAACAGTTCCCCGGCTATCTGGCGGTTGGTGCGGCCTGCCGCGACCAGGGTGAGGACGTCCCGCTCCCGGCTGGTGAGGCCGAACGCGGCGGCCGGGTCGGCGGCCGTCTCCTGCCGTCCGCCGCCGCCGAGGGTGAGCCGGGCGCGCTGGGCGAGCCGGGCGACGGCGTCGGCGAGCGGGCGGGCCTTCAGGTGGGCGGCGACCGCCGCGGCCAGCCGGAGCAGTTCCACCGCGCGGTCGCGCTCGTCGTCGCCGCCCTCGGCCAGCAGCGCCCCGGCCAGGCGGTGCCGGACCCGGGCGAGGTCGTAGGGGCGGTCCAGGCATTCGAAGGCGGTGACGACCGGGGACCAGGCCCCGGTGGTGTCCCGGCCCTCGGCGCGGAGCAGTTCGGCCCGGGCCCAGCGGCCGTAGGCCTGCCACAGGGGGACGCCGGTGGTCAGCGTCCGCACGGCCGTGGAGAGGCGGTCGAGGATCTCGGCGCGGCCGGGCCGGGCGGCGGGCAGGGTGCGGGCGTCGGCCTCGGCGGTGGCGGCGGCCAGCAGCAACGGCCAGCCGTGCCGGTGGGTGCCGGGCGGGAACCCGGCGTCCAGGGCGGGCAGCAGGATCGCGCGGGCGTCCTCGATCCTGCCCTCGGCGGCGGCTGCGCCGAGGGCGGTGCGGGCCAGCGGCAGGGACTGCTGGGGCCGGGGGTCGTGGGTGCCGTACCAGGAGCGGGCGGTGGCGAGCTGCCGGGCGGCCTCGGCGAGGTCGCCGCGGGCCAGGGCGAGGTGGGCCAGGCGCAGGGCGCCCCCGGCCCGGGGCTTGGCGCTGTGGCCGACGCGGGTGGCGTGCGCGGCGGCCTCGGCGGCCTCGTCCCACCGGCCGAGCGCGTAGAGCGCCTCGGAGAGGTTGCCCCAGGCCCAGGCCCCGGAGTCCAGCAGTCCGTACCGGCGGCAGAACTCGATGCCCTCGTGCAGCAGCGGGACGGCCTCCCGGTCCCGGCCGACGCTGCGCAGCGCGGACGGCAGGTTGACATAGGCGCGGCCCGCGACCGGGTGCACGCCCTCCGCCAGGGTGTCCCGCAGCACCTGCCGCATCTGCGCGAGACCCGCCTCCGGGGCGCCGGACTCGACCGTCAGGCCGCCCAGGGTGAGCAGGGCGTGCAGCTCCGTCTCGCGGGCGCCCACCATGCGCGCGTACTCCACGGCCCGTTCGGCGGCGGCCAGGG
Organism: Streptomyces sp. NPDC029296; assembly: GCF_055569255.1. Taxonomy (NCBI): domain Bacteria; kingdom Bacillati; phylum Actinomycetota; class Actinomycetes; order Kitasatosporales; family Streptomycetaceae; genus Streptomyces; species Streptomyces sp. NPDC029296. Next base: position 12,428 of record NZ_JBVHXT010000042.1, read on the forward strand.
CCTCGGGGCCGGGCCGGTGCTGCATGGACCAGTTGGCGACGACCGCCAGCACCTCGGCGTGCACCTCGGACGGCGGCAGGCCGCGCACCAGCTCCTGCGCGGTGGCCAGTTCCCGCCAGCCGTCGCCGCGGGCCTGGGCCTGGACCAGCCGGGAGCGCTGCACCCAGAACCAGGCGGCGCGCAGCGGGTCCGGGTCCTCCTCCAGCAGGCGCAGGGCCCGCTTGGTGATCTTCAGGGCGCGTTCCCGTTCGCCTCCGAAGCGGCCCGCCACCGCGGCCTCGGCCATCAGGTCGAGGTAGCGCAGCGGGGTGGTGGCCGGGTCGCAGCCGCACGGGGGGTAGACCTCCGCGTAGTCGACCGGGCGCAGGGCGGCGCGCACGTCCGCGGGGGCGCCGTCCCACAGTTCCATCGCGCGCTCCAGCAGGCCGAGTTGTTCGGTGTAGGCGTGCCGGCGGCGGGCGACGACGGCGGCGGCCAGGACGGCGGGCAGGGCCTTGGCGGCGTCGTGCGCGTGGTACCAGTAGCTGGCCAGGCGCATCACGCGGGCGTCGGCGGGGACGAGCGTGGGGTCGGCCTCCAGGGCCTCGGCGTAGCGGCGGTTGAGGCGGGAGCGCTCGCCGGGCAGCAGGTCGTCGGCGACGGCCTCGCGGACCAGGGAGTGCCGGAAGCGGTAGCCGTCGCCGGCGGGGGTGACGGTGAGGATGTTGGCGCCGACGGCGGAGCGCAGCGCCTCGATGAGGTCGTCCTCGGCCAGCCGGGCCACGGCGGCGATCAGCCGGTACTCCACCGTGGAGCCGCCCTCGGCGACGATCCGGGCGACCCGCTGGGCGGTCTCGGGCAGGGCCTCGACCCGGACGAGGAGCAGATCGCGCAGGGAGTCGGTGAGGCCGGTGCAGTTGCCCTGGCAGTCGGCGACGGCGAGTTCCTCGATGAAGAAGGCGTTGCCGTCGGAGCGGGCGTAGATCTCGTCGACCCGGGCGGGGTCGGGTTCGGCGGCGAGGATGCCGGCGATCTGGCGGCCGGCCTCCTCGCGGGTGAAGCGGGCCAGTTCGATCCGGCGGACGGTGCGCAGCCGGTCGAGTTCGGCGAGCAGGGGGCGCAGCGGGTGGCGGCGGTGGATGTCGTCGCTGCGGTAGCTGGCCAGGACGAGGAGGCGGCCGGCGCGCAGGGTGCGCAGCAGGTAGGCGAGCAGGTGGCGGGTGGAGGCGTCGGCCCAGTGCAGGTCCTCCAGGACCAGGACGACGGGGTGGGCGGCGGCGACCCGCTCCAGCAGCCGGGCGGTGAGTTCGAAGAGGCGGGCCATGCCCTGTTCGTCGTGGCGGCCGGCGCCGGCCTCGCCGAGGTCGGGCAGCAGCCGGGCGAGTTCCTCCTCCTGGCCGGCCGCGGCGGCGCCGAACTCCTCGGGCAGCGCGTCGCGCAGGGCCCGCAGCGCGGCGGAGAAGGGGGCGAACGGCAGCCCGTCGGCGCCGATCTCCACACAGCCGCCGACGGCGACGACGGCACCGCGGCCGGCGGCTGCCGCGGCGAACTCCTCCACGAGGCGGGTCTTGCCCACGCCTGCCTCGCCGCCGAGCAGCAGCGCCTGCGGCTCGGCGGCGGCGGCGCGGGCGAGCGCCTCGTTCAGCGTGGCCAACTCGGCGGCGCGGCCGACGAACACGGGACTGACGGACCTGGTCTCCACGGGCCCGAGCATCGCACGGGGCCGCGACGGCGGGGCAGTGGTTTTCCACAGGCCCTGTGTGATGGTCGTACCGGCAGCCGGGAGGGCCGTACCGCTCCGCCGGGAAGCCGTACGGCCCTGGGCGCGCGGGCGGCCGACCCCCGTGCGGCCGCCGTCCGCCCCCGTGGTCACGCGCTGCGCGGCAGCCCGTGCCGGCGGGGGCCGCCGGTATGCGACTCGGCGGCCGGGGCACCGCCGCCGGACCGCGCGCGGCGGGCGGCGCGGCGGGAGCGGACGACCTCGCGGGCCAGGCGCTCCTGCTGGGCCGTGCGGCGCAGCTCGGCGGATCGGACGCGGTGCAGTTCGAGTTCGTACATGGCGGGGTCCCTCCCGGGAGTCGGTGGTGTGTGCCGCGTTCGGCGACGTCCCCACTGTCGTCCCGCGCCCGGGGCCGCCGCATCGGGAGAGTTCCGCATCTTCGCCCGGCCGCACGCACGCGTAAGGGGCCTTAGGACGCCCCGCGCGCTGCGCGGAACGCCCTAAGGCCCCTCGGGTCTCGCGGTCGGTCAGCCGGTGGAGGGCAGGCCCAGCAGGGCGTCGGAGTACTTCAGGACGGCCAGCAGCAGGCCGATGACGCCGAGCGAGAGGCCCGCCCAGGCCACCGACCTGATCCAGGCGGCCTGCGGCCGGCCGGGGGTGCCGAAGGCGGGCCGGACCAGCACGACCACGGCGGTGATCAGCGCGGCCAGCGCGAACAGGCCGGCCCACAGCGCGGTGGTGTGCCAGGCGTCGCCGTAGACCTCCTTGAGCTGGGTGCCGACGCTCGCGCTGGTGGACGTCCGCAGCTGGCCGATGAGCTGCTCGCGGGCGGCGGCGACGGTGCCGGTCCAGCCGCCGGTGAGCGAGACCAGGCCCAGCGCCGCGGAGACGACGGCACCGGCGCCCTGGCCGACCCCGGAGGACTTCCCGCCGGCCTCTCCTTCTTCGGTGTCCGGGACTTCCCCGGCGTCCTCGCCGGCCGTGCCGGGCCCGGCGTTCCCGTTCTCCCCGGTCTCCTCGACGGCCCCGGTTCCGGCCGTGGCCGTCTCGTCGTCCTCGCGCGCCTCGGTACCGGAGCCGGTGCCGGCGCTCTCAGCGCCTTCCGCTGTCTTCGTTGCCATGTCCGGCACCGTACGGACGCTGTCTGAGAGGTCCCTTAATGATCGTCGAGGCCTCTTGGTGATCGTTGACCGTCGGGGTCGCTCAGTCGTTCTGTGCGGTACGCGCGCGTGCCGCACGCCACTCGGGGGCCAGCACCGCCCAGATCTCGGTGCTGGTGCGCACTCCCCGGTGCGGGTAGTTCTCGCGGAGCACGCCCTCGCGGGTCATGCCGAGCCGCCGGGCCACGCCGATGCTCGGTTCGTTGGCCGAGGACACCTGCCACTCCACCCGGTGCATGCCGCGCTCCTCGAAGGCCCAGTCGAGCAGCGTCCGCATGCCGCGCGTGACCAGCCCGCGCCCGGACGCGGCCGGCTCCAGCCAGCAGCCGGCCTCGCAGACCCCGCTCGGGGTGTCCCAGACCCGGAACAGCAGCCCGCCGACGAGCTTGCCGTCCAGCCAGATCCCGTGCAGGCCGCCGGCGTCGGCGGCGCGCTTGTCGGCGTAGGACTTCAGCCAGGCGCGGGCCCCGTCGAGATCGCAGACCACGTCGGCGAGCCCTACGTGCCGGCCGATGAACTCCCGTCCCCGGTCGATGTTCTCCAGCAGCTCCCCCGCGTGCCACACCTCCAGGGGCCGCAGTTCGGCGCCGTCGTCACCGAGCGATGTCGCGTACATCCGCCGCTCTTCCTTCCGCAGTTCGTCCGCCGGGATCCGGCCGGTACGGCAAAAATACGTCAGTCGAACTGGTCCCCGAGCGCCATGGTCATCGCGCCCGCGACCAGCAGCCACAGGGCCCTGCGGGTACGGCCCCGGCCGCCGAGCACCGCCGCCGGGACGCACACGGCGGCACCGAGGGCATAGGCGGCGGGCACGAGCGCCGGGGCGGCCCCGGCGGCCCTCAGCAGCGCGGCGGCCAGTCCCGCGCAGGCCAGCAGCGTCCCGGTGCCGACGGCCAGCCAGCGGGCCCGCCGGGCGTCCCCGACGCACTCCTCGGCGTCCCCCGCGTACGGCTCGGCGTCCCCGGCGCGCTCCCCCGCGTCCCCGGCGTACTCCCCCGCGTCCCCGGGGTCCCCGGCGCCTTCCGGCTCTTCCACGGCCTGCGTGGTCGCGGGCTCGACATCGGCATCGGTGCTTCCCCTCATGGCGGGCGAGCGTACCTCCCGCCATGGCGAAAACCCGGTGCGGGGCGGCCGTCCCGGCTGCTAGGCAGGTCGCTTGTGAACACGACACCGACCACACCGGACGCGCTCACCCGCCGTCTCGCCCATCCGCGTTACCCCCGCAGCAACGGCTACGACGCCCGCTGGACCATCGAGAACCAGATGGGCCCGCACGCGCTGTGGCTGCTGGAGTGGCTGGCGCCCGCGCTGGGGCTGGACGCGCTGCCGCCGGGAGCGCGCGTGCTCGACCTCGGCTGCGGGCGGGCGATGACCTCCGTCTTCCTCGCCCGCGAGTACGGCTTCCAGGTCACCGCCGCCGACCTGTGGGTGAAGCCCGGCGACAACGCCGTGCGGATCGCCGAGGCGGGCGTCGCCGACCGGGTGCTGCCCGTGCACGCCGAGGCGCACGACCTGCCGTTCGCCGAAGGGTCCTTCGACGCGATCGTCTCCATCGACGCCTACCAGTACTTCGGCACCGACGACCTCTATCTGCCCACGCTGACCCCGCTGCTGAAGCCCGGCGGGCGGATCGGGGTCGTCGTGCCGGCGCTGCGCGAGGAGCCGGCGGGCACCGAGCCGCCGGAACATCTGAAGCCCTGGTGGGAGCCCGCGTTCTGGTGCTTCCACACCCCCGGCTGGTGGCGGCGCCACTGGACCCGCGGCGGTGGGGTGGAGGTCGAGGCGGCCGACTGGCTGGAGGACGGCTGGCGCGACTGGCTGCTGTGGTGCGACGTGGTCGCCGAGGAGAGCACGGACGACTTCCACGTCCGCATGGCGGGCCGGTCCGCGCGGATGCTCCGCGCGGACGAGGGGCGTGCGCTGGGCTTCGCCCGGGTCGTGGGACGCCGGGTGTAAGCCGCCGTACGGCCCGAAGGGCGCCCCGCACCACGCGTACGGCCCCGGAGGGCGTGCCTCCGGGGCCGTACGCGGACGGGGTCAGCCCTCGCCGACGCCCAGCTTGTCCAGGATCAGCTCCTTGACGCGGGCCGCGTCGGCCTGGCCGCGGGTGGCCTTCATGACCGCGCCGACCAGGGCACCGGCCGCGGCCACCTTGCCGCCGCGGATCTTGTCCGCGATGGCCGGGTTGCCGGCGATGGCCTCCTCGACGGCGGCGGTCAGCGCGCCCTCGTCGGAGACGACCTTCAGGCCGCGCCCCTCGACCACCTCGTCCGGGGTGCCCTCGCCCGCGAGGACGCCCTCGATGACCTGGCGGGCCAGCTTGTCGTTCAGGTCGCCCCCGGCGACCAGCTCGGTGACCCGGGCCACCTGCTGCGGGGTGATCGCCAGCTCGTCCAGCGCCGTGCCGGACTCGTTGGCGCTCCGCGCCAGTTCGCCCATCCACCACTTGCGGGCGGCGGCCGCGTCGGCACCGGCGTCGATCGTGGCGACGATCAGGTCGAGCGCGCCGGCGTTGAGGATCGCCTGCATGTCGGTGGCGGAGATGCCCCACTCCGCCAGCAGGCGGGTACGGCGGGCCAGCGGCAGCTCGGGCAGGGCCGCGCGGATCTCCTCGACCCACTCGCGCGAGGGCGCGACCGGGACCAGGTCGGGCTCCGGGAAGTACCGGTAGTCCTCGGCCTCCTCCTTCACGCGGCCCGAGGTCGTGGACCCGGTGTCCTCGTGGAAGTGGCGGGTCTCCTGGACGATCGTGCCGCCGCCGGAGAGCACGGCCGCGTGGCGCATGATCTCGTAGCGGGCCGCGCGCTCCACCGAGCGCAGGGAGTTGACGTTCTTCGTCTCCGAGCGGGTGCCGAACTTGTCGGCGCCCTTGGGCATCAGCGACAGGTTCACGTCGCAGCGCATCTGGCCCATCTCCATGCGGGCCTCGGACACGCCGAGGGCACGGATGACCTCGCGCAGCTCGCGGACGTACGCCTTCGCCACCTCGGGGGCGCGCTCGCCGGCGCCCACGATCGGCTTGGTGACGATCTCGATCAGCGGGATGCCGGCGCGGTTGTAGTCCAGCAGGGAGTGGGACGCGCCGTGGATACGGCCGGTGGCGCCGCCGACGTGCGTCGACTTGCCGGTGTCCTCCTCCATGTGGGCGCGCTCGATCTCCACGCGGAAGGACTCGCCGTCCTCCAGCTGCACGTCGAGATAGCCGTTGAAGGCGATCGGCTCGTCGTACTGGGAGGTCTGGAAGTTCTTCGGCATGTCCGGATAGAAGTAGTTCTTCCGGGCGAAGCGGCACCACTCGGCGATCTCGCAGTTCAGCGCGAGACCGATCTTGATGGCGGACTCGACGCCGGTCGCGTTGACGACCGGGAGCGCGCCGGGCAGGCCGAGGCAGACCGGGCAGGTCTGGGTGTTCGGGTCGGCGCCGAGCGAGGTCGAGCAGCCGCAGAACATCTTGGTCTTGGTGCCGAGTTCGACATGGACTTCGAGGCCCATGACGGGGTCGTACGCGGTCAGCGCGTCCTCGTACGACACCAGGTCGGTCGTGGTGGTCACGGTGTAACTTCCCTCTCAGCCCAGCAGGACGTCGTCGTCGCCCAGCCGCTTCAGCTCGCGGTAGAGGATGGCGAGGCCGGTGACGATGCCCGCCGCGGTGACGACGGCGTCGACGAGCCTCAGCGTGTCGTTCTCGGCGCGGGCCTTCTTGATCTGCTTGGCGGCGCCGACCGCGCCGAACGCGGTGGCGGCCATGGACAGGTACGTACCGGACTTGGACTTCTTGAAGCCCTTGGCCTTGGACAGTGCGTTCACAGCGACGGTGCCTCCTCCAGCAGCGGGTGACCCCACTTTTCCACGAAGGCGGCCTCGACGGCGGCGCCCACCTTGTACAGCCGGTCGTCCTTCAGCGCCGGGGCGATGATCTGCAGGCCCACCGGGAGGTTGTCCTCGGGGGCGAGACCGCAGGGCAGGGACATGGCCGCGTTGCCCGCCAGGTTGGTCGGGATGGTGCACAGGTCCGCGAGGTACATCGCCATCGGGTCGTCGGCGCGCTCGCCGATCGGGAAGGCGGTGGTCGGGGTCGTCGGGGAGACGATCACGTCGACCTGCTCGAAGGCCTTCTCGAAGTCCCGCGTGATGAGCGTGCGGACCTTCTGCGCGGAGCCGTAGTACGCGTCGTAGTAACCGCTCGACAGGGCGTACGTGCCGAGCATGATCCGGCGCTTGACCTCGGGGCCGAAGCCGGCCTCGCGGGTCAGGGAGGTGACCTCCTCGGCGGAGTGCGTGCCGTCGTCGCCCGTGCGCAGGCCGTAGCGCAGGCCGTCGAAGCGGGCGAGGTTGGAGGAGCACTCGGACGGGGCGATCAGGTAGTACGCCGACAGGGCGAGGTCGAAGGACGGGCAGTCCAGCTCGACGATCTCGGCGCCCAGCTCCTTCAGCAGCTCGACCGACTCGTCGAAGCGCTGGATGACGCCGGCCTGGTAGCCCTCGCCGCGGAACTGCTTGACCACGCCGACGCGCATGCCGCGGACGCTGCCGTTGCGGGCGGCCTCGACCACCGGCGGGACGGGGGCGTCGATGGACGTGGAGTCCAGCGGGTCGTGGCCGGCGATCACCTCGTGCAGCAGGGCCGCGTCCAGGACCGTACGGGCGCAGGGGCCGCCCTGGTCGAGGGAGGAGGAGAAGGCCACCATGCCGTAGCGGGACACCGCGCCGTACGTCGGCTTCACGCCGACCGTGCCGGTGACGGCGGCCGGCTGGCGGATGGAACCGCCGGTGTCGGTGCCGATGGCGAGCGGGGCCTCGTAGGCGGCGAGCGCGGCGGAGGAGCCGCCGCCGGAACCGCCGGGGATCCGGGTGAGGTCCCAGGGGTTGCCGGTCGGGCCGTAGGCGCTGTTCTCGGTGGAGGACCCCATGGCGAACTCGTCCATGTTGGTCTTGCCGAGGATGACGATGTCGGCGGCCTTCAGCCGCTTGGTGAGCGTCGCGTCGTACGGCGGGATCCAGCCCTCGAGGATCTTCGAGCCGACGGTCGTGGGTACGCCCTCGGTGGTGAAGATGTCCTTGAGCGCCAGCGGGACGCCGGCCAGCGGACCGAGCTTCTCGCCGCGGGCCCGCTTCTCGTCGACGGCGCGGGCCTGCGCGAGGGCGCCCTCGCGGTCGACGTGCAGGAAGGCGTGGACCTTCTCGTCCACGGCCTCGATCCGGGCGAGGTGGGCCTCGGTGACCTGGACGGCCGTCAGCTCGCCGGAGGCGATCTTCTCGGCGGTCTGCGCGGCCGTGAGCTTGATGATGTTGCTGTCCGTCATGGTGGTCACTCCTCCCCCAGGATCTGCGGCACCTTGAAACGCTGCTGCTCCTGGGCCGGGGCGCCGGAGAGCGCCTGCTCGGGGGTGAGCGAGGGACGGACCTCGTCCGGCCGCATGACGTTCGTCAGCGGGAGCGGGTGCGAGGTCGGCGGTACGTCTTGGTCGGCGACCTCGCTGACGCGGGCGACCGCGCCGATGATGTCGTCGAGCTGTCCCGCGAAGTGGTCGAGTTCTTCGGGCTTCAGCTCCAGACGCGCCAGCCGGGCGAGGTGGGCGACCTCCTCGCGCGTGATGCCAGGCATGCAGCGATCCTCTGGGGTGAGTGTGTGTGGTTTGGGCCCAATCCTAGGGGGCGGCGCCCCGTGCCCGTGAAACGGTTTCCCCCGGGCCCTCTCCCGGCGGCTCCCGGCGGGCGCCGCGTGGCGTGGCGCTCAGATCGCGAAGAGCAGACCGGCGGTGATCAGCACGACGGTCGCGGTGGCGAAGTGGATGCCGAAGGCGACGGCTCTCGTGCCGCCGTTGCGCAGGACTGTCAGTGTGTCGGCGAGCGGGACGAGTGCCACGCAGAGCATGAACCAGGCCTCGGCGCGGGTTCCGGCGAAGGCGAGGAGGGCGAGGCCCAGCAGCCCGAAGGTGCCGTCCCTGAGCCCCTTGACCGACAGGTAGGCGCGGGCGTCGCCGCGCGGGTCGGCCGCGACTCCGTACCCGGCCGCCGCGGGGCCCGGCCGGAACAGGAAGCGGTAGCCGAGGAACACGCAGAACAGGTCGAGCGGGACGGCCAGGGTGTACGCGGTGACGGTCACGCCATCTCCTTGCCAGCAACGCTGGTGACAGGAGTGAAGCCAGCAGGGCAATGACAGAATGACTAGCGCCGCTAGAGTCAGCAGTGACGCGATCATGGCTGCGGTCGCGGTGCGGGGCTTCACCGGCCTGGCGGCCGGGCGGCGGGCCCGCACGGCGGCGCCGGGCACGCGAGAGGGCGCCGGCGGCGGTGGCGCGGGCGTCCACGTCCTTCGCCCGGCGCCGGGCCGCCCTCTCACCGCGATGTGCACCGACCAGGTGGGACTGCCGTCCGCCGCGCAGCAGCACCGGCACCCCTGTGGGATGCCTTCGCGGAGCTGCTCCTCGCCGGGGAACCGAGCGCGCGGGACGACGACGGCCCCGTCCTGCTCGCGGAGACCTTCTAAGCGGGGCCGCACGGTCTGGCGACGCGCCACAGGCGGCGCACGAGGCGCGTCCGGCGCAGCCGGCCGGCCACTGCACGAGCGGCCGAGCGGCGCCCCGGAGCGGCAGCGGCAGGCGGAGCGGGCGGCTACTCGGCCGCGGGCAGCGCGGCGGGAGCGGCGGGAGCGGCGGGCGTCCGCTGCCAGCCGCGGGACCCCCGGGCCAGCAGCCAGGTGGTGGCCTCGTCCGGCGGCATCGCCGCGGCGACCAGCCAGCCCTGCACCGCGTCGCAGCCCAGGTCCCGCAGCCGCTCCCAGGTCTCGTCGTCCTCCACGCCCTCGGCGACGACCAGCAGCCCCAGCGAGTGGGCCAGGTCCACCGTGCAGCGGACGATCTCGGCGTCCTCGGCGTCCACGGCGAGCCGGGCCACGAAGGAGCGGTCGATCTTCAGCTCGCTGACCGGCAGCCGCCGCAGGTGGACCAGGGACGAGTACCCGGTGCCGAAGTCGTCCAGGGACATCTTCACGCCGTGTCCGGTGAGCCCGGCGAGGGTGTCGGCGGCCCGCTGCGGGTCCTCCAGCAGCACGTGTTCCGTGATCTCCAGCTGGAGCGCCCCCGGGGGCACCCCGTGCCGGGCCAGCCGGGCGGCGACGGAGCCGGCGAAGCCGGGGGTGTGGACGTCGCGCGGGGAGACGTTGACGGCGACCGGGACCCGCAGGCCCTGCGCCCGCCAGCGGGCGACCTGGCCGAGCGCGGTCTCCAGGACGTACTCGGTGAGGTGGGGCATCAGCCCGGAGGACTCGGCTATCGCGATGAACTCGTCCGGCGGCACCTTGCCGCGCTCGGGGTGCACCCAGCGCACCAGCGCCTCCAGGCCGGCGACCTGTCCGTCGAAGCGGACCTTGGGCTGGTAGTGGAGGTGGACCTCGTGCGCGTCGAGGGCCCGGCGCAGGTCACCGAGCAGGCCGAGGCGGTCGGGGGTGTTGGAGTCCCGCTTGGATTCGTAGACCTCGACGCCGGTCCGGTCCCGCTTCGCCTGGTACATCGCGACGTCGGCGCGGCGCAGCAGGCCCTCGGCGTCGAGCGCGTGGTCGGGGAAGACGGCGACGCCGGCACTGGCCTCCAGGACGAGGGTGAGGCCGTCCAGGTCGAGCGGGGAGCTGAGGGCGGTCACGAGACCGCGGGCGACACGCGTCGCCGACGTGGTGGAGTCGGCGACGGGGAGTAACACGGCGAACTCGTCACCGCCGAGCCGGGCGGCCTCGGCGCCGCGCGGCAGGGCGAGCCGCAGCCGGTCGGCGATCTGGAGCAGCAGCCGGTCCCCGGCCAGATGGCCGAGCGTGTCGTTCACCGAACGGAACCGGTCGAGGTCGATCAGCATGAGCGCGGAGCGCGCCCCGATGCGGTCGGCGTCGTCCAGGGCGGTCCAGATGCGCTCCAGCAGCCACTGGCGGTTGGGCAGCCCGGTCAGCGGGTCGCGCAGCTGCTCCTCGGCGCGGGCGCGGGCCATCCACAGCGTGGAGTCCAGGGCGATGAGCGGGATGGCGAAGAGCGGGAGCAGGATCGGCTCGGCGTCGGCGACGACGCACAGCAGCGGGGCGATGCCGAGCAGCGCGACGGCGACCAGTCCCTGTCTGACCAGGGCGGTGCGGGCGACGGTGGGCACTCCGCCCTCGCGCGGCGCGTACAGGTACCACAGCAGGCCGCGGCTGACGGCGAGGTAGGCGACCGCGACCAGGACGACCTGGGGGGCGGTGGCGACGGTCCAGCTGTCGGGCCGCCAGGGCGTCTCGACGCTCGGGACCCGGCCGAACGCGCCGAGCAGCAGGGCGCCGACGCCGATGCCGAGGATGTCCACCGCGCCGTGCAGGACCCCCTGGCGCCAGCGGTGCCGGCGGGCGATGCCGACCAGGACCACGACGGTGAGGCTGACCAGTCCGGCGGGCACCCAGCCGTACAGCAGCAGGACGGCGAGGGTGAGGGCGGCGCCCGATCCGGTGCCGCCCCACCAGCGGGCGCGGCCCAGCATCACGAGGTGGCCGACGATGACGCCGGTGAGCAGGGCCAGCGCCCAGCCGACCGTGCCGCGCGGGAAGAGGGCGTGCTGGTCGGTGTAGGCGCGGTAGAACCCGGCGGCCAGGGCGCAGCCCGCGGCGGCGACGACGGCCGCGGGCAGCGCGGGCCAGGACAGCAGGTGCCGTTCGGTGTCGGCGCCGGTCAGGGCGGGGGCGCCGGCCGGCGGCAGGGGGGCGGCGGGCTCGGTGGCCGCGCACGGGCCGGCGAGGAGCGGGCCCGTGGGGCGCGGCCGCGCGCCCGTACGGCCCGCGGCCCGGCCGGTCCACCGGTTCCGGCGCCAGGTGCCCGCACGGCGGCGCGGACGCAGCCGTGCGTCGGGGGCGGCGCTCTCGGTCGGTTCCATTCCCGTCCCTCTCACAGCCGGCGGTGCCCACGCCACGCGGCCCGGTGCCCGACAACCCTCAGCGGCTCCGCGTCGAAGAAACCCTCCCCGGGCCTGTCGAGGGCACGGAGGTGCCCCAGCCGCAGCTGGGCACGGCAGGCGCACGCCTCAACAGTAGGCCGCGGAAGGCTTCCACGGGCAGCGGTCTCCGACGGTTGCCCGAATGCGCCCGGGCCACCCGTATGCATCTGATATGCGCCGATCGGGCGGCCTTCAACCGCTACTCCTCGGTCGGAAGCGCGACTTCGGCCGCCGCTTCGGGGCCCTGCTCCAACAGGACGTCGAAACCATCCTCGTTCAGAACAGGAACCTTCATTTGCATGGCCTTGTCGTACTTCGATCCAGGGTTGTCACCAACGACAACGAAAGAGGTCTTTTTCGAAACCGAACCGGTCACTTTCGCTCCCCGGCTCTGCAGCGCCTCCTTGGCGCCGTCCCGGGTGAAGTGCTCCAGGGTGCCGGTGACGACGACCGTGAGCCCCGCCAGCGGGCGCGGCCCCTCCTCCTCGCCGGACGCCTCGTCCTCCAGCGGGACCCCGGCGGCCTTCCACTTGCGGACGATCTCGCGGTGCCAGTCCTCGGCGAACCACTCCTTGAGCGCGGCGGCGATGATCGGGCCGACGCCGTCGGTGGCCGCCAGCTCCTCCTCGGTCGCCTGCTCGATGCGGTCGACGGAGCGGAACTCGCGCGCGAGGGCCTGCGCGGCGACCGGGCCCACGTGCCGGATGGACAGCCCGTTAAGGAACCGGGCCAGCGGACGGGACTTGGCCGCCTCGATGTTCGCCAGCAGCGCGAGGGTGTTCTTCTTCGGCTCGCCCTTCTGGTTGGCGAAGACCGTGACGACCTTCTCCTCGCCGGTCTTGGGGTCGCGCTTGGGCAGCCCGCTGTCCGGATCGAGGACGTGGGCCTTGATGGGCAGCAGCTTCTCCACCGTCAGGTCGAACAGGTCGCCCTCGTCCACCAGCGGCGGGTCGGCCGGCTCCAGCGGCCGGGTCAGCGCGGCGGCGGCCACCTGGCCGAAGTGCTCGATGTCCAGGCACTCGCGGCCCGCCAGGTACGACACCCGCTCGCGCAACTGGGCCGGGCACGTACGGGCGTTCGGGCAGCGCAGGTCGACGTCGCCCTCCTTCATCGGCCGCAGCGGCGTGCCGCACTCCGGGCACTTCCCCGGCATCACGAACTCCCGCTCGCCGCCGTCCCGCAGGTCGACCACCGGGCCGAGGATCTCCGGGATGACGTCACCGGCCTTGCGCAGCACGACGGTGTCGCCGATGAGGACGCCCTTGGCCTTGACGACCTCCTGGTTGTGCAGGGTGGCGAACTCCACCTCGCTGCCCGCCACCGTGACCGGCTCCACCTGGGCGTACGGCGTGACCCGGCCGGTGCGGCCGACGCCCACCTTGATGTCGACCAGCTTGGTGTTGACCTCCTCCGGCGCGTACTTGTAGGCGATCGCCCAGCGGGGTGCCCGCGCGGTGGAGCCGAGCCGCCCCTGGAGGCGGATCTCGTCCAGCTTGACCACGACACCGTCGATCTCGTGCTCGACGGAGTGCCGGTTCTCGCCGTAGTGCGCGATGAACTCGCGCACCCCGTCCAGGCCGTCGACCACGCGGTTGTGCGGGGAGGTGGGCAGGCCCCAGGTCTTCAGCAGGTCGTACGCCTGGGAGAGCCGGGTCAGGCCGGTGAAGCCCTCCAGGGCGCCGATGCCGTGCACCACCATGTGCAGCGGGCGGGTCGCGGTGACCCTCGGGTCCTTCTGGCGCAGCGAACCGGCGGCGGCGTTGCGGGGGTTGGCGAACGGCTTGTCGCCGGCCGCGACCAGGCGTTCGTTCAGTTCGAGGAACTTCTCCATCGGGAAGTAGACCTCCCCGCGGATCTCCACCAGGTCGGGCACCTCGTCGCCGGCCAGGCGGTCCGGGATCTCCGCGATGGTGCGGACGTTCGGCGTGATGTCCTCGCCGGTGCGGCCGTCGCCGCGGGTGGCCGCGCGCGTGAGACGGCCCTTCTCGTACGTGAGGTTGACCGCGAGACCGTCCACCTTCAGCTCGCACAGGAAGTGGTACGTCTGGTCGCCCAGTTCCCTCGCGACGCGGTCGGCCCAGGCGGCCAGCTCGTCGTCGTTGAACGTGTTGTCCAGCGACAGCATCCGCTGGCGGTGCTCGACGGCGGTGAACTCCGTCTCGTAGGACCCCGCGACCTTCTGGGTGGGCGAGTCCGGGGTGCGCAGCTCCGGATACCGCTCCTCCAGGGCCTCCAGGGACTTCAGGAGCTGGTCGAACTCCGCGTCGCTGACGACGGGGGCGTCCTTCACGTAGTACCGGAAGCGGTGCTCCTCGATCTGTTCCGCCAGCCGCGCGTGGGTCTCGCGGGCCTCGGCGGGCACCGCTGTCGTCTCCGCTTGCTTGTCGCCGGCCACCGTGTTGTCCTCCGTTACTCAGGGTTGTCCGCGAGGGATCTCGCCGCCCGGACGCAGTGGGCGAGCGCCTGGCGTGCGTACGCGGGGGAAGCGCCCGCCAGACCGCATGCCGGGGTCACCGTGACCGCCTCCGCGAGCAGCCCCGGACGCAGCCCCAGCCTGCGCCACAGCGTCCTGACACCCATGACGCTACCGGCAGGGTCCGACAACGGGCCGTCCGTGCCCGGCACGACACCGGCGAACAGCCGCGTGCCGCTCTCGACGGCCTCACCGATCATGTCGTCGTCACGCTCGGTGAGCAGCGCGAGGTCGAAGGAGACGGCCGCGGCGCCGGCCCGCCGCAGCAGCGCGAACGGCACGTCCGGGGCGCAGGAGTGCACGGCCACGGGCCCGCCGTCGTGCGCCCCGACGACGTCCCGGAGCGTGTCCTCCACCACCTGCCGGTCCACGGCGCGGTGGGTGCGGTAGCCGCTGGCGGTGCGGATCTGACCGCGCAGCACGGCGGTCAGGGAGGGCTCGTCGAGCTGGAGGAGGACCCGGGCGCCCGGGACGCGCCGCCGCACCTCGGCCAGGTGCGAGCGCAGTCCCTCGGCGAGCGAGGCGGCGAGGTCCCGGCAGGCCCCGGGGTCCGACAGGGCGGCCTCGCCGTTCCGCAGCTCCAGCGCGGCGGCCAGCGTCCACGGCCCGACGGCCTGCACCTTCAGATCGCCCGTGTAGCCCTGGGTGAACTCCTCCAGGGCGTCCAGGTCCTCCACCAGCCAGGACCGGGCCCGGCGGGTGTCCCGGCCCGGCCGGTCCCCGATCCGCCAGCCGCTGGGCTCCACGCGCGCGTACAGCTCGACCAGCATCCCCGCGGTCCGGCCGATCATGTCGGCGCCGGGCCCGCGCGCGGGCAGCTCCGCGAGGAACGGGAAGTCCTCGAAGCTGCCGGTGGCGGTCTTGGCGGCCTCGCGGGCGTCGGTGCCGGGCAGGGAGCCGACACCGGTGGCTCCGGGGAACCTGAACAGGCTGTTTTCGCTCACCAGGGAAGCCTACGGAACCCCGGGACCCCGGTCAGCGCCCCGGGCGTACCGACAGGTCGTTGACCTCCGCGTCCCTCGGCAGGTCCAGGGCCATCAGGAGGGCCGTGGCGACCGACTCGGGGTCGATCCACTTCCCCGGGTCGTACTCCTTGCCCTCCTGCTGGTGCACCTTGGCCTGCATGGGGCTGGCGGTGCGGCCGGGGTAGACGGTGGTGACGCGGACGCCGCCCGCGTGCTCCTCCTGGCGCAGCGCGTCGGCGAGGGCCTTCAGGCCGTGCTTGGAGGCGGCGTACCCGGACCAGCCGGCGGAGGCGCTCAGACCCGCACCGGAGTTGACGAAGATCACATGGCCGCGGGCCGCCCGCAGCTGCGGCAGGAAGAGCCGGGTCAGCTCGGCGGGCGCGATCAGGTTGACGTTCAGCTGGTGGTGCCAGGACTTCGGGGTGAGGTCCCCGACCTGCCCCAGCTCGACGACCCCGGCGATGTGCAGCAGGGAGTCCACCCGGTCCGGGAGCGTCTGGTGGGAGAACGCCCAGGAGAGCTTGTCCGGGTCCGCGAGGTCGCCGACCAGGGTGCGTGCGCCGGGGAACTGCGCCGCCAGCTCCTTGGCGCGGCCCGCGTCGCGCGCGTGCAGCACGAGGTCGTCCCCGCGCGCGTGCAGCCGGCGGGCCACGGCCGCGCCGATGCCGGATCCGGCCCCGGTGATCACATGAGTAGCCATGGGGCCATGCTCGCATCAGTGCCCGGCGAGCTGCTCCTCCAGGTAGGCCAGGGCGCCGGCGGGCGCGTCGGCGAAGAAGACCAGCTCGGCCAGCGGGCGGGGCAGGAAGCCCTCGGCCTCCATGCGGCGGAACTGCTCGCGCAGGCCGTCGTAGAAGCCCGCCGTGTTCAGCAGCACGACCGGCTTCCGCGTGCGGCCGTGCTTCTTCAGCTCCAGGATCTCGGTGGCCTCGTCGAGGGTGCCGGTGCCGCCCACCATGATCACCACGGCGTCGGCCTTCTCCAGCAGCAGCCTCTTGCGTTCGGCGAGGTCCGCGGCGATGACCATCTCGTCGGCGCCGGGCCGCGCCTTGTTCGCCAGGAACTCCACGGAGACGCCCAGCAGCCTGCCGCCCGTCTCCTGCACCCCGTCGGCGACCACCTTCATCAGACCGCTGTCGGAGCCGCCCCAGACCAGCGTGTGACCGGCCTTGCCGATCAGTTCCGCGAACTCGCGCGCGGGGCGGGTGTAACGCTCGTCGAGGTCGGCGGCGGACAGGAAGACGCAGATGTTCATGGCTCATACCGTACGGTGCCCGGGCCGGCCGGGAAGAAGCGCGGTCCGTCCGGTGCTGTTCCGGTATGACCGATGGACACACGATCACGATCCACAAGAGCGAGCGGCACGTGCGCGTGGTGCACGGCGACCAGGTGCTCGCGGAGTCCGACCGTCCCCTGGAGCTGCGCGAGACGGGCTGTCCGGTGCGGTACTACATCCCCGCCGAGGACGTGCGCCTCGACTTGCTGACCCCCTCCGACACGCACACCGTCTGTCCGTACAAGGGCACGGCGTCCTACTGGTCGCTGCCGGACGCGGCCGACCTCGTCTGGGCGTACCCCGAGCCCAGGCCCGACATGGCGGAACTCAGGGACCACTACTGCTTCTACGACACCGAGGTCGCATGACCCTCCCCGGCACCGCCGTGTCGTGACCGACGAGGCGGCGGCCGTGCGGCAGTCTGCACGGGCATGGACAAGAAGACGACTTCCCGCGACGGCACCCCCCTCGCGTACCACGTAACCGGCGAGGGGCCCACGGTGATCCTGGTGAGCGGCGCCATGTCCACCGGCGGCACCGTGCTGCCCCTGGCGGAGCGTCTCGCGGCCCGCTGCACGGCCGTCGTCTACGACCGCCGGGGCCGCGGCGCGAGCGGCGACACGGCGCCGTACGCGGTCGAGCGCGAGATCGAGGATTTGGCCGCGCTGATCGACGCGGTGGGCGGCGACGCGGCGCTGTTCGGGGTCTCCTCGGGGGGCGCGCTGGTCCTGCGCGCGGCGGCGGACGGGCTGCCGGCGACCCGGGCGGCGGTGTACGACGTGCCGTACGCCGATCATCTGGCGGACGGCGCCGCGCGTGAGGCCACGTACAAGGAGCAGTTGGGCAAGGCGCTCGGCGAGGGCCGGCGCGGGGACGCGGTGGAGCTGTTCCTGCGCCTGACGGGCCTCGGCGAGGAGATGATCCAGCGTGCCCGGGAGTCGCCGATGTGGCCCGGCATGGAGGCGGTCGCCCCCAGCCTCGCGTACGACGACGCGGTCATGGGCGACGGACTGCTCCCCCGGGACCGGCTCGCCGCGATCGGTGTGCCCGTGCTCGCGGTCGCGGGCGGTGCGAGCCCGGAGTGGATGCACCGGGCGAGCCAGGCGGTCGCGGAGGCCGTGCCGCGGGGCACGTACCGCGTCCTGCCCGGCCAGACCCACATGGTGGAGCCGGATGTGCTGGGGCCGGTGCTGTCGGAGTTCTTCGCCGGGTAGGCCCCGCGCGGCTCAGACCGACGCCGTCGCGCGCGTGGTGGACGCGATCGTCGCCGAACCCACCACGCGCGTGCCGTCGTACAGGACGATCGCCTGGCCGGGGGCGACGCCGCGGACCGGCTCGGCGAAGGTCACGCGCAGCTCGCCGTCCACGAGTTCGGCGCTCACCTCGGTCTCGCCGCCGTGGGCGCGCAGCTGGGCGGTGTAGGTGCCGGGGCCGGCCGGGGCGGTGCCGCACCAGCGGGGCCTGATCGCGGTGAGCGCGGTGACGTCCAGGGCCTCGGCCGGGCCGACGGTGACCGTGTTGGTGACCGGGGAGATGTCCAGGACGTAGCGCGGCTTGCCGTCCGGGGCCGGGGTGCCGATCCTGAGGCCCTTGCGCTGGCCGATGGTGAAGCCGTACGCGCCCTCGTGGCTGCCCAGCCGGGCGCCGGACTCGTCCACGATGTCACCCTCGGCCTTGCCGAGGCGGCGGGCCAGGAAGCCCTGGGTGTCGCCGTCGGCGATGAAGCAGATGTCGTGCGAGTCGGGCTTCTTCGCCACGGCCAGGCCCCGGCGCTCGGCCTCCGCGCGGATCTCCTCCTTGGTGGTGACCGTGTCGCCGAGCGGGAACATCGCGTGCGCGAGCTGCTTGTCGTCCAGCACACCGAGGACGTACGACTGGTCCTTGGCCATGTCGGAGGCGCGGTGCAGCTCGCGGGAGCCGTCCTCGTTCACGATCACCTTGGCGTAGTGGCCGGTGCAGACGGCGTCGAAGCCGAGGGCCAGCGCCTTGTCCAGCAGCGCCGCGAACTTGATCTTCTCGTTGCAGCGCAGGCACGGGTTCGGGGTGCGGCCGGCCTCGTACTCGGCGACGAAGTCCTCGACGACGTCCTCGCGGAAGCGGTCCGCGAGGTCCCAGACGTAGAACGGGATGCCGATGACGTCGGCCGCGCGGCGGGCGTCGCGGGAGTCCTCGATGGTGCAACAGCCCCGCGCGCCGGTTCGGAACGACTGCGGGTTCGCGGAGAGCGCGAGGTGGACGCCGGTGACGTCGTGGCCGGCCTCCGCGGCACGCGCGGCGGCGACGGCGGAGTCCACTCCGCCGGACATGGCGGCGAGGACGCGGAGGGGGCGGGTGCGCTGCGGGGTGTCAGTCATAACCCTTCCAGGGTACGGGGGCGCGGGAACCTGGTCGGCCGGTCGTCCGTTGAGGGTCACATGGGGGCGACGACGGGCTCGGCGGCGGGAGCGGGCACGGGGCCGCCGGGAAGCGACGGGGACCGCCGGCTGGGGCGGCGGGCCCTGCTGGTGGGCGGGGTCGCGGCGGCCGTGGGCACGGCGCTGCTGGCCCGTGAGGAGCTGTCCCGGTCGTGGTGGCGGCTGCCCGGGGTGGACAAGCCGCGGGAGGCGGGCGCGGTGGACTTCCGGGGCGCACGCTGGGTGGCGGCCTCGGCGGCGAACTACCGCGGGGCGGACCGGCCGGCCGACTATCCGGTGGACCGGGTCGTCGTCCATGTCACCCAGGGCGGGTACGCGTCGGCGGTGCGGGCCTTCCAGGATCCCGGCCACGGCGCGGCGGCGCACTACATCGTGCGCGCGGACGGCCGGATCACCCAGCTGGTCCGCGAGCTGGACGTGGCGTTCCACGCGGGCGACCGGACGTACAACGAACGCAGTGTCGGCATCGAGCACGAGGGCTTCGTGGAGGACGCCGGGTCCTTCACGGACGCCATGTACGCGGCCTCGGCGCGGCTGACAGCCGCGATATGCGGGCGGTACGGCATGCCCGCGGACCGGGAGCACATCATCGGGCACGTCCAGGTGCCGGGCACGGACCACACGGACCCGGGGAGGTTCTGGGACTGGGAGCGGTATCTGCGCCTGGTCGGCGCCGAGCGCGCCGCGGC
This sequence comes from Streptomyces sp. NPDC029296, assembly GCF_055569255.1. Taxonomy (NCBI): domain Bacteria; kingdom Bacillati; phylum Actinomycetota; class Actinomycetes; order Kitasatosporales; family Streptomycetaceae; genus Streptomyces; species Streptomyces sp. NPDC029296. The sequence continues at coordinate 32,050 of NZ_JBVHXT010000042.1, forward strand.
CCGGCCGGCCGGCTAGGTGAGGCCGGCCGCGCGGGCGCGTTCCACCGCCGGGCCGATCGCCTTCGCCACGGCCTCGACGTCCGCCTCGGTGGAGGTGTGGCCGAGGGAGAAGCGCAGGGTGCCGCGGGCCAGGTCCGGGTCGGTGCCGGTGGCGAGGAGGACGTGGCTGGGCTGGGCGACGCCCGCGGTGCAGGCGGAGCCGGTGGAGCACTCGATGCCCTGGGCGTCCAGCAGGAGCAGCAGGGAGTCGCCCTCGCAGCCGGGGAAGGTGAAGTGCGCGTTGGCCGGGAGCCGGCCCCCGGGCGCCGGGTCGCCGCCGAGGATCGCGTCCGGTACGGCGCCGCGCACGGCGTCGACCAGCCGGTCGCGCAGCCCGCCGATCTCCCGCGCGAACCGCTCGCGGCGCTCGGCGGCGAGCCGGCCGGCGACGGCGAAGGAGGCGACGGCGGGCACGTCGAGCGTGCCGGAGCGGACGTGCCGCTCCTGGCCGCCGCCGTGCAGGACGGGCACGGGGCTGTACTCGCGGCCGAGGAGGAGGGCGCCGATGCCGTACGGGCCGCCGATCTTGTGGCCGGAGACGGTCATCGCGGCGAGGCCGGAGGCGGCGAAGTCGACGGGGACCTGCCCGAAGGCCTGGACCGCGTCGGCGTGCAGGGGGACGCCGAACTCGGCGGCGACGTCGGCGAGTTCGCGGACCGGCATGATCGTGCCGATCTCGTTGTTCGCCCACATCACGGTGGCCAGGGCGACGTCGCCGGGGTTGTGGGCGATGGCCTCGCGCAGCGCGTCGGGGTGGACGCGGCCGTGGGCGTCGACCGGGAGGTACTCGACGGTGGCGCCCTCGTGCTCGCCGAGCCAGTGCACGGCGTCGAGGACGGCGTGGTGCTCGACGGGGCTGGCCAGGACGCGGGTGCGGGCGGGGTCGGCGGCGGCGCGGGACCAGTACAGGCCCTTGACGGCGAGGTTGTCGGCCTCGGTGCCGCCCGAGGTGAACACGACCTCGCTGGGGCGGGCGCCGAGCGCCTCCGCGAGGGTCTCGCGGGCCTCCTCGACCGTGCGGCGGGCCTGCCGGCCGGACGCGTGGAGGGAGGAGGCGTTGCCCGTGATGCCCAGCCGGGCGGTGAACGCCTCCGCCGCCTCCGGGAGCATCGGGGTGGTCGCGGCGTGGTCGAGGTAAGCCATGGTGAGGCCGATTCTACGGCTCCCCCGCCGGCGGCCCGGGCCGCGTGTGGCGCCGGGGGCCGAAGGGCGCCTCGCGCCGGCCGGGTCCGGCACCGGATATCCGGTGTCCGGCGTGCGGCGTTCTCACAGGGTCCAGGACACCGACCCGGTCATCTCCATCGCCGTCACCAGGACCAGCAGGTCGGCGACGCCCAGGGCGAGGCCCAGGTAGGCGCGGCCCCGGCGGGCGGTGTCGCGCCAGAGGGCGGCCACGGCGAGGACGACGGCGATCGGGCCGAGGAAGAGGTTGAGGACGAGCAGGCCGAGGAGGCCGAGGATGAAGGACGCGACGGCCATGCCGTCGGCGTCCCGGGTGCGCGGGCGGGCGTCGGTGCGGCCGGTGCCGGCCGGTGCGGTGAGGTGCATGATGCTCAGCTCCCGAGGATCCTGTGCGGCGGACCGGCCGGTGATCCGGCACGGCCGCCGCCGGTCGGACGACGTGCCCGGACCGTCAGTCGGACGACGTGTGACGGCGGCCGTGGCGTTCGCGCAGTGCGAAGACGCCGAGCCAGACGGCGATGACGGCGGCCAGGACGGCGCTGACGCCGAGCGGCGCGTGGGCCACGGTGCCCAGCATCACTCCGAGCAGCATGAGCGCGGCGACGAGGAACAGCATGGGATCGGATCCCCCCTCCGGGGTGCCTCGTGTGCGGCCGTGTGAAGTTTGGGTGAACAGTTGTAGTAACAGTTGTCCACTGAATCCGAGTCTAACGCCTCCTGCGGCTTTCCCATTACGGAGAACAGTTGTTAACTGGATGACATGAGTCACACCCTCGGCATCCGGCAGGCCCAGAAGCAGAAGACCCGGCAGGCGTTCCTCGACGCGGCGCTCGCCCTGCTGGAGGAGCAGAGCCTGAGCAGCCTGGGCCTGCGCGAGGTCACCCGGGCGGTCGGGGTCGCCCCGACCGCCTTCTACCGGCACTTCCGCTCGACCGCCGACCTCGGGGTCGCCCTGGTCGACGAGGCGCTGGGCAGCCTGCATCCGATGGTGCGGACGACGGTGTCCACCACGGGCGACAGCGAGGAACGCATCGCGCGCGCCGTCGAACTGATCGCCCGTCACGTGGCCGAGTACCCCGCCCACGTCAGATTCATCGCCCGCGAACGGCACGGCGGCGTACAGCCCGTGCGCGAGGCCATCCGGGCCCAGTTGCACCGGTTCGCCGAGGAGGTCGGCGCGGAGCTGGCGCGGGACCGGGAGGCCGAGGGCTGGAGCGACGACGACCTCTTGATGCTCGCGCACCTCTATGTCGACCAGATGCTCATCACCGCCTCGCTGTTCCTGGAGGCACTGGAGGCCCCCGAGGAGGAGCGGGAACGGGTGACCCGGCTCGCCACCCGTCAGCTGCGGCTCATCACCCTCGGCCGCACCCACTGGCTGGACTGACGGCCGCCACCCGCTCAGCCCTCGTCGGCCGCCCCCGCCGCCCCGTACAGGTCCAGCACCGCACGCGCCCCCGCGACCAGTTCCGCACGCGCCTCGGGCGGGTCCAGGACCTCCACCCGGTCGGAGAACACGAGGAGCTGGCGTACCGCCCGCAGGGCCGGGTAGGCCAGCCGCGCGGTGACCCAGGCGCCCTCGCCGTCGTCTTCGGGGAGGGCCGTCAGCCGGGCGGCCGTCATCCGCCGGAACATGTCGGCCAGTTCGCGCCGGACCCGCACGGTGACCTCCACCTCGGCGTCCCGTTCCTCCACCCGCCGCCGCAGCCCCTCCCAGACGTCGGGGAGCTCCACCCCGGGCCGGCGCCGTACCGGCTGCTCCAGCGCGCGGGCCGAGCGCACCCGGTCGGCGCGAAACAGCCGGGGCCGGCCGCGCCGGTCGGCGACCAGGTACCAGGTCCCGGCCTTGGCCACGAGGCCGTACGGATCCACGGTGTACGTCCGCACCTCCCGCTCCCCGCTGTGCCGGTAGCGCAGCCTCAGGCGCCGGTCGGAGAAGACCGCGTCCTGGAGCGCCGCGAGGTCGGCGGTCCGTTCGGGGCCGCTCATCCAGCGGGTGGCGTCGACCAGGACACGGCGGCTGGTCACCTCGGCGGCGGGGCGGTGCGGCGCCGGCAGCGCGGCCATGACCTTGCGCAGGGCCGAGGCGAGGGCCGCGTCCAGGCCGAGCGCGGCATGGGCGCCCTGCGCGGCCAGGACGAACAGGGCCCGGGACTCGTCCGCGGTCAGCCCCGTGACATCGGTGCGGAAACCGGCGAGGAGCCCGATGCCGCCGTGCCGGCCGCGCTCGGCGTAGACCGGGACCCCGGCGGCCGACAGCGCCTCGACGTCCCGGTAGACGGTGCGCACCGACACCTCCAGGCGCTCGGCGAGTTCGGGCGCGGGGACCCGGCCCCGGGTCTGCAGGAGCAGCAGGATCGACAGCAGCCGGTCGGACTTCACCGCGCCAGCTTCCCGCCGGACGGGCGGCGACGGCAAACCTGACGGCGGGTGTCAGGTTTCGGCGGGAACGTACTCCCCGGACCACCCGTACGAAGGAAGGCCGGCCATGACCACCGATCCCCGCCCGCTGTACGCCCGCGCCACCGCCCAGGCGGCCCGGCTCATCGAGACCGTGCGCCCCGAGCAGCTCACCGCGCCCACGCCCTGTACCGAGTTCGACGTGCGCGCGCTGCTCGGGCATGTCGTCGGCGGCACCCGCCGGATCTCCCTCGTCGGCGAGACCGGCGACGGGCGGGGCGAGCCGATGACCGCCCCCGAGGTGCCCGACGACGGCTGGGCGCAGGCCTACGACGAGGTCCGGCGACGGGCCCTGGACGCCTGGGAGAGCGACGAGCGGATGGCGTCGTCGGTGACCGTCCCCTGGGGCGTGATCTCCGGGCGGGCCGCCCTGTCGGCGTACGTCATGGAGATCGTGACGCACACCTGGGACCTGTCCGAGGCGGTCGGCCGGCCGCTGGCGCTCGACGCGGAGCTGGCCGGGTTCGCGCTCGCCACCGCGCGGGAGGCCCTGCCCGGCGGGCCGCGGGAGGGCCGTCCCTTCGACGCGCCGGTGCCGGTCCCCGAGGGAGCCGGCGCCTACGAGAGGCTGGCGGCCTGGCTGGGGCGCGAGCCGCTCAGCCGAGCCTGACCCGGGCCAGCTGGCGGGACTGCGCGACCAGCCGGTCCGCGCTGTCCCAGACCTCGGCGTCCTCCTCCAGGAAGCCGCCGGCCAGGTTGCGGGTGGTGATCGACACCCGCAGCGGACCGGGGGCCGGGCGCCGGCGCACGTGGACGGTGAGTTCCACGGTCGGCACCCAGCCCTTGAGGCCCATCTCGAAGGCGGTGGGCGGGAGGGCGTCGACGGCGAGGAGCAGCGAGAGCGGGTCGGCGTCGCGGCCGTCGGCGAGGCCGAACCAGGCCCGCATCTCGCCCTTGCCGGAGGGGGTGCCGAGGGCCCAGCCGGTGGTGGCGGGGTCCAGCTTGATCATCAGCCGGCCGGCGATGGCGTTGCTGCCGTCGATCGGGGCCGGGCCGTCCTCGGGGCCGAAGCACCGCTCCGGCGGGGGGATCGCGGGCGGGGTGGCCGTCGTGCGGACGTCGTCGGGGAGGGCGGCGAGGTCGCCGTAGGAGGCGAGGACGCGGATGCGCTCGACCTCGTTGCCCTCGTCGTCGTACTGGAAGAGCGAGGCCTGGCCGGTGGAGAGGGTGCGGCCGGTGCGGACCGTCTGGGTGCGGACGACGGCCGGGCCGGGCCGGGAGGCGGTCAGGTAGTGGGCGGTGACGGAGAAGGGGTCCGGGTGCGGGAGGGTGTCCGCGAGGGCCCGGCCGAGCACGGCCAGCAGATAGCCGCCGTTGACGGCGCTGATGATGGTCCAGCCGGCCGAGAGGTCGATGTCGTAGACGCCGGGCTCGCGCCGGGTGACCGCGGTGTCGCGGTCGAACTCGCTGTCGCCGATCATGGCGCGCGGGGAGGGGGCGGTAGCTGCTTCTGCCATGCGCGAAACGCTACAACACGCAAATACTAAGCGGTAGCTTTCCCTGTTCCCGAAAGGCGACACGGCCTGCACCCGGGTGATGATCTGGCAGATTCCCGGTAAATGTCCGGACCCGTCCACAACCCCCCGCCCCGGATTTCCCTCTAGGGGGACATGAGCCTCACCGGGACTCCGTTCCTCTGCACCACCATCGTGCTGTCCGTGGTCGCCCTGATCCTGCCACTCGTGCTCTGGTCACGGATGGGCGGGCCCAGACCGCTGCGGGCCGCCGCCCGCGTCCTGATGCTGCTGTTCGCCCAGGGCACGGCCGTCACGCTGGTGTTCGTACTGGTCAACAACCAGAACAGCCTGTACGACGACTGGGCGGACCTGCTCGGCACCGGCGACCACGTCCAGCAGGCCGCCGACCTGGGCCGGGACGGCACCGGCGGCATCGCGGTGGAACGGCTGCCCCGGGTCCGGCAGACCTTCCGGACCGCCGGCGGGACCGGCACGCACGCGGCCGGCACCGTGCGCGTCACCCAGCTCGAGGGCCGGGTCTCCGGAGTGAACGCCGAGGTCTACGTCTGGCTGCCGCCGCAGTACGACGACCCGGCCTACCGGCACCACAAGTTCCCGGTGGTGGAGCTGCTGCCCGGCTACCCCGGCTCGGCGAAGGCCTGGTTCGGCGCGCTGCACGCCCCCGAGCAGCTGCTGCCGCTGATGCGCGACGGCCGGGTGGCGCCGTTCATCCTGGTCGCCCCGCGCACCAACCTGCTGGCCGGCGTGGACACCGGCTGCGCCAACATTCCCGGCCAGGTCAACGCCGACAGCTGGCTCAGCGTCGACGTGCCGAAGATGGTCAAGGACAACTTCCGCACCGAGCCGGCCCCGCGCGGCTGGGCGGTGGCCGGCTACTCGGCGGGCGCGCACTGCGCGGTGAAGCTGGCCGTGGCGCACCCGGACCGGTACCGGGCCGCGGTGAGCATGTCCGGCTACAACGACCCGATCGCCGAACGCGACTCCCTCGCCGCCCAGACCCCCGCCCTGCGCGCCGCGAACAACCCCTACACCCTGCTGCGGAGGGCGGCCGCACCGCCGCCGGTCGCGCTGTACCTCTCGGGCCAGCCCGGCGACGGCTACCAGGCGGGCATGGCCCTGCGGTCCGCCGCCAAGGCGCCCACCACCGTGCGCGTGGTCTTCCTGCCGCGCAGCGCGGGCGGTCACACCCTGGCGCTGTGGCGTCCGCAGCTCCCCGCCGTCTTCCGCTGGCTGACCCTCCAGATGGGGCAGAGCCACGCCAAGGGGCGGGACACCTCCGTCGCCGGCGCCGCTACTCCTCCGTCACCGTCGAGCGCCGGTTCCACGCACGAGGCGCTCGCCAGTGGAACCGCATCGCGAGCAGGCGCAGCACGAACGCCGTGAGGGCCGCGAACCCGCTGGTGAGCGGGGAGAGCACGTCATAGCGGATGCACAGCACCACCATCGCGGAGCCCACGATCGCCGGGACCGCGTACAGGTCGCGGTCCCAGCGCAGCAGCGAGGGCACCTCGTTGGCCAGCACGTCCCGCAGCACACCGCCGCCCACAGCGGTGGCCAGGCCGAGCGTCGCCGACGCGGTCAGGCCGAGGCCGTGGCTGTACGCCTTCGTCGTGCCGCTCACGCAGAACAGGCCGAGGCCGGCCGCGTCGAAGACGAGCACCGCCGACTGGATGCGCTCCACGTGCGGGTGCAGGAAGAAGACGACGAGCGCGGCGAGCAGCGGGGTGACGAAGTAGCCGAGGTCCGTGAAGGCCGCCGGGGGGACGGCCCCGATGACCAGGTCGCGGAACAGCCCGCCGCCCAGCGCGGTGACCTCGGCGAGCACGGCGATGCCGAACACGTCGAAGTTCTTCCGGACGGCCAGCAGGGCGCCGGAGATCGCGAACACGAAGATCCCGATCACTTCGAGCGTGTGCTGGACGGAGGGGCTGAAGAGTTGCTGGAGCTGCACCCTGACATTCTCGCCTGCCGGAGTGCCTGAACCTTACAAAGCCAGGCTAGAGGGCAGGTTTCCCTGTCGTGAACAGCCAGGTGTCGAAGAGGTCGTCCAGCTGCCGGCCGCTGACGCGCTCGGCGAGCCGGATGAAGTCGGCGGTGCCGGCGTTGCCGTACCGGTGGAGCGAGGTCCACGCGGGCAGCAGCCGGAAGAAGGCCGGGTCGCCGATCCGCTCGCGCAGCATCTGGAGGGTCATCGCGCCGCGCTGGTAGACGGCGGAGGCGAACATGGTGTCCCGCTCCGGGGCGCCGGGCCTGACCTGCCAGAAGGCGGAGTCGGCGGGCCGGGAGCCGTATCCGGCGAGGAAGGAGTCGTGGGCGGAGCGGGTGCCCTTGTGCTCGGCCCACAGCCACTGGGCGTAGGTGGCGAAGCCCTCGTTCAGCCAGATGTCGTTCCAGCGCGCCACGCTCACCGAGTCGCCGAACCACTGGTGGGCCAGCTCGTGCACGATCGTCGTCTCGCTGCGCACCGCCGAGTAGGCGGGCTTGGACTGCACCTCCAGCGAGAACCCGGCCTCCGGCATGTCGTCGACGATGGCGCCGGTCTCCTCGAAGGGGTACGGCCCGAAGACCTGCGACCAGTAGTCGGTGACGGCGGCCGTGACCCCGTAGACGTCGACGGTGTTGGCGTCCTTCAGCACGGGGTCGATGGCCACGTAGACGGGGATGCCGCCGGGGGTGCGGCCGGTGCGCACGTCGAACTTCCCGATGGTGGCGGTAGCCAGGTAGGTGGCCATCGGCCTGGACTCCCGCCAGTGGGTGTACGTCGAGCCGCCCTTGTCGTACGCCGACACCAGCCGGCCGTTGGAGACGGCGGTCAGGCCCTTCGGCGCCTTGATCCGGATGTCGTAGGTGGCCTTGTCGGCGGGGTGGTCGCTGGACGGGAACCAGGTGGAGGCGGCGTTGGGCTCGCAGGCGACGAAGACGCCGTCGGGGGTCTTCATCCAGCCGTAGTCGGAGCCGAAGACGATGGGGCCGCCGAGGGCCTCGGGGACGCCGCCGTAGGTGACGGAGACGGTGAAGTCGCGGCCCTTGGGGAGCGGCCGGCGCGGGGTGACGGTGACCTCGTCGCCGTCCCGGGTGAACGCCGCCCGTCCGCCGTCCACCTCCACCCTCGTGATCTCCAGCTTCTGGAGGTCGAGGTCGAAGGAGGAGAGGGTCTGGGTGGCGTGCGCGGTGAGGGTGGTACGGCCGTCCAGGCGGCCGGTGCCGGGGGCGTAGGCCACGTCCAGGTCGTAGTGGCGGGCGTCGTAGCCGCCGTTGCCCAGGTGCGGGAAGTAGGGGTCGCCGATGCCGGGGGCGCCCTGGGTGGGGGGCGCGGCGGCGGCGATGGCGAGGAAGGAGGCCGCGGCGGTGGCGAGGACCCCCAGACGTGCCGAACGGGAGAGTGCCATGAGTCGTCCCTTTCGAGCGTGCCGATCGGTGGTCGGGCACGGACGACTCTGCACTCTCCCGTTCAGGCATGTGCATGACTTTGCCCAGTCGTCATGCGTCACGTGCCGGACGGCTCCTGGGGGCCGGTCCCGGTGGAGGGCTTGCCGGGCGTCTTCTTCGCCGTCCTCCGGGTCGTCTTGCCGGTCGTCTTCGGCGTGGACCTCGCGCCGGGGCCGGTCTTCTCCCCGGAGGCCTCCGTCGCCGCGGCGGCCTCGGCGGCCTCGGGAACCGGCGCGGTGTCGGCGGCCTCGGCGACGGCCTCGGCGGACGCGGCACCCTTGGCCGTCTCGGAAGCGGTCGCCCCGGGGGCTTCCTCCGAGGCGTCTTCGGAGGCGGTCGCCTCGGAGGCCGCTTCGGAGGCGGTGCCCTTCGCGGCCGGCTCCTTCTCGACCGGCGGCTTCGCCTCGGTCACCGAAGCCTTCGCGTCGGCCGGCTTCTCCTCGCCCGCCGGCTCCTTCTCGGGCGCCGACTCCTTCTCGGCCGGACCGTCGGAGACGACCGCGTCCGGGACCAGTTCCGACGCCGCCTTCGCCGCCGACAGCAGGACCGTGTCCTGCGGGGCCTGGTCGGCGAAGTTCTCCGGGTGGTGGCAGGCCACCCGCTGGCCCGGCTTCAGCTCGATCAGCTGGGGCTCGGTCGTCCGGCAGATCTCCGTCGCCTTCCAGCAGCGGGTGTGGAACCGGCAGCCGGAGGGCGGGGCGATCGGGGACGGGACGTCGCCGCGCAGCAGGATGCGCTCGTTCTTCCGCCCCCGGCGCCTGGTGTCCGGCACCGGCACCGCCGACATCAGCGCCTTGGTGTACGGGTGCATCGGCGCCTCGTACAGCGAGGTGCGGTCGGCCAGCTCCACGATCTTGCCGAGGTACATCACCGCGATCCGGTCCGACACGTGCCGGACCACCGACAGGTCGTGGGCGATGATCACATAGGTCAGGCCCAGCTCCTGCTGGAGGTCGTCCATGAGGTTGACGACCTGCGCCTGGATCGACACGTCCAGCGCGGAGACCGGCTCGTCCGCCACCACCAGCTTCGGCTTCAGGGCGAGGGCGCGGGCGATGCCGATGCGCTGGCGCTGACCGCCGGAGAACTCGTGCGGGTAGCGGTTGTAGTGCTCGGGGCTGAGGCCGACCAGGGACAGCAGCCGCTGGACCTCCTTCTTGACCCCGCCCTCCGGCTCCACGCCCTGGAGCCGGAAGGGCGCCGAGACGATCGAGCCGATGGTGTGGCGGGGGTTCAGGGAGCCGTACGGGTCCTGGAAGATCATCTGGATGTCGCGGCGCAGCGGGCGCATCTGCCCGGCGCTGAGCCGCGTGATGTCCTGACCCTCGAAGGTGATCCTGCCGCCGGTCGGGTCCTGGAGGCGGGTGATGACCCGGCCCATGGTCGACTTGCCGCAGCCCGACTCGCCGACCACGCCCAGGGTCTCGCCCTTGCGCACCTCGAAGTCGAGGCCGTCGACGGCCTTCACGGCGCCGACCTGGCGCTGGAGGATGCCCTTCTTGATCGGGAAGTGCTTGGTCAGGCCCTCGACCCTGAGCAGCACCTCGCGGTCCGCCGAGCCCTCGGAGGCCGGCGTCTGCGGAGGGATCGCGGCCTCGTCCGTCTTCTTGGTCTCACTCACAGCTTCGGCGCAATCTCTTCGGTCCAGATCCGCTGGCGGTCCTCGGTCGGGAGGTGACAGGCGGACCAGTGCCCGGTGCTCACCTGCTCCAGCTCGGGGCGCACCGTGCGGGTGACATTCCCCTTGGGGATGTCCGCGTACGGGCAGCGCGGGTGGAAGGCGCAGCCCGAGGGGACGTTGATGAGGCTCGGCGGCTGGCCCTTGACCGGGATGAGCCGTTCGGACGTCTCGCGGTCGATGCGGGGCATCGAGCCGAGCAGGCCCCAGGTGTAGGGGTGCTGCGGCTGCTCGAAGACCTCGTCGGCCGGGCCGCGCTCCACGCACCGGCCGCCGTACATCACCAGGATCTCGTCGGCGATCTCGGCGACCACGCCGAGATCGTGGGTGATCATGACGACCGCGGAGCCGAACTCCTTCTGGAGGTCCCGGATCAGGTCGAGGATCTGCGCCTGGACGGTCACGTCGAGGGCGGTGGTCGGCTCGTCCGCGATGAGCAGCTCGGGGTTGTTCACCAGGGCCATGGCGATCATGGCGCGCTGGCGCATACCGCCGGAGAACTCGTGCGGGTAGCCGTCGACGCGCTTGGCGGGCTCGGGGATGCCGACCCGGTCGAGCATCTCGATGGCCCGGGTGCGGGCGACCTTCTTGCTGACGTCGTGGTGCACCCGGTAGGCCTCGACGATCTGGTCGCCGACCTTGTAGTAGGGGTGCATCGCGGACAGCGGGTCCTGGAAGATCATCGCCATCTCCCGGCCGCGCAGCCTGCGCACCTCGTCCGGGGAGGAGGAGATCAGTTCCTTGCCGTTCAGCCAGATCTCGCCGGACATCCGCACGTTCTTGCCGCGGGCGCCGAGCCGGTGCAGGCCCATGATGGCCAGCGAGGTCACCGACTTGCCGGAGCCGGACTCGCCCACGATGGCGAGGGTCTTGCCCTTCTCCAGCGAGAAGCTGACCCCGTCGACGGACTTGACCAGGCCGTCGTCGGTCGGGAAGTGCACCTTGAGGTCGCGGACCTCCAGGAAGGCTTCGGGGGCCTTGGCGGGGGCGGGCTCGCCCACCGCGGCACCGGTCTTGGAGAGTTCGGTCACGAGAGCCTCACCCGCGGGTCGGCGGCGGCGTAGAGCACGTCCACCACAAGATTTGCGATCACGACGAAGAAGGCGGCGAGCAGGGTCACGCCGAGGATCTTGGGCAGGTCGTTGTCGGTGATGCCCTGCACCGCGTACTCGCCGATGCCGTGCAGCGAGAACACCGACTCGGTGATCACGGCACCGCCGAGCAGCAGGCCGATGTCCATGCCGAAGACGGTGATGATCGGGGTGAGCGCGGAACGCAGTCCGTGCTTGACCACCACCCGGCGCTCGACCAGGCCCTTGGACCGGGCCGTGCGGATGAAGTCCTCGTTCATCGTCTCCAGCATCCCCGAGCGGGTCAGCCGGGCGTAGATGGCGGAGTACAGCAGGGCCAGCGAACACCAGGCCAGGAAAAGGGTGTTGGCCCACTGCGCCGGGTTCTCCGTGAGCGGGACGTAGGTGCGCCCGAAGATCGGGATCTGGACGGTGAAGAGCAGCTGCGCCAGCTTGCCCGTGAAGAACATGGGCAGCGAGACGCCGGCGAGCGCGACGCCCATGAAGGCGCGGTCGAAGAACGAGCGCGGCTTCAGCGCGGAGATCACGCCGACCACCACACCGGACAGGAGCCACAGCACGGCGGCGCCCACGGCCAGCGAGGCCGTGATCGGGATGCGGGAGGTCAGCTCCGGCCAGACCGCCTGGTGGTTCTTGAAGGAGTAGCCGAAGCACGGCGCGTCGCAGTGCACCGTGGTCGGGCCGAGGTCGTACGTGGCGCCGGCCACGATCCCCTTGATGAAGTGCCAGTACTGGACGTAGACGGGCTGGTCCAGACCGAGGTTGTGCTTGACCGCGGCGATGTCCGCCTTCGACGGGCTCTTGCCGATGTACTGCTGTGCCAGCTGGTCCGCCGTCTGGCCGGCGAGTCGCGGCAGCAGGAAGAAGATGGCGAAGGTGACCGCGGAGACGACCAGCAGCAGGATCACTGCCGCGAACGTCCGGCGGAGGATGTACGAGATCACGGGGGCCGGCGCTGGTGCCCGCGGGCCGGGGGGCCCGCGGACACCAATGCCTTCACCTGCCTTCCGGGGCTGCTACTTCGACGCGACGCCGATGTTGAGGTAGTCGTACTGACCGCTGAAGGCCGCCGTGGAAACCAGGTTGGTGTAGTTCTGCGGACGGCCCAGCAGGACCTTGAAGTAGGTCAGCGGGACGAGGACGGCGTCGTCCATGGTCTTCTTGTCGATCTGGCTGTAGAGGCTGTTGCGCTCGCCGGTGTCCTGGGTGGCGATCGCCTTGCCCAGCAGCTCGTTGACTTCCTTGCTGTCGTACTGCGACAGGTTGGTGCTGCCGGACTGGCTGATCGCCTTGCCGTTCAGGATCTGCTGCAGGAAGCCGTAGCCGGAGGGCCAGTCGGCACCCCACTGCATCATCATCAGGCCGACGTTCTGCTTCTGCGTGAACTTCGGCACGCCCGCGTAGTCCGTGAAGTACTTGCCGGACGGGTACTGCTTGAGGCTGGCGTTGATGCCGACCTTCTTCAGCGAGTTGATGATCGCGGTGGCGGCGTCGATCTCCTGCGGACGGTCCGAACGGGCCGTGATGTTGGTGGAGATCGAGGTCTCGCCGCAGGCCTTCAGCTGGTCCTTGGCCTTGGCGACGTCGCCCTTGCTGTCCTTGGTGGCGTAGACGTCGGCCTTGGCGTAGCCCGGGATGTCCGGGGGCAGGACGGTGGAGGCGATCTCACCGCGGACCGGCCCGCCCTCGGCGGTCTGCACCGAGACCTTGTCGATGGCGTACTGCACGGCCTTGCGGCACTCGGGCTTGTCGAACGGCTTCAGCTTGCTGTTGATCGCCAGGTAGACGAGACGGCCACCGTAGGTGTTGTCCGTGTTGGCCTTCTTGGCGGGGTCGGTGAGGATCTCGGCCTGGGTGGAGGCCTGGACACCGGTGCCGACCAGCTCGATGGCATTGCCGGCCGAGACGTCCTGGTCGATGGTCTCCGGGTTGACCTTCATCTTGACGACGATCTTGTCCGGCAGCTGCTTGCGCAGCGGGTCGGTCTTCGGGTCCCAGTTCTCGTTGCGCACGAACACGGCCTGCTTGCCGTCCTCGTAGCTCTGGAACTTGTACGAGCCGGAGGACAGGACGTGCTTGACGTAGTCGACGCCGGTGTCCTTCGACTGCGGCACCGGGGCCGTCTGCGGCGTGGCGACCAGGTAGTCGAACTCCTGGAAGGCCTGCTTCAGGTGGAAGACGATCGTGGTGTCGTCCGGGGTCTCGATGGAGGACAGGCCCTTGGGGTTCTTGTCCTTGTACGGGCCCTTGTACTTGTCGCCGTCGGCCATGAACTGCTGGAAGTAGTTCGGGCCGAGGGAGAGCACGTCACGCGCGAAGTTGGAGCGCTCGACGGCGTACTTGACGTCCTTCGAGGTGATCGGCGTGCCGTCCTCGTACTTCAGGCCCGCACGCAGCTTGTACGTCCAGGTCTTGCCGCCGTCGCTCGGCTGGCCCTTGCTCGCCGCGAGGTCCGGGACCAGGGTGTTGCCCTCGTCGCCGGCACCGGGCTTGAAGGTCATCAGCGGACGGGCGTACAGCCGGCTGAGGTTGTACATGTACGCGTAGTACGTGTTGCCCGGGTCGAAGGAGTCCGGGACGTCGGACATCTCGTAGGTGACCGTGCCACCCTTCTTGTCCGACGCGTTCACGACGCCCTTGGTCGCGGCGTTGGCCCCGGCCGACTTGGTGCCGTTCTCGTTGGTGTTGTCATCGGCCTTGCTGCAACCCGCAAGAAGCAGGCTGGCGGAGCCGATGGCCGCGATAGCGGCCAGCGCTGACCTTCGCATGATGGGCGCTTTCCCCTCCATTGATTGAAAACTTGTCGGGCTCTCGCGGCAGGCGTCAGCGGCTGCGCGGGTCGAGAGCGTCGCGGAGACCGTCACCGAGCAGGTTGAACGCCAGCACGGTGACGAAGATGGCGAGGCCCGGGACGATCATGTACTGGGGGTCGACCTGGTAGTAGGTGACCGCCTCGCGGAGCATGCCGCCCCAGGACGCCTGCGGGGGCTGGATGCCGACGCCGAGGAAGCTCAGCGACGCCTCGAAGATGATGTTGGTCGGGATCAGCAGCGTCGAGTAGACGATGATCGGGCCGACCAGGTTCGGCATCAGTTCCCGGAAGAGGATGTAGGGGGCCTTGGCGCCCATGCCCCGGGCCGCGTCGACGAACTCGCGCTCGCGCAGGGCGAGGGTCTGGCCGCGCACGATCCGGCCCAGATAGGGCCAGTTGAAGAAGCCGATGACGAAGATGAGCACGCTCAGGTGCAGCGGCAGTCCGTTGAGACCGAAGGCGCCGCCCTGGAGGGTGGCGGAGATGGCGATCGCGAAGAGCAGGAGGGGGAAGGCGAGGAAGGTGTCCATCAGCCGGCTGATGATCGAGTCCACCCGCCCGCCGTAGTAGCCCGCGATGACGCCCATGATCGCGCCGATGACGTTGGACAGGATGGTGGCGCCGAACGCGACCACCAGCGACACCCAGGAGCCCTCGAGGATGCGGGTGGCGATGTCCCGGCCGAACTTCGGGTCCACGCCGAGCGGGTGGTCCGCGCTCATGCCGCCCCAACTGCCCGTGGGCAGCGAGGTGTCCGGGGTGATCAGGTCCTGGTGGAAGGCGTTGGGGTCGAGGCCGAACAGGGCCTGGAGGGGACGGGAGAGGACGGCGAGGAGGATCAGCAGGATCACGATGACGCCACCGGCGACGGCGGCCTTGTCCTTCTTGAACCGGGTCCAGGCGATCTGGCCCAGGGAACGACCCTCGATCTGCCCCTTACCGGCACCCTCCAGCACAGCCTCCGGCTGCGCCTCGGCTGCCGCCCCGGTGGTCTCGATCGGTGCGGTCACGGTGAGCGACCCCTCTCGCCGGTGGTGACCGGCCTGCGCCTGCCGCGGATTGCGGCTTTGTCGACTTGCCATCGATCACGAGGCCCTCGGCCTCGCGTCTGAGTCGCGAGTCTTCAGCGTGGTTGTGATCACCCGCCAGAGCTGACGGCGAAAGTATGCGCAACCGTGATGCAGTGCGGGGGATTCCGTTATCCGAACAGTGGGTAACGGACCCCGGACGCGGGCCAGTTGGGACAGAACGGTGAATCTACGCGGTTCGGGAGGTTCGGCCGATGTCTACGCGCGCAGAAGCGTCCCGGTCCGATGGATTCTGCGTGTGCGTCAACAAGGCCGTCTCCGCAAGCGGTTGCTCAGTAGCCGCCGGGCGCGGGCGGATAGCCGTACCCGCCGGCCGGGGTCTGCGGCGGGGCCGGCACCTGGAGCGGGGACTGCGGTGGCACCGGGGCGTGCGCCTCGCGGTCGTAGAAGGGGCGCGCGTTGGCCCGCATCCACATCACCACCGGGTCGTGGGCGTCGGTCATGGCGACCGTCGAGACCGGCAGGCCCTCCGGGACCGCGCCGATGGACTGCTGCATCATGGCCCGCACCGAGTCGACCGCGGCGGGCGAGGTGTCGTACACGTCCAGGCCGATGGCGAGGTACGGCGCCCCGAGCGCGGGCTGCACCCAGGCGCGGCGCAGTGAGCGCAGCGCGGGGGTGCGGTGGGCGTTCTGCGCGAGCAGGGCGTAGAACTGCGGGATCTCGATGCCGGGCTCGGACAGGCGCAGCGGGCCGGCCGGCTGGCGGTCCAGACCGGTGGCGATGCGGCGCAGGTCCAGCCAGGGGATGCCGACGCCGCCTCCCGGGGCGTGCGGGTTGAGCCAGAGGCCGTAGTGGTCGGGGTAGAGGGTGCGGGCCACGTCCAGGCCGTCGGCCACCTCGTAGGAACGGTTCCAGCCGCTGGCCGACAGTTCCTGGGCGGAGGTCACGCCGGGGGCGTAGGGGAAGCCGTCCACCTCCATGTTCCCGTACTGGGCGTCCGGGGCGCCGGCCTGGCCGTGCCACAGGAGCATGAAGATCTGGCCGGAGGAGGGGGTGGCGAGGGCGCGCAGCAATGCCTCGTAGGCGTCGTAGCGTCCGGGCGTGACCTGGCGCAGCATGTGCTCGACGCTGCCGCTGTGGCTCGCGCTCACCTGATGAGCCCCTTCTTTGCTTGTGACCCGGCGTGTGAGCACAGCTTATGCGCCTACCAGCCCGGGGCCTTCGGTTCGATCGCGTGTGCGGGTGCGTGGAGGGTTCCCCGCGCCCCGCGGCGGAGCCGCATATCGGACACGGCCCCGCGTCCCCTCGGGGGCGCGTTCAGGGGCCGTATTGGTAGAAGGGGCGGACGTTCGTCTTCAGCCAGGTGGCCACCGGGTCGTCCGTCACGTCCAGGAGGACCAGGTTGACCGGCCACTTGACCGGGACCTCGGCCAGGGCCCTGCCGAGGGCCTGGAGAGGGAGGGCGCGCAGGTCGCCTTCCCACCGGGAGAGTTCGACGCCGACGAACAGCGCCGGGTCGGCCGTCTCGACGGCGGCCAGGCAGCGGCGGGCGGTGAGGACCACGCCGGTCCCGGTGAACTCGGCGGAGGCGGCGGCGAGGAAGTCGACCGGGTCGTCCTGCCAGTCGGGCTCGAAGAGGCGGACCCGGCCGCCGGTGCCCGGGCCGTCGAGCGGGGTGCGGCCCACCCGGCACAGCTCGGCCACCGCCTCGGGCGGCAGCGGTATGCCGACCACGCCCTCGGGGTTGACGACGATGCCCACCTGCGGGGGCAGACCGCGGGCGAACTCCACCGCCGGGGCGATGGTGTACGCCATGTGGGAGCCGGCCACCTGGCGCAGCTGTTCCTCGGAGCTGAACACCGGGACGTAGGTCTGGCCGCCGATGTCCAGCGTCGGCAGGTCCAGCGGGCCGCTGTCCGGGCTCCCGCCGCCCGGCAGCGGGATCCACAGGAGGCTGCGGCCGACGACCTCGACGATCCGGCCGCCCGCCGCGGGGATGCCGAGGGAGGCCGACAACACCTCCTCCAGCTCGTTGCCGGGCCAACCGCCGTGCGGGTGCGGGTGCGCCGGTGCCGGGAAGTCCGCGGGAAAGTCCGCCGGGAAGTCCATGTGCCTACCGCCTGCTGGGAACCACTGCTGTGACCATGAAGGCTAGCGGGTGGCACTGACAGCCCCTCACCGAGTGAAGCCGACGCGGGCGAGGACGTCCGCCGCGTCCCGGTCCAGCAGCACCGCCGCGCCGCACCCGGCGGGCAGCTCCCCCTTCTCCACCGCGCGCAGCAGCCGGGCCGTGGCGCGGCGGTGGCGGCGGAAGGCGTAGCGGGAGACGCCCCGGCCGCGCTCGCGCTGGCCCCGGCGGGCCGTCTCGGGGTCCACGTCGAGCAGCAGCAGGTGCAGGGTGCCGCCCCGGCGCCGGGCCGCGCGGGCCAGCCAGGCGCGCACCCACGGCTGGGTACCGCAGTCGTGCACGACCAGCCCCTCGCCGGTGCGCAGCGCCCGGCGCAGCCCGGCGTAGTGCGCGAGGCGGACCAGGGGGCGGTAGAGCGCGTACGGCAGTAAGCCGGGGACGCGGGCCTGGAAGCGGTCCCGGGTGTCCTGGGAGTCGACGCGGCGGCCGGCGACCGCGCGGTGCATCAGGGTGGACTTGCCGCTGCCCGGCAGCCCGGTGATCACCACCAGGTCGCGGGGGCCGAAGAGCAGGACGTGCGGGCTGCGGCCGGCCCGGTCGCGCAGATCGCGGACGACCGGCGCGGGGCGCTCCGCGCGGCGTTCCCGGGCCGCCGCGGCGGATGGTCCCGGAACCACCAGACCGGTGTGGGCGGCGTAGGCCGATGTCCTGTTCACCGTGATCGTCCTCCCCAGGGGCTCGGTCAATCCCATGCCCGTTCTGTGTAAAGGAAAGGTAATGGGAAACGGTCGGCGGTACGTGTGCGTACGGCCACAGGTCGGTCACAGGCGGCGCGCTCTGGATGGCCGGGGTGTGGCGTGCAATGATGAGGCCGCCAACTGCATACCGGCCGTTTGAATCCGCGCGGGAGAGTTCCCGGGCCCCCTCGGGGCCGCCTGGGGCGCCGAAGGAGCAAGTCCCTCCCTTGAATCTCTCAGGCCCCGTTACCGCGCGGGCGAGGCACATCTGAAAAGCGGGCCGCCGGCGACGGCGGCTCCACCCAAGGTGCAAGCCGTGATCGTCCCCGTGGCGGTGGCGGCGAACCTCTCAGGTTCCGATGACAGATGGGGAGGAACGTTCCTCGCCCCGTCCTTGTGCCCTGGGAGACGACCGACCGATGAGCAGTACCGAACTCCGCCATACCGCGCTCGACGCCGTGCACCGCTCGCTGGGCGCCACGATGACCGACTTCGCCGGCTGGGACATGCCCCTGCGCTACGGCTCCGAGCGCGACGAGCACACCGCCGTGCGCACCCGGGCCGGCCTGTTCGACCTCTCCCACATGGGCGAGATCACCGTGACCGGCGCCGAGGCCGCCGCCTTCCTGAACCACGCCCTGGTCGGCAACATCGCCTCCGTCGGTGTGGGCCGCGCCCGCTACACCATGATCTGCCGGGCCGACGGCGGCATCCTGGACGACCTGATCGTCTACCGGCTGGCGGAGACCGAGTACATGGTCGTGGCCAACGCCTCCAACGCCCAGGTGGTGCTGGACGCGCTCACCGAGCGGGCGGCCGGGTTCGCCGCCGAGGTCCGCGACGACCGGGACGCCTACGCGCTGATCGCGGTGCAGGGCCCCGAGTCCCCCGGCATCCTGAAGTCCCTGACCGACGCCGACCTGGACGGCCTGAAGTACTACGCCGGGCTGCCCGGCACGGTCGCCGGCGTCCCGGCGCTGATCGCCCGTACGGGGTACACCGGCGAGGACGGCTTCGAGCTGTTCGTGAAGCCGGAGCACGCCGTCGGCCTGTGGCAGGCGCTGACCGAGGCCGGCGAGGGCGTCGGTCTGGTCCCGTGCGGGCTGTCCTGCCGGGACACGCTGCGCCTGGAGGCGGGCATGCCGCTGTACGGGCACGAGCTGACCACCTCCCTGACCCCCTTCGACGCCGGGCTGGGCCGCGTGGTCAAGTTCGAGAAGGAGGGCGACTTCGTGGGCCGCGAGGCGCTGGCCGAGGCCGCCGCCCGGGCCGGGCAGAACCCGCCCCGGGTCCTGGTCGGGCTGGTCGCCGAGGGCCGCCGGGTGCCGCGCGCCGGGTACGCCGTGGTCGCGGGCGGCGAGGTGATCGGCGAGGTCACCTCCGGCGCCCCCTCCCCCACCCTGGGCAAGCCGATCGCCATGGCCTACGTCGACGCGGCGCACGCGGCGCCGGGCACGCCGGGCGTCGGCGTCGACATCCGGGGCACCCACGAGCCGTACGAGGTCGTGGCCCTGCCGTTCTACAAGCGCCAGAAGTAGCCGCCGGGCGCGCCCGCGCCCGCCCGGGGCCCCCGGCCGCGCGGCGGCGCGTGACCCTGCGCACATTCGCCCGCTCACCAGCGGTTTCCCCAGTCCCCCCGTCACCATCACTCCCGCGCGTACAGGAGAATTCAGGCCATGAGCAACCCCCAGCAGCTGCGCTACAGCAAGGAGCACGAGTGGCTGTCGGACGCCGAGGGCGGCGTCTCGACGGTCGGCATCACGGAGCACGCGGCCAACGCGCTCGGCGATGTCGTCTTCGTCGACCTCCCCGAGGTCGGCTCCACGGTGTCCGCGGGCGAGTCCTGCGGCGAGCTGGAGTCGACGAAGTCGGTCTCCGACCTGTACTCGCCGGTCACCGGTGAGGTCACCGAGGTGAACGAGGACGTCGTCAACGACCCCTCGCTGGTGAACTCGGCCCCCTTCGAGGGCGGCTGGCTGTTCAAGGTCCGCGTCACGGAGGAGCCGGCCGAGCTGCTCTCCGCGGACGAGTACACCGCCTTCACCGCCGGCTGAGGAGTCGTAGCGCCATGACTGTCCTGAACACGCCCCTGCACGAACTGGACCCGGAGATCGCCGCCGCGGTCGACGCCGAGCTGAACCGCCAGCAGTCGACGCTGGAGATGATCGCCTCCGAGAACTTCGCGCCGCTCGCGGTCATGGAGGCGCAGGGCTCGGTCCTCACCAACAAGTACGCCGAGGGCTACCCGGGCCGCCGCTACTACGGCGGCTGCGAGCACGTCGACGTGGCCGAGCAGATCGCCATCGACCGGGTCAAGGAGCTGTTCGGCGCCGAGTACGCCAACGTGCAGCCCCACTCCGGCGCCTCCGCGAACCAGGCGGCCCTGTTCGCGCTGGCCCAGCCCGGGGACACCATCCTCGGCCTGGACCTGGCGCACGGCGGCCACCTGACCCACGGCATGCGGCTGAACTTCTCCGGCAAGCAGTTCGACGTGGTCGCCTACCACGTGGACGCCGAGACCGGCCTGGTCGACATGGCCGAGGTGGAGAAGCTCGCCAAGGAGCACCGCCCCAAGGTGATCATCGCGGGCTGGTCGGCGTACCCGCGGCAGCTGGACTTCGCGGAGTTCCGCCGGATCGCCGACGAGACCGGCGCGTACCTGTGGGTCGACATGGCGCACTTCGCCGGACTGGTCGCCGCGGGGCTGCACCCGAACCCGGTCGAGCACGCCGACGTGGTCACCTCCACGACCCACAAGACGCTCGGCGGTCCGCGCGGCGGCATCATCCTCGCCAGGAAGGACTTCGCGAAGAAGCTGAACTCCTCCGTCTTCCCGGGCTTCCAGGGCGGTCCGCTGGAGCACGTGATCGCGGCCAAGGCCGTGTCCTTCAAGGTCGCGGCGGGCGAGGACTTCAAGGAGCGCCAGCGCCGCACGGTGGAGGGCGCCCGCATCCTCGCCGAGCGGCTGACCGCCGCCGACGCGCGCGAGGCCGGGGTGAACGTGCTGTCCGGCGGCACGGACGTGCACCTGATCCTGGTGGACCTGCGCGCGAGCGAGCTGGACGGGCAGCAGGCCGAGGACCGGCTGCACGAGGTCGGCATCACGGTCAACCGCAACGCCGTCCCGAACGACCCGCGCCCGCCGATGGTCACCTCGGGGCTGCGCATCGGCACCCCGGCGCTCGCCACCCGCGGCTTCACGGCCGAGGACTTCGCCGAGGTCGCCGACGTGATCGCCGAGACACTGAAGCCGTCCTACGACGCCGAGGCGCTCAAGGCACGCGTCAAGGCGCTCGCCGACAAGCACCCGCTGTACCCGGGTCTGAACAAGTAAGTCACCTTTCGCGGGGCACCGCGCACACTGGTAGTACCGGCGTGCGCGGTGCCCGCGCCCCTGTACCGCCCTTTTTGCACCACCCCGTCTTGAGGAGTCCTCCGTGGCCATCTCGGTCTTCGACCTGTTCTCGATCGGCATCGGCCCGTCCAGCTCCCACACGGTCGGCCCGATGCGCGCGGCGCGCATGTTCGCCCGCCGGCTGCGCAACGAGGGCCTGCTCGGCTCCGTCGCCTCCCTGCGCTGCGAGCTGTACGGCTCGCTCGGCGCGACCGGTCACGGCCACGGCACCCCGAGGGCGGTGCTGCTCGGCCTGGAGGGCGCCTCGCCGCGCACGGTGGACGTGGAGACGGCCGACGAGCGGGTGGAGAGGATCCGGCAGGCGAACCGCATCGCGCTGCTCGGCGAGCACGAGATCCCCTTCTCCTGCGACGACGACCTGGTCCTGCACCGCCGCAAGGCATTGCCCTACCACGCGAACGGCATGACCCTGTGGGCGTACGACGCCTCGGGCGCCGAGGTGCTGTCGAAGACGTACTACTCGGTCGGCGGCGGCTTCGTGGTGGACGAGGACGCGGTGGGCGCGGACCGGATCGTGCTGGACGACACGGTCCTGAAGTACCCGTTCCGCACGGGCGACGAGCTGCTGCGCCTGACGAAGGAGACGGGCCTGTCGATCTCCTCGCTGATGCTGGAGAACGAGCGGGCCTGGCGCACCGAGGAGGAGATCCGCGCCGGACTGCTGGAGATCTGGCGGGTGATGCGCGAGTGCGTGGGGCGGGGCATGTCCCGGGAGGGCATCCTGCCCGGCGGGCTGAAGGTGCGCCGCCGCGCGGCGGTCTCGGCCCGCCAGCTGCGCGCCGAGGGCGACCCGCTGGCGCACGCCATGGAGTGGATCACGCTCTACGCCATGGCGGTCAACGAGGAGAACGCGGCCGGCGGCCGGGTGGTGACCGCCCCCACGAACGGCGCGGCCGGCATCATCCCGGCGGTCCTGCATTACTACATCAACTTCGTGCCGGGCGCGGACGAGGACGGCGTGGTCCGCTTCCTCCTCGCCGCCGGCGCGATCGGCATGCTGTTCAAGGAGAACGCCTCCATCTCCGGCGCCGAGGTCGGCTGCCAGGGCGAGGTGGGCTCCGCCTGCTCCATGGCCGCGGGCGCGCTCGCCGAGGTGCTCGGCGGCTCCCCCGAGCAGGTGGAGAACGCGGCCGAGATCGGCATGGAGCACAACCTCGGCCTGACCTGCGACCCGGTCGGCGGCCTGGTGCAGATCCCGTGCATCGAGCGCAACGGCATGGCCGCGGTGAAGGCGGTCACGGCCGCGAAGATGGCGATGCGCGGCGACGGCTCCCACAAGGTCTCCCTCGACAAGGTCATCAAGACCATGAAGGACACCGGCGCCGACATGAGCGTGAAGTACAAGGAGACGGCGCGGGGCGGGCTGGCGGTGAACATCATCGAGTGCTGAACCGGTACGATTTTCGACCACGCCGTCACACATAGCTTTTTTTACGTCACCGAGGGCTACCATCGGTGACGTGATCGACCTGTACCCCGCGCTGTGGGGGCTGCTCGGCAGCAGTGTGGCCGAGGCGCTCAACCTCTCGGCGCTGATGCGTCCGACGGGTCCGCGCAGCCGCTGGCGCTGGCCCTGGCGCACTCGCGCCGACCGGCCGGTGATGCTGGTGGCCATCGGGCTGCGGCTGTTCGCCGGGTTCGGGCTCACCGCCGCGCTGGGCAATTCCGGTCAGCTGCCGAACGCGACCGCCGCGTTCGCCGTGGGGGTGACCACCCCGCTGGTCGTCGCGAAGTTCTTCCAGGCGATCCCGATCACCGGCGCGGGCGCGGGCCAGCAGCCCGAGCCCCCGCTGCCCACCGCCCGGCAGGCCGGCGCGGACGCGGAAGAGGCGCTGTCGCAGCCGAGGGGGTCCAGTGCTGCGAGCTGACAGCGCGCTCGGCCGTCTGGTGCTGGCGCTGGCCGTCCGCCCTGCCGACCCGCCGCCGGCGGCGCACGCGCGCCCCGGCACCCGGCTGAGCGCGGCCCTGGGGGCGCGCCCGGTGCCGCCCGCCGCGGCTGCCGCGCGGGCGCGGGCGCGGTACCGGCCGGCGGCCCGGGGGCGGTGGCTGCCGGGGCTGCTCACCACCTGGCTGATCGTCCTGACGTGTCTGACGGCCGCGGCGGTGCAGGAGGTGCTGCCCGGTCCCTGGCACGGAGGGCCGGGGCAGGTCCGGGCGCCCGCCCCGGAACACTGGCGGCTGACCGCCGCGGGGCGGCTCGGTCCGCGCGGCCGGGCCGAGGCGCTGGCCTTCACCCCGGACGGCCGGCTGCTGGTGACGGTCACCCGGTCCGCGGCCCGCACCTGGGACCTGTCGGATCCCGGACACCCGGCGCGGGTCCCCGTCGCCGGGGGCGTGCGCCGGGTGGAGGCCGTGACGACGAGTCCGGACGGCCGCACGCTGGTGGCGGCCGGGGGGCCGGACGCACGCGCGCTCGCCGTCGGCTCCGGGGCGACCCGGTGGTCCCTGGACGGCGCCCTGAGGGAGGTGAAGGCGGTGGCGGCGGGCCGGGACCGGGTCCTCTTCGCCGACTCGGGCGCGACCGGCTCGTCCCGGCTGGCCGAACTGCGCCTCGACCGGGGGCGGCCGCCGCGGCTGACCACCCTGAGCCGGTTTCACCAGGCGGTCGCGGCCGCCCAGTTCTCCTCCGACGGCCACACCCTCGCCGTCGCCGGTGC
The DNA here is from genome assembly GCF_055569255.1 of Streptomyces sp. NPDC029296. Lineage (NCBI taxonomy): Bacteria > Bacillati > Actinomycetota > Actinomycetes > Kitasatosporales > Streptomycetaceae > Streptomyces > Streptomyces sp. NPDC029296. The sequence continues at coordinate 56,187 of NZ_JBVHXT010000042.1, forward strand.
CGAGGGGTCGGTGCGGCTGTGGGACGTGTCGGATCCCCGGCACCCCGAGGCCGCGGGTCCCTCCTTCGGCGGTACCGGGGAGCGGACGACCGCGCTCGCCTTCAGTCCCGACGCCCGGCTGCTGGCCACCGTGGACGCGACGCGGACCGTGCGGCTGTGGGACGTCGCCGACCGGGCCGAACCGCGCCCGCTGGGCGGCCCGTTCGGTGACGCGGCCGAGCGTGTCACCGCGCTCGCCTTCAGCCCGGACGCCCGGCTGGTGGCCACCGTGGGGGCCGACGGGACGGCGAGTCTGTGGTGGCGTTCGTCCGGCACGCGGGCCGCTGTTCCCCCGGGGGCTACCGCGCGATGATCGATCCGCCCCGCGCCGGGCAACGACAACGACTGCGAGGCCGCCAGGACACCGAGTGAGCTGTACGGCAAGAGCCGTAACCACGACCTCGGCAGCTGTCTGGACCACCTGGACGACATGGCCGTCTGGAACCGACTCCGCCCCGGCCGTCCGCCGGCCGTCGTCAAGGCGGAGATGGAGGTGGGCTCCAACAACAAGGCGGGCACGGGGCCGGACGGGTCCGGCACGCCACGTTCCGGCTCCGGACCGAAGGTTCCGGCCACGGACGCACAGGGCACAACCCCTGCATGCTCCATGGCATCGACGTCAGCGCCTTCCAGTCCTCCTCCTACGCCACGGACGGCCTCTCCTTCGTCTTCATCAAGGCGACGGAGGGCCGTTCGTACGTCAACCCCAGACTCGCGGCCCAGACCAAGCGCGGGCGCGACGCGGGCCTGGTCGTCGGCTTCTACCACTTCCTGTGGCCGGGCCATCTCAGCGCCCAGGCCGATTACTTCCTGCGCCACGCCCCGGACCGGCCCGGCGACGTCCTCGCCGTCGACTGGGAGAACACCGGCGAGGGGACGCACGCGAGCAACGCGGAGAAGGACCGCTTCATCCGCAGGCTCAAGGAGCTGCGGCCGGACAACCGGGTCGTGCTCTACTGCAACCGCCACTTCTGGCTGAACATCGACACCACGTCCTACGCCGGGGACGGGCTGTGGATCGCCGACTACGTCACCGCGGGCAAGCCCCGCGTCAAGGCCAAGTGGCGGTTCCACCAGTACACCAGCGAGCCCCACGACAAGAACGTGGCCCGTTTCGCGGAGAAGGACGACCTGCGCGACTGGGCCACGCCCTGAGGGCCGGGCGGCGGGCTTGTCAGTACCGGAAGTCCGCCGGGCGCTGCGCGGACGCCTCCGACAGGGCCGCCCGTACCGCGTCCGCGCCGGCCCGCAGGCCGTAGACCGGGGTGTCGGGCTGCTGGCGCCAGGAGTCGTCGATGCCGCCGGCGTCGACCGTGTCGAAGCCGAGTTCGTCGATCAGGGCGCGCACCTTCGCCTTGGCGGCCTCGTCGTCCCCGGCGACGGGGAGCGCCATCCGGTCGGGGTGGCCGGCGGGCAGCGGGCGGTCGAGGATGTCCTGGGCGTAGGTGCCGTTGAACGCCTTGATCACGGGGCGGCCGAGGTGCCGCTCGACCCAGCGGCTCTCGGTCAGGCCGTCGTCCTCGATGGCGTCGATCCGGCCGTCGCGCTGCTTGGGGTAGTAGTTGTTGGTGTCGATCACCGCGGCTCCCTCGGCCGCCCCGTCGAGCAGGCCGGCGGGGAGGTCCGGGACCGCCTTGAGCGGGACGGTGACGACGACGACCTCGGCGCCCTCGGCCGCCTCCTCGGCGCGCACCGGGGTGGCGCCGGTCTCCGCCGCCAGGTCCTTCAGGGTCTCGGGGCCGCGCGAGTTGGCGACGGAGACGTCGTGGCCGAGGGCGGTGAGCCGCCGGGTGAGGTTGCCGCCGATGTTTCCCGCGCCGATGATGCCGATCTTCATGGCCGACCTTCCGGATAATTCATGCGCGTGCATGCTTCTGCCGTCCGGGTGAACCACGCGGGCCGTCGGCCTATTCCGGTCCCGCGCCGGACGGGTGAGCGGGCCGTGTGCCGGGTGCCCTCAGACCCGTACGACGATCTTGCCCGTGTGCGTGTTGGACTCCATCAGCCGGTGGGCGTCCGCCATCCGGTCCAGGCCGTCGAAGACCTCGCCGACCACCGGGCGCAGCGTGCCGTCGGCCAGGCCCGCCGCGAGGTAGTGGGAGGCACGGCGGCGGCCCTCCGGGGAGCCGGTGAGGGTGAGGTTGTTGTAGCCGTGGACGGTCAGCGGCCAGCGCGTCGGCAGTTCGGCTGGGCGCTCGGACAGCCAGCCCTGGTGGCGGATGACCACGGCGGACCGGCTGCTCCGCCACGACGACCTCTCCCTCCGGGAGATCGCCGAACGCACCGGCTACACCTCGGAGTTCGCCTTCGCCAAGGCGTTCAAACGCGAGTTCGGGACGCCTCCGGGCCGGCACCGCAGGGCGGCTGCGGCGGGATGAGCCGGCGGGCGGCCCCGACGATCGTCAGGGCGCCGGCGTCGCCCCCTCGCTCCCCGCCCGCAGCAGCCCCAGGGTCGACTCCAGTTCGGCGTGCAGGGTGCTCGCCGCCGTCTCCGGGTCGGCGGCGATGACGGCCTCGATCAGTCCCGTGTGGGTGTGGTCCCCGGTGCCGGGGTCGGCTTCGCGCAGGCGGGTGAGGTCCAGGAGGCTGATCAGGCCCTCGCGCAGGACGGGGACGAACTCGGCGAACAGGTCGGTCAGCACCGGGTTGTGGGCGGCGTCGACCACGGCCGCGTGCAGGGCGATGTCGGCCTCCACGAAGGCCGCGTCATCGGCGGTGACGGCCCTGCGGCGGCCCTCCAGCACGGCCCGCAGTGCCGTGATGTCCTCGGGGGTGCGGCGGCGCGCGGCGAGCCGCGCGGCCTGGACCTCGACGCCCATGCGGACCTCGTAGACGTCGGTGACCGCGGCCCGGCGCAGCCGTGCGGGCCAGTCGGCGACGGGCTCGGTGGCGGTGACGAAGACCCCGGCGCCGTGCCGGGGCCGGACCAGGCCGGCGCCGGCGAGGGCGCGCAGGGCCTCGCGGACCGTGGAGCGGCCCACCCCCAGCTCCCTGGCCAGCGTGGTCTCGCCGGGCAGCTTGCCGCCGACCGGCCAGTGTCCGGCCGCGATCTGTTCGCGCAGGCGCTGCGCGGCCTGTTCGACCAGCGGGCTGGGGCGGAGGGCACCGAGCGGCATCGACGTCACCAACTTGTCCGGGAGGCAGGGGGCTTGCGCAACGATTCTCACTTGTCTGAGGAGCTGAGGAGTCGCTAGCGTACCCCGCATGATCCGCGGTCTGCTTCTTCTCGGCTGCCGCGGCGGGGTCTGACGCGACCGGCGCCCCGCCGCGGGGCTCCGTGCCGCCGGTCACCGTCCGACCGAGCCGAAGGCCACAGCCGACGATGACCACCGCCCCACCCGTCTGGAACCCGCAGCGGCCCAGCCGCATGCCGTACCACCGCTACCGCCCCTACCAGGACCGCGTGCGCGTCCCGGCCGGCGACCGCCGCTGGCCCTCCGCCCGCGTCGAGCGCGCCCCGCTGTGGGTCCCCGTCGACCTGCGCGACGGCAACCAGGCGCTCGCCGAGCCGATGGACACGCCCCGCAAGCGCCGCTTCTTCGATCTGCTGGTGGCGACCGGCTTCAAGGAGATCGAGGTCGGCTACCCCTCCGCCAGCCGCACGGACTTCGACTTCGTCCGGCACCTCGTGCGCGACGGCGCCGTGCCGGACGACGTGACGCCCGTGGTGTTCACGCCCGCCCGCACCGACCTGATCGACCGGACCTTCGACGCGATCGCCGGGCTGCCCCGGGCCGTCGTCCACCTGTACATCGCGACCTCGCCGGTGTGGCGGGACGTGGTGCTCGGGCGGAGCCGGGCCGAGGTGTGGCGGACCGTGCGGGAGGCGGCCGGGCACATGGCGCGACGCGCCGGTGACACGCCCGGTGTCCGCTTCCAGTTCTCCCCCGAGACCTTCAACCTCACCGAACCCGACTTCGTGCTGGAACTGTGCGACGGGCTCACCGGGCTGTGGGACGCGAGCCCCGACCGGCCGGTGATCCACAATCTGCCGGCCACGGTGGAGATCTCCACCCCGAACGTCTACGCCGACCAGATCGAGTACATCCACCGCAACCTGTCCCGGCGGCGGTCCGTCATCCTCTCCGTCCACCCGCACAACGACCGCGGCACGGGCGTGGCCTGCGCCGAACTCGCCGTGCTGGCCGGGGCGCAGCGGGTGGAGGGCTGCCTGTTCGGCAACGGCGAGCGCACCGGCAACGTCGACCTGGTGACCCTCGCCCTCAACCTCTACGCCCAGGGCGTCGACCCGATGGTGGACCTCGGCGACATCGACGCCGTACGGGAGACGGTGGAGCACTGCAACCGGCTCCCCGTGCACCCCCGGCACCCGTACGCCGGCGAGCTGGTCCACACCGCGTTCTCCGGCACCCACCAGGACGCGATCAGCAAGGGGCTGGCCCACCACGCCCGGCGGGCGGCCGAGGCGGGGCTGAGCGAGCGGGAGGCGCCGTGGGAGGTGCCGTACCTGCCGGTCGACCCGGCCGACCTCGGGCGGTCCTACGAGGCGGTGATCCGCGTCAACTCCCAGTCCGGCAAGGGCGGAGTGGCGTATCTGCTGAACCGGCACGCGGGGATCGACCTGCCGCCGGACATGCGGCCGGAGTTCGCGCGGATCGTGCAGGAGGCGACGGACGACAGCGGACGGGAGGCCACCCCCAAGGAGCTGTACGAGCTGTTCCGGGCGGTCTACCTGACCGAGGGGGCGGTACGGCTGCACGCCTGGTCCGCGCACGAGGAGGCGCCCGGCGTCCACCGCTTCGTCTGCACCCTGGAGGCCGGCGACCGCGTCGGCGACCACGAGGGCACGGGCGCCGGTGTGGCGACGGCGTTCGCCGACGCGCTGGCCGGCGCCGGGCTCGCGGTGGAGATCCTGGACTTCGCCCAGGACGCGACGGCGTCCTTCGCCAAGTGCCGGGTCGCCGGGGTCACGGCCTGGGGCGCGGGCACGGGCCCGTCGGCCGGGGTGCGGGCGGTGCTGTCCGCGGTGAACCGGGCGGTGCGGTGAGGGAGGTACTGCGCGCCGAGGACGTCCATGTCGTCCGGGACGGGCGGCCCCTGCTCCAGGAGGTGTCGCTGACCGTGCGGTCCGGTGAGCACTGGGCGCTGCTCGGCGCGAACGGCGCGGGCAAGTCCACGCTGCTCGGGCTGCTCGGCGCGGTGGTGCATCCGACCCGGGGCACGGTGGAGGTGCTCGGGCACCGGCTGGGCCGGGTGGACCTGCGTCGGCTGCGGGCGCTGATCGGTCATGTCGACCCGCGCCATCCGCTGGCCTCGCCGCTGCGGGTGCGGGACGTGGTGCTGACCGGGGCGACGAACTCCGTCGAGCCGGTCCCCCGGTGGCGGCCCGCCCCGGAGCAGCTGGAGCGGGCCGAGGCGCTGCTGGCCACGCTGGGGCTGGACGCGCTGCGGGACGCCCGGTGGCCGACGCTGTCCCAGGGGCAGCGCGGCCGGACGCTGATCGCGCGGGCACTGATGCCCGAGCCGCGGCTGCTGCTCCTGGACGAGCCGGCGACCGGCCTGGACCTGCCCGGCCGGGAACGGCTGCTCGAGGCGCTGGAGAAGGTGCGGGCGGAGCGTCCGGAGCTGGCGACGGTGCTGGTCACGCACCATCTGGAGGAGTTGCCGGCGGGCACCACGCACGCCGTGCTGCTGCGCGCGGGCCGGGTGCTGGCCTCGGGTCCGGTCGACTCGGTGCTCACCGGTGACCGGGTCGGCGCGTGCTTCGGGCTCCCGCTGGCGCTCCGGCGGCACGAGGGCCGCTGGAGCGTGCGGATCCGGCGCACGCGGTGACCGTGTGACGAAGGGGGTGCCCGGTCCGCCCGGGGCGGGGCACCCCCTGCCGCAACGGGGTCACTTGTTCAGGTAGGACCAGAACTCGTCGAACGACAGGACCTTGTCGCCGTTGAGGTCGCGGGACTTGATGATGGCCTCCGCGACCGTGTCGGTGACGTTCCAGTCACCCTGCTGTGCCAGGGCGGACTTGAACTCCGCGGCGGTGATGAATCCGTCACCGTCCGCGTCGATCCGCTGGAACTGCTTGCGTGCTTCCTCGATGTCCGCCACCGATCCGCCCCTTTTGCTCGTGTTTCTCATGCCGTACTGGCGTACTAACGCTGGTCAGATTAACGGCCCGCACGAGCACGGAGTGCGGCGACCACCCAGGCGAAGTCCTCGGCGTGCGGTGGGGCGGGCTGCCGGTTCACCACGGCGAGCGGTTCCCGGTAGCGGGCCACGCGCTCGGCGAAGCCCGCCGTCATGCGCTCCAGCGCATCGGCCCGGTCGGCGTCGCCGAACAGCTCCTCCAGCACCTCCTCCGCGCCGGGGTCCGTGGGGTCGATGCCGCGCTCACGGGCGGGAGCCGCCAATCTCCACGAGCCGCTTGGCGAACCACAGGCTCCGCCCGCGCGGCTCACCGGGCCGCCGGTCGGCCGCGTTGAACTCGACGGCCCGGCGCACCTGCGCCCGGAACGCGGGGTCCTGGAGCATCTCCGCCAGCTCCACCCAGGTCGTCCACCTCCTCGGGCGTGGGGTCCTCCGCCGGGTGGACGGCGGTGCGCCGGATCCGCTCCCGGACGTCGGGGTCCGCGGTGTCCAGTCCGTGCAGCGTCTCCGCCACGAACTCCTCCGTGATCCGCTGTCGTTCGGCGGCGGACAGCCGTGCGAGCTTGTTCACGAGTGTCGTCTCCCCTGCCTCGGCGCCCGTTCGGGCCACGGCGTGCGTGGCCGCGACCTGGGCCACGGTCCGCTCGCCGGCCGGCACCGTGCGGATCTCGCCCAGGCCGGGCCCCAGTTCGCGCAGGGTGCGGATCAGCTCCAGCCGGGCGGCGCTCGCGGTGTCGTAGAGTCGGTAGCCGCCGGCCGAGCGGGTGACCGGGGCGAGTACGCCCTCGTCGGACCAGTAGCGGATGGTGCGCACGCCGAGGCCGGTGGCCCGGGCCAGGTCGCCGATGGTGAACAGCCTGGTGCCGTCGTCGTTCATGGCTGGGAGTCTGTGCCTTCCAGTGGGTGGAGACTCAAGAGGGGGCGGGGCGTTGGAGACCTTGCGGGACGTGCTCGACGCGGCGGCGGCGGGCGTCTTCCCGCCGGCCGACGGGGGGACGACGGTCGTGGCGCAGCCCTCGCCCCGGGACGCCGGTGTGCTGTCCTTCACCGCGCACACGGTGGTGTTCACCGACGAGGACCCGGGGTGGGTGGAGGAGGCGCTGCGCGCGGCGGACTGCGATCCGCTCGCCGCGTCGCTCAACCCGCGCTTCCTGACGGCCCTGCTGGACCGGACCGGGCGCACGGCCGAGACGGTCGACGCGCTGCTGGTGGGCGAACCGCTGCCGGGTGAGCCGGCGTGCGCGCTGCGGGAGGTCGAGGATCCCGGGCACCCCCGGATCGCCTACGCCCGCCGGCGCCGGGACGAGGTGCGGGCCTGGACGGCCGACGGCGGAGTACTGGTGATGGGACGCGGGGTCGCCGGGCGGCTGGAGGTGTCGGTCGAGGTGGACGCCGGCGCCCGGCACCGGGGGCTCGGGCGGCTGCTGGTGACCGCCGCCCGGCAGCTGGCCGGGGAGCCGCTGTGGGCACAGGTCGCGCCGGGAAACGCCCGCAGCCTGCGGGTCTTCCAGGCGGCCGGGTACCGGCCGGTGGGCGCGGAGCTGCTGCTCCGGCGGAAGACGCCGGCGGGGCCGGGCCGGTAGCGACGCGACTGGGGCGCGGCACGGCCGTGACGGCGACGCGGCCAGGACGGCGACACGACCGGAAGGGCAGCACAGCCAGGAAGGACGACACGACCGGGAGGGCGGCACGGCCGGAAGGGCAGCACAGCCGGGAGGGCAGCACAGCCGGGAGGGCAGCACAGCCGGGAGGGCGACACGGCAGGGACGGCGACACAGCCGGGACGGCGACACAGCCGGGGAGTCGACACGGCCGGGACGGCAGCACGACCGGAAGGGCCAACGGCCAGAAGGGCCAACGGCCGGAAGGCAACGCGGCCGGCAGGCAACGCGGCCGGAAGACAGCACGGCCGGAAGACAGCACGGCCGCAAGGCAGCACGGCCGCAAGGGCGACACAGCCGGGACGGTGACACAGCCGGGGAATCGACACAGCCGGAACGGCAGCACGACCGGAAGGGCCACACGACCAGAAGGGCCACACGACCAGAAGGGCCACACGGCCGGCAGGGCGGCGCCGGCGTGCGGCCCGCCGTCGGCTCCGGTCCGGGTCTACCGGTCGGCGACCCGCATCTCGAACCACGTGGTCTTGCCGCGCGGCAGCAGGTCCACGCCCCACCGGTCGGAGAGCTTGTCCACGAGGAACAGTCCGCGACCGCTGACGTCCGTCTCCTGCACCGGCATCAGACAGGGCAGGCCGCGCGAGGGGTCGCGGACCTCCACCCGGATCCAGCCGGGGCGGCGCCGCATGCGCAGGCCGAAGACGCGGGCGCCGGTGTGCCGTACGGCGTTGCCGACGAGTTCCGACACCAGCAGTACGGCGTCCTCGGTGAGTCTGGGGCCGAGCCGCCAGGTGCGCAGGATCACGACCTGGGCGAGCCGGCGGGCGGTGGCCGCGGATTCCGGGCGGGAGGGCAGCGGGATCTCCGCCTCCGTCGGGTCGCCGAACAGTTCGAGCGCTTTGAGCGCTTGTTCGTCCTCGACCGCGGGCGACCAGCGTGCCGCGGCTGCACGGCCGTGTCCCCGCGGCTGTTCGTTGCCCTCCAGCCCCGCCATGCCCCCATGATGGCCGTCCCGAGCCGTCTTCGGGGGCGTTCCGGAGGAATACCCCGCCCGGGCATCTTTCTTCCGGCCTTGTCCGGCGGCATATGCCGCCGGCATGGCGAGGTCCGGCAGAGCCACCCTGACCTGCGGCGACGGCCCAGTTTCCGGCAAGCGTCGGACTCCCTCGGCGACGCGGTTCCCCGGCTGCCCCAAGGCTCCCACGAACCGCCCCAACGGGGGACCCGGGAATAAGACAACGCGTCAATTGCCCACGGCACGCACCGGCCGGCGGGCGGACGCACCGGCCCGCCGGCCGTGTGTCACCCAGCCGTCAGGCGAACTTCGCCTTGCCCGGTCCCTCTTCCACGAAGCTGCGCATGCCCCGCTCCCGGTCCTCGGTGGCGAACAGGCCCGCGAACCAGTTGCGTTCCACGGCGAGCCCGGTGTCGAGGTCGGTCTCCAGTCCGGTGTCGACGGCCTCCTTGGCCGCGCGCAGCGCGATGGCCGGGCCCTTGGCGAGCCGCGCGGCCCAGGCGTGCGCCTGCTCGTACACCTCGGCGGCCGGGACGACCCGGTCCACCAGGCCGATCGCCAGGGCCTCGTCGGCCTTGACCTGACGGCCCGTGAAGATGAGGTCCTTGGCCCGGGAGGGGCCGATCAGCCGGGGCAGCCGCTGGGTGCCGCCGGCGCCCGGGATCAGCCCGAGCAGGATCTCGGGCTGGCCGAGCCTGGCGTTGTCGGCGGCGATGCGGTAGTCGGCGCACAGGGCCAGTTCGCAGCCGCCGCCGAGCGCGTAGCCGGTGACGGCCGCGACGACGGGCTTGGGGATGCGGGCCACGGCGGTGAAGGCGTCCTGCAGGGCACGGGCGCGCCGGATCATCCCGGCGTGGTCCATGTCCTGCATCTCCTTGATGTCCGCGCCGGCCGCGAACACCCGCTCGCCGCCGTAGAGGACCACGGCGCGCACCTCGTCCCGGCGGCCGGCCTCCTCGGCCAGTTCCTTCAGCCGGTCCTGGGTGGCGATGTCCAGCGCGTTCATCGGGGGCCGGTCCAGCCGCAGGGTGCCGACGCCTTCGGCGACTTCGAGAGTGACGGTCATGGGGCTCAGGTTAACGGTGACTAACGCGGACGGGCCCGGTGCCGTAGGTCACAGCACCGGGCCCGTCACGATGTCAGCGCGGGCTCACTTCTTCCATTCCGCCCAGGACATGTTCCAGCCGTTGAGGCCGTTGTCCGGGGCCACCGTGGCGTCGTGGCTGTTCTTGACGACCACCACGTCGCCGACCATCGAGTGGTTGAAGAACCAGGCCGCCGGGACGGAGCCGTCGTAGCCGCCGCGCACGTCGCGCAGGCCCACGCAGCCGTGGCTGGCGTTGTAGTTGCCGAAGGCGTCGCCGCCCCAGTAGTTGCCGTGGAGGAAGGTGCCGGAGGTGGTCAGCCGGATGGCGTGCGGGACGTCCTTGATGTCGTACTCGCCGCCGTAGCCGACGGTCTCGCCGTTCATGCGGGTGACGGTGAGCTTCTCGCTCATGACCATCTGGCCGTTCCAGGTGTCGTAGCCGGGCTTGCCGGTGGTGACCGGGATGGTCTTGACGACCTTGCCGTCCTGGGTGACCTTCATCGTGTGCTTCTTGGCGTCCACCACGGAGACCTGGTTGCGGCCGATGGTGAACCGCACGGTCTTGCGCTGCTTGCCGTAGACGCCCTCACGGCCCTCGACGCCGTCCAGGTCGAGGTCGACGGTGACCTTGGTGCCGGCCTTCCAGTACTTCTCGGGGCGGAAGTCCAGGCGGTCGTTGCCGAACCAGTGGCCCTCGACGTCCACGGCGGGCTCGGTCTTGATGCGCACGGCCTTCTCGACGGCCTCGGGGTGTGTGATGCCCCGGGTGAAGCGTATGGAGAACGGCATGCCGACGCCGACGGTGGAGCCGTCCTCGGGGGTGAAGTAGCCCACGAAGGTGTTCTTCGGCGTCAGCGTGGTGAAGCTGGAGTCCTCGGCGGCCTCGCGGCCCTCGGAGTCCTTGGCGACCGCGTGCACCGTGTACTTGGTGCCGGCGGCCAGATGGGCCGACGGCGTCCAGGACGCGCCGCCCCCGGTGACGGCGCCCTCGACCTCGGTGCCCTTCTCGTCCTTGACGGTGACCTCGGTCAGCTTGCCCCCGGAGACGCCGACCTCGAGCGCGCCGCTGGTGTCCACGCCGGTGGCACCGGGCTTGGGCGCGATGCTGACCGCGGCCGTGGACTGCCCGTCCCGCGCTCCCCCCTTGCCCTTCCCCTCGCCGGAACCGGCCCCGGAGCCGCCGCCCCCGCCGCACGCGGCGAGCGACAGCACCAGGGCCCCGGCTATGACCGCCAGTCCCCCACGGCCCCGCCGCCTCCTGGCCGACGCCCCCGGTACAGGCCGCATGTTCAAGTTGTTCTCCCCTCGCCGGACCAGGCATGACCCGGCCCGCTCCCCACCACTTATGTGCGCGCATATTAACTGCCTGGATGCGCGCCGGGCGCGGGGTGAACGTCACCGTTCCGTCCCAGATTCCCCCCCGACCTGCGCCCCGGCCACCGGGCGCCCCCCTCACCGGACCGTCACTTCACCGCGCTGCCCGCCACCCAGTCCTTCCAGTCCATGTTCCAGCCGCCGAGACCGTTGTCCGGGGCGACCGTTTTGTCCTTGCTGTGCACGATCTCGATGACGTCGCCGACGAGGCTGCGGTCGAAGAACCAGCCCGCCGGGGTGTCCGAACCGCCGCCCTTGACGTCCCGGAGGCCGATGCAGCCGTGGCTGACGTTGACCTGCCCGGGGGCTTCCGGCGCCCAGTAGTTGCCGTGCAGGAAGGTGCCGGAGTCGGTGAGCTTCATGGCGTGCGGGACGTCGGGGATGTCGTACTCGCCGCCGAAGCCGACCGTGCGGCTGTTCATGCGGGTCACCTCCAGCATGTCCATCACCACCATCTTGCCGTTGTAGCTGGGGTGTTTGGGGGCGCCCGCGGTGACGGGAACGGTGGCCAGCAGCGCCCCGTCGCGCCGCACCTCCATCATGTGCCGGGCCGCGTCGACCAGGGAGACCTGGCTGCGGCCGACGGTGAAGGAGACCGTCTTCTGCTGGAGGCCGTAGACGCCGCGGGCGCCCTCGACGTCCCGCAGGTCCAGGCCGACGGTGACCTCGGTGCCGGGCTTCCAGTACCGCTCGGGCCGGAAGTCCAGCCGGTCCTTGCCGAACCAGTGCGGGCGGATCTCGACGGGCGGCCGGGCGGTGATCCGGACGGCGCGCTCGACGGCGGCGCGGTCGGTGATCTCCCGGCTGAAGGAGAGCGAGACGATCATCCCGGTGCCGACGGTGGAGCGGTTCTCCGGGGTGGCGTAGGCGATGAACCGTTCGCCGGGGACGTAGGTGGTGAAGGTGGTGTGCCGGGCCGAGCGGCGGCCCCGGTCGTCCCGCGCGACCACGTCCACGGTGTACCGGGCGGCGAGCGCCAGCCGTTCCTCCTCGGGCCGCCAGGTCAGCCCGTCGGCGCTGATCCGCCCGGGGACCGGCGCCGCCCGCGCGTCCTGCTCCCGGACCACGGTCACCTTCTCCAGCCGCCCGCCGGGCAGCCGGATCCGCAGCCGCTCGTCCGGGCGTACGGCCCTGCTCCCGTCGTCGGGGGTCACCCGGATGACGTCCTCGGGGGCCGGGGACTCCCCCCGTGCCCCGCCCGTGCCCAGCGGTCCCGTGCCGTTCGCGGAGCAGCCCGCGAGCAGCCCCGCCCATGTCAGTACGGCGGCCAGCGCGGCCCCCGCGCGCCGTGCGCGTCCAGTTGCGTGCCTCACACGGGACTCAACGACCGGGCACGCTCCGGGGAAACGTGAGTGCGAGCCACCCGCTGGGCAGAACAGAGGGAAGGACGACACGCTGGGGAGCCGCCACCGCAGAAGGAGGCGCTCCAGCGCCCGTGTCGGAGCCGTCGGGGCGCAGTCGTGCCGGACGGCCGGGGATGCCGAGACACCCCCGGCCGTCCGGTCCGGCCGCGCCCCTCGGGCGAGCCGCCGAGCAGAGGGGCCGACAGTGACGAGCGCAGCCGAGCAGCGGGCACCGGCCGGGGAGCCGGCCGCCGGGAGCGGGCAACCGGCGGCGGTGAGCGGCGCCCGGCGGCCCGTACCGCCCGCCCCGGTCGTGTGGCCGGGCACGCCCACCCCGCTGGGGGCCCGGTTCCGGACCGGCCCGGACGGGGTCGCCGGCACCAACTTCGCGCTGTGGGCGGCCGGCGCGGAGGCGGTCCGGCTGTGCCTGTTCGACGAGGCCGGCCGGGAGACCCGGATCCCGCTGACCGAGCTGACGCACGAGATATGGCACGGCTTCGTGCCGGGGGTGCTGCCCGGACAGCGGTACGGCTACCGGGTCGACGGCCGCTGGGACCCGTGGACCGGCGCCCGCTGGAACCCGGCCAAGCTGCTGCTCGACCCGTACGCGCGGGCGGTGGACGGCGAGTTCGCGCTGCCGCCGGAGGTGTACGGGCATGTGCGGGACTGGCCGGACCAGTCGGCGGCCGACACCGTGCGCGACGAGCGGGACTCGGCGCCGTACGTCCCGAAGGGGGTCGTCGTGCACGATGACGACGACTGGTCCGACGACCGCCGCCCGAAGACGCCGTGGGCCGACTCGGTGATCTACGAACTGCACGTGCGCGGCTTCACCAAGCTCCACCCGGGCATCCCCGAGGAGCTGCGCGGCACCTACGCCGGGCTCGCGCACCCGGCCGCGATCGAGCACCTGGTGGGGCTGGGCGTGACGGCCGTGGAGCTGCTGCCCGTGCACCAGTTCGCGCACGAGGACCACCTGCTGCGCCGGGGCCTCACCAACTACTGGGGCTACAACTCCATCGGCTACTTCGCCCCGCACGCCGGTTACGCCGCCTCCGGGACGGCGGGCCGGCAGGTCGGCGAGTTCAAGCGGATGGTGCGCGCGCTGCACGCGGCCGGCATCGAGGTCATCCTCGACGTGGTCTACAACCACACCGCGGAGGCGGGCGAGCTGGGCCCGACGCTGTCCCTGAAGGGGATCGACAACCGCGGCTACTACCGGCTCCAGAACGACGCCCGCCGCTACGCCGACTACACCGGCTGCGGCAACACCCTGCACGTCGTCCAGCCCCAGGTGCTGCGGCTGATCACCGACTCGCTGCGCTACTGGGTGACCGAGATGGGCGTGGACGGCTTCCGCTTCGACCTGGCGGCGGCGCTGGCCCGCTCGATGCACGACGTCGACATGCTCTCCCCGTTCCTCGCGGTGATCGCCCAGGACCCGGTGCTGCGCCGGGTGAAGCTGATCGCGGAGCCGTGGGACATCGGCTCCGGCGGCTATCAGGTGGGCGCCTTCCCGCCGCTGTGGACCGAGTGGAACGACCGCTACCGCGACGCCGTGCGGGACTTCTGGCGGGGCGCGCTGCCCGACGTACGGGAGATGGGCTACCGGCTGTCCGGCTCCAGCGACCTGTACGCCTGGGGCGGCCGGCGCCCCTACGCCTCGGTCAACTTCGTCACCGCGCACGACGGCTTCACCCTGCGCGACCTGGTGTCGTACGGGACCAAGCACAACGAGGCCAACGGCGAGGACAACCGGGACGGCACCGACGACAACCGCTCGTGGAACTGCGGGGCGGAGGGCGAGACCGACGACGAGGGCGTACGGGCGTTGCGCCGCCGGCAGCTGCGCAACCTGCTCACCACCCTGCTGCTGTCCACGGGCGTGCCCATGCTGGTGGCGGGGGACGAGTTCGGCCGCACCCAGCACGGCAACAACAACGCCTACTGCCAGGACAACGAGATCGGCTGGGTGGACTGGTCACTGCTCTCCGAGCCGGGCTGGCGGGCGCTGTACGACCTGACCGCGCGGCTGATCGCGCTGCGCCACCGGCATCCGGTGCTGCGCCGGCGGGCCTTCTTCTCCGGCCGCGCGCAGACCGCGGACGGGCTGCGGGACCTGGCCTGGTTCACCGCGCGGGGAGCGGAGATGACCGAGGGCGACTGGTACGCGCCCGCCGCCACGCTCGGCATGTACCTGTCCGGACGGGACATACCGGGCCGGGACGAGCGGGGCGCGCCGGTGGTCGACGACAGCTTCCTCGCGGTGCTGCACGCGGGCGAGCGGCCGACCGGCTTCGTGCTGCCGGGGCCGCCGTGGGCCGAGCGCTACGAGCTGGTCGTGGACACCTCCGCCGAGGAGCAGACCGCGCCGCCGGGCACGGTCCACCGGGCGGGCACACGGATCACGGTGCCGGGCCGGACGGTGCTGCTGCTGCGGGTGACCTGAGCCGGGGCGGTACCCGCCCGCTGCGGGACGCCTGGGCCGGGGCCGTACTCGCGCTGCGGGACGCCTGGGCTCGGAGGCGGTGCCGCACCCTGCGGGACGCCTGGGCTCGGAGGCGGTGCCGCACCCTGCGGGACGCCTGGGCCGGGGCGGGCCGGGCTGCCGCGGGTCCTCCACCGGGGGGCTGCCGCGGGTCGTCCGCCGGGGGCGGGCTGCCGCGGGTCGTCCGCCGGGGGCGGGCTGCCGCGGGGCGTCCGCCGGTGGGCGGGCCGTCATGGGGTGCCTGGGCCGGGCTGGACCGCACGCCGTGGGACGTCTGAGCCGAGGTCGCGCTGCCGTTGCGGGACGTCTGAGCCGGGGCGGGCCGGACCGTCGCGATTCGTCCGCCGGGGGCCGTGCCGTCTGGGCGTCCGGGCCGGGGTGACCATGCCGCCGCCGGCCCTCCGAGCCCGGCCGGGCCCTGTCGGCTCCTGCCCCCGGGCCGAGCCGGCCCGTGCCGCCGTGGGGGGTGTCCGGGCCGTCGCGGGCCTGTGTGACACTGCGCGGGGCCTGTGCGACGGCCGCGCGTGACGCGGATCACTCCCGCGAAGTGCAGCGCGGGCCGGGGTCCAGGGCCTTTCTCCTGGTGAAGACAGCCGGCGAGAACGGGGACCGTGAGGATGGAGCAGGCCAGGGCCGGTGAGTACGACGCGTTCGTGGCGGCCCGCTGGTCGGTGTTGTTCCATCTGGCCCGTCTGCTCACCGGGGGCGACCGGCACCGCGCCGAGGACCTCTTGCAGGAGTCCTTGGTCAAGCTGTGGTTCGCGTGGCCGAAGGTCGCCGACGAGGCGCCGGAGGCCTACGTGCGCAAGGTGCTGGCGCGGGCCGCGGCCCGCTCGGCCCGCCGCCGCTGGTGGGGCGAGCGGCCCGTGGAGGAACTGCCGGAGACCGTGGCGGCCGGGGACCTGTCGGCGACCGTCGCCGAGCGGTCCCGGCTGGAGGCGGCGCTCGCCCGGCTGACCCCGCGCCAGCGGGCCGCCGTGGTGCTGCGCTATTACCAGGACCTGCCCGACCGGCAGGTCGCCGAGGCCCTGGGCTGCCCGGTGGGCACGGCCCGGTCCCATGCCGCGCGCGGGGTGGCCCGGCTGCGCCGGCTGCTGGCCGACGTCATCGAGCCGGTGGGGTGAGGAAGAGGTATGGATCACTTCGAGCGGCGGCTGGCGGGGCTGCTGCGGCAGGACCCGCAGCCGGCGCCTTTCGAGGCCCGGCACCGGGAGGCGTTGCGCGCCGGGGTGCGCGCCCGGCGCCGGGTGCGCGCGGCGCGCCGGGCGGCCGGCTGCGTCCTGGCGGGGGCCGGGCTGGGTCTGGCGCTGGTGCTGTGGCCGCACGGCCCCACCGACGACCGGCCCGCCGCCCCGCCGCGGCCGGCCTCCAGCCCGGGGCCGACGCCGAGCGCCTCCCCGTCCGAGCCGCCGACCCGGTCACCGGCCGCGCCGTCGGCGACACCGACGTCCACGACACCGACGTCGACGGACTCCGCGACGCCGGACCGCACCTGGAGCGTCTCCGCCCCGCCCACGGCCACGGCCACCCACCGGCCGCCGTCCACCACGGCGAACGGTCGCGGCACCGCCGCCACGCCCCCGGCCACCGCACCCGTGAGCGCGCCCGCCACACCGTCGGGCGGGCCGTCGCCGACGGCCACCGGCTAGCCCCGCCCCTCCGCCCGCCCCGGCATACCCGCCCGACCAGAACCAACGGGATTCATGTGACGCACATCCGACCGAGCCGGTCCGGCCTGCCGCCCTCCGGCGCGCCGGCACACCGGCGCATACCCCGGCCCGCCCCGCTGCGGGCCGTCCACGAGGCGGCCGATCCCGTCCTGGACGTGGCCGTGCCGGTGTTCAACGAGGAGAAGGACCTGGAGCCCAACGTCCGGCGGCTGCACACCCATCTGCGGGACACCTTCCCCTACCCCTTCCGGATCACGATCGCCGACAACGCGAGCACCGACCGCACCCCGGCCATCGCCGCCCGGCTGGCCGGCGAGCTGGCCGAGGTCACCTCGCTGCG
Organism: Streptomyces sp. NPDC029296; assembly: GCF_055569255.1. Taxonomy (NCBI): domain Bacteria; kingdom Bacillati; phylum Actinomycetota; class Actinomycetes; order Kitasatosporales; family Streptomycetaceae; genus Streptomyces; species Streptomyces sp. NPDC029296. The sequence continues at coordinate 73,267 of NZ_JBVHXT010000042.1, forward strand.
GCTGCCGCAAAAGGGCCGGGGCCGGGCGCTCCGGGCCGCCTGGTCCGGTTCCCGGGCGCCCGTGCTGGCGTACCTCGACGTGGACCTGTCCACCGGGCTGGCCGCGCTGCTGCCGCTGGTCGCGCCCCTGATCTCCGGCCACTCCGACCTGGCCATCGGCACCCGGCTGGCGCCGGGGGCGCGGGTGGTGCGCGGGACCAAGCGCGAGGTCATCTCCCGCTGCTACAACGTCCTGCTGCGCTGCACGCTCGCCGTGGGCTTCTCCGACGCGCAGTGCGGGTTCAAGGCGGTCCGGCGCGAGACGGCCGAGCGGCTGCTGCCACTGGTGCGGGACGGGGAGTGGTTCTTCGACACCGAGCTGCTGGTGCTCGCCGAACGGGCGGGCCTCAGGATCCACGAGGTGCCGGTGGACTGGGTCGACGACCCGGACAGCAGCGTGGACCTGTTCGCCACCGCGCTGGCGGACCTGCGCGGGATCGTGCGGATGCGGCGCACCCTGGCCCGCCGTCCGGGGCCGGTGGTCCGGTGACCGCGACTCTGCCCGGCATACGCACACCGGACGCCCAGGCCGTGCCGGGCTCCCGGGCGCGGGCCGCCGCCCGGCGCCACGGACCGGTCCTCGCCCTGTTCGGCACGCTGAAGCTGGCCGGTTTCTGCTCGTTCATGTACCTGCTGTCCTCGACCGGGGACTACCGGGGCAAGCACCCCCGGTTCGGCGGCGGCGCGCACGCCTGGGACGTGCTGGCCACCTGGGACGGCTGGTGGTACCAGCAGATCGCGCTGCACGGCTACGACCCGAAGCTCGTCCCGGTCCCCGGCGCCACCGGCCTGATCACGCTGGAGGGCAACTCGGCGGCGTTCTTCCCGCTGTACCCGGCGCTGATACGGCTGACCTCGGCGGTCACCGGCCTCGGCTCCTACGGCGCCGGCATGCTGGTCTCCGTCGTCGCCTCCTTCGCCGCCGCCCTCGGCATCTACGCCGTCGCGGAGCGGTTCGGCGGCCGGCGGGCCGGGCTCGCGGCGGCCGGGCTGTGGGCGGTGTGGCCCGGCTCGGGCGTGGAGTGGGCGGTCTACTCCGACTCCCTCTACGTGGCCCTGGCCGCCTGGGCCTGTCACGCGGTGCTCACCCGCCGCTGGCTCACCGCGGGCATGCTCACCTTCGCGGCCGGGCTGAACCGGCCCACGGCCGGCGCGCTGATCGCCGCGCTCGGCGTGGCCGCGCTGCTGGACCTGCGCCGCCAGGAGGGCGGGGTGCTGCGCCCGGTGCTGGCCATGGCGCTGGCCCCGCTGGGACTCTTCGGCTATCTGCTGTGGGTCGGCAACCGCATGGGCGACCTGGGCGGTTACTTCAAGCTCCAGTCGGGCGCCTGGGCGCACAGCTTCGACTACGGCAAGCAGACCCTGGACGTGCTCACGTCCGTGCCCGTGGGCAAGTTCGACTACCTCTTCGCCTACCCGTTCGCGGACGTCATCTCGGTCGGCGTCATCCTGCTGGCCTGTGCGCTGCTGCCGCTGCTGCTGCGGCTGCGTCCGCCGGCGGTGCTGGTGCTGTACACCGTCCTCACGCTGGCGCTGGTCCTGGGCAGCCAGCAGATCGTCGCCAACATCTCCCGCTATCTGCTGCCCTGCTTCCCGCTGTTCCTGCCGCTCGCGGTCGCGCTGCGCCGGCTGAGCCTGCCGGTGCTGTGCACGCTGCTGGGGATCGCGGCGCTGGCCTCGGGCTCGTACGCCGGTTACGCCCTGTTCGAGCTGGGGGTGCCGTGATTCCGCCTGGCGGACGGTGTCTTGACGGCGCGTGCGGCTTGCTGGCACCGTCCTGTGATCATGAGGCCTGCCACGGAACACACACGCGCGCGCATCGCGCTCGTGGCGCGGCGGCACGTGGACCTGTGCCGGCAGTCCAGCGCCCTGTGTCGCTGACCCGCACCCTCGTCCCCCTTCTTCTTCCCTCCTTCACCTCGCCGTGCCCCGTGACGGGGCACGGCCGTTTCAAGGATCCCGCATGTCCGACATATCCCGCCGTGTCTTCGGCGGTCTGCTCGGCGGCGGCGCGGTCTCCACCGTCGCCGGTGCCGCGACCCCCGCCCAGGCCGCGCCCGCCGAACGTCCCTTCCGCGCCCGCCCCGCCGCCTCCGGGTCCCGCCCCAACATCCTGGTCATCCTCGGTGACGACCTCGGCTGGGCCGACCTGTCCGCGTACGGCGCCCCGCACATCAAGACCCCGAACCTGGACCGGCTGGCCCGTCAGGGCGTGCGGTTCACCGATTCCTACTCCGGCTCGGCGACCTGCTCGCCGACCCGCTTCAGCCTCTACACCGGCCGCTACCCGGGCCGTACCAAGGGCGGCCTCGCCGAACCGGTGGCCGACCGGTCCCAGGGGCTGGACCCGAGCCACCCCACGCTCGCCTCGCTGCTGAAGAAGGCCGGCTACGACACGGCCCTCATCGGCAAGTGGCACTGCGGCTGGCTGCCCGACTACAGCCCGACCAAGTCCGGCTGGGACGAGTTCTTCGGCAATTTCGGCGGGGTGCTGGAGTACTTCTCCAAGCTGGGCCAGCTGGGCACCTACGACCTGTACGAGGGCGACGCCGAGTACCACGACCTGCGCTACTACACCACCGTGCTGACCGAGCGGGCCGTCGAGTACGTCGGCCGCAGGCACCGCCGGCCCTGGCTGCTGAACCTGAACTTCACCACCCCGCACTGGCCGTGGCTGGCCGAGGGCGACGCGGAGACCGGTGCCGAGATCGCCGCGCGGGTCCGGGCCGCGAAGACCCCGGGCCAGATCACCGCGGCCCTCAACCACCACGACGGCGGCTCGGTCGCCAAGTACACCGAGATGGTGCAGAGCCTGGACGCGGCCGTCGGCGAGGTGCTGGCCGCGCTGCGCCGCTCCGGGCAGGAGGAGAACACGCTGGTGCTGTTCGCCAGCGACAACGGCGGTGAGCGCTGGTCGTACCAGTGGCCGCTGAGCGGCGGGAAGTCCACGCTCCAGGAGGGCGGCATCCGGGTGCCGGCCATCCTGCGCTGGCCCGCCCGGATCGACGGCCACCAGGTCAGCCACGAGCCGAACTACTCCCCCGACTGGACCGCGACCCTGCTGGAACTCGGCGGTGCCCGCCCCGACCCCGCCTACCCCCTGGACGGCACCAGCCTCGCGGGCTATCTGCTGCGCGGCGAACGCCTCCCCGAGCGCGACCTGTTCTGGCGGGTCCGCGGCAACCGGGCGCTGCGCCGGGGCGACTGGAAGTACTACCAGGACGCCGACGGCACCGACCACCTCTACCACCTCGCCGCCGACCTGCGCGAACAGGCCGACCTCGCCCCCGACCGCCCGGAACTGCTGGCCGAGCTGAAGGGGGCGTGGGAGGACGTCGCACGGGGGCTGCTGCCGTATCCGGCCAGGTCCTGACTCCGGTGTGCGCACTACAGTGACCGGATGATCATTTCTCCGGAAGTGCTGCCGGGCGGCGTCCTGTTGCGGCTCGTCCGCCTCGGCGACGCGGAAGCGCTGTGTTCCGCGTACGCCGCGAGCCGGGATCATCTGGCTCCGTGGGAGCCGCGCCGCCCGGACGGCTTCTTCACCGTCGAAGGCCAGGCCGAACGCGTCCGTGAGCAGTTGAGGCAGTTCGCGGAACGGCGGGCGGTGCCGTGGGTGTTCGAGAGCGACGGCGCCGTCGTCGGCACGATCACCCTCTCGGGGATGACGTTCGGGCCGTTCTGCAGCGCCTATCTGGGGTACTGGGTGGCCCCCGACCGGCAGAACCGGGGGCTGGCGAGCGCGGGCGTGGCGAGCGTCTGCCGCGCGGCCCGCGACCTCGTCGGTCTGCACCGCGTCGAGGCCACCACGCTTCCCGACAACGCCCCGTCGCAGCGCGTGCTCAGGAAGAACGGTTTCGAGCCGATCGGCATGGCCCCGAGGTATCTGCACATCAATGGGGAATGGCGGGATCACCGTCTCTTCCAGCGGATCCTGCACGACGGTCCGCCGCCGGGCTGACCCCGGGCCGCGTGTGCGGGTGCCGGCCGGTCACGCCAGGCTGTCCCGCCAGGCGCGGTGGAGGTCGGCGAAGCGGCCGGTGGCGGCGACGAGGTCGGCGGGGCGGCCGTCCTCGACGACGCGGCCGTGTTCCATCACCAGGACCCGGTCCGCGATCTCCACGGTGGACAGCCGGTGGGCGATCACCACGGCGGTGCGGCCCCGCAGCACCGTCGACATCGCCCGCTGCACCGCCCGCTCCCCCGGCACGTCCAGCGAGCTGGTCGCCTCGTCCAGGATCAGCACCGCCGGGTCGGCGAGCAGTGCCCGGGCGAAGGCGACCAGCTGGCGCTGGCCGGCGGAGATGCGGCCGCCGCGCTTGCGGACGTCGGTGTCGTAGCCGTCGGGCAGCGCGCTGATGAACTCGTGCGCGCCGATCGCCCGCGCCGCGCCCTCGATCTCCTCCCGGGTGGCGTCGGGCCGGCCGATGGCGATGTTGTCGGCGACCGTGCCGGAGAACAGGAACGCCTCCTGCGTCACCATGACCACCCCGCGCCGCAGTTCCGCCGTCGCCAGCTCGCGCAGGTCGACGCCGTCCAGCAGCACCCGTCCGCCGGAGGGGTCGTAGAACCGGGCGAGCAGCTTGGCCAGGGTCGACTTGCCCGCGCCGGTGGAGCCGACGACCGCGACCGTCTGGCCGGCGGGCAGGGTGAGGTCGAAACGGGGCAGCACCTCGCCGCCGGTGCGGTAGGCGAACCGGACCCCGTCGAAGACCACCTCGCGGCCGGGTATGCCGCGCCCCGGCGGCGGGAGTTCGCGCGGCGCGGCCGGCTCGGGCACGGTCGGCTTCTGGGCCAGCAGCCCGGCGATCTTCTCCAGGGAGGCGGCGGCCGACTGGTAGGAGTTCAGGAACATGCCGAGCCGGTCGATCGGGTCGTACAGCCGGCGCAGATACAGCACGGCCGCCGCCAGCACGCCCAGCTCCAGCGAGCCGGACGCCACCCGCTGGGCGCCCCACAGCACGATCGCCGCGACCGCCGTGTTGGCCACCAGCCGGGAGCCGACCACATAGCGGGCCATCTCCAGCAGCGCGTCCCCGTTCCTGCGCTCGTGCCGGGCGTTCAGCTCCGCGAACGCGGCGTCGTTGGCCGCCTCCCGGCGGAAGGCGCGCACCGGGCGGATGCCGTTCATCGTCTCCACGAACTTCACGATCACCGCCGCGATCGCCGTGGACCGCGCGCCGAACACCCGCCCCGCGCGCCGCCGGTACAGCCGCACGAGCAGGTACAGCGGTACGAAGGACGCCACCGCGACCCCGCCGAGGCCGAGGTCCAGCCACAGCAGCATGGCCGAGATGTAGACGAAGGACAGGATGACGGTCACCAGCTCCTGGAGCCCCTCGTCGAGGAGTTCGCGCAGCGACTCCACGTCCGTGGTGGACCGGGAGATCAGCCGGCCCGAGGTATACCGCTCGTGGAAGTCGACGCTCAGCGCCTGCGCGTGCCGGAAGATCCGGCCCCTGAGGTCCAGCAGCACGTCCTGGCTGACCCGCGCGGAGGCCGCCACGAACGCGAACTGCAAAGTGCCCGAGGCGAGCGCGCACAGCAGATAGCCGGCGGCGACCGCGATCAGCGGGCCGTGCCGGTCGTTCCGGAGCGCCGGTACGGCGGTGTCGATGGCGTACGCCACCAGCAGCGGGCCCGCCTGCACCGCCGCCTGCTGGAGCAGGAGGAGGAGCGTGGTGAGCGCGACCCGGGACCTCATCGGCGCGAGCAGGGAGCGCAGCAGGGCGGTGGTGGCGCCGGGCGGCGTGGGCAGCACGTCCCGGTCGAAGGGGTCGCCCCCGTCGCTGCCCTCGCCCTTGCCGTGCTCACGGTCCTTGCCGTCCTCACGGTCCTTGCCGTCCGGGGCGTCGGTGCCGTTCGGGGGCTGCGAGAGGGCGGGGTCGTCGTCGGCGACGCCGGGGCCGGAGGGGCTCGTGGTGGTCAACGGGATTCCTCCTGTTCCCCGGACATCAGATGGGCGTACTCGGCGTTGTCACGCAGGAGTTCCTGGTGGCTGCCGACGGCCGCGATCCGGCCGCCCGAGAGCAGGGCGACCCGGTCGGCGAGCAGCACCGTGGACGGGCGGTGGGCGACGATCAGCGCGGTGGTGTCCGCGAGGACCTGCCGCAGCGCGGCCTCCACGGCGGCCTCGGTGTGCACGTCGAGGGCGGACAGCGGGTCGTCCAGTACGAGGAACTCGGGCCGGCCGACCACCGCGCGGGCCAGCGCGAGGCGCTGGCGCTGGCCGCCGGACAGGCTGAGGCCCTGTTCGCCGACGCGGGTGTCCGTGCCCTGGGGCAGCGCGTGCGCGAAGTCGGCCTGGGCGATGGCGAGGGCCCGGTCGAGTTCGGCCCTCCCGGCCCCGGCCGGGGCGCCCATCAGCACGTTCTCGCCGACGCTCGCCGAGAAGAGGGTGGGTTCCTCGAAGGCCACGGCGACCCGGGAGCGCAGTTCCTCGCGGGACATGGCGGTGATGTCCACGCCGTTGAGCGTGATCCGGCCCGAGGTGACCTCGTACAGCCGGGGGACGAGGGCGGTGAGCGTCGTCTTCCCGCTCCCGGTGGCGCCGACGAGGGCCATGGACTCGCCGGGGCGTATGTGCAGGTCGATACGGTCGAGAAGGGGCGGTGAGCCGGGCGGCGCGTCGGGATACCGGAACCGGACCCCCTCGAAACGGATCCCGGCCGCGTCCCCCGAACGCCCCCCGGACCGGGCCCCGTACGAGCGCGAGCGGCCGGCCCCGGCCTCGCCCTGACCCCCGGCCTCGCCCTGACCCCCGGCCTCGGCCTGACCCCCGGCTCCGGCCCGGGCCCCGTCGCCGCCCCCGCCTCCCACCACGACTCCGCCCCCGGAACCGGCTCGGACACCGCCCCCGACCCCGGTTCCGTCACCGACGCCGGCCCCGGCCCCCGCCACGGTTCCCTCCCCGACGCCGGCCCCTGCCCGGGCTCCGGTGCGGGGCCCCCTCTTTGCTCCGCCACCGGCTCCCGACACGATTCCACCTCGGGCCCCTGACGGGGCCCCGGTCCCGGCACCCCCCTCCGCACCGCCCCCGGAACCGGCCCGGACACCACCCCCGACGCCGACTCGGTCCCCGGCACCCGCCGCGGCCTCATCCGCGTCCCCCGCAACGCCCGCACCGCCCGCGGCCCCCTCGCCGCCCGGCTCGGGTTCGCCCTCCAGCGCCTCGTCCATCACCTCGAAGTACCGTTCCGTCGCCGTCGCCGCCTCTTGGCTCATCGCCAGCAGGAAGCCGATGGAGTCGACGGGCCAGCGCAGCGCGAGCGCCGTGCCGAGGAAGGCGACCAGCGTGCCGGCGGACAGTTCGCCGTCGGCGACGCGGACGGCGCCGAGGACCAGCGCCGCCCCGACGGCCACCTCGGGCAGCGTCACGATGACCCCCCAGATGGTGGCCAGCAGCCGCGCCTTGCGCAGTTCCGTGCCCCGGAGCCGGCCGGCGAGTTCGCGGAACGCGCGCGCCTGGCTGCGGTGGCGGCCGAAGCCCTTGACGACGCGGATGCCGAGCACGCTCTCCTCGACCAGCGTCGTCAGGTCCCCGACCTGGTCCTGGGCGCGCCGGGCCACCTGCGCGTACCGCCGTTCGAAGACGGCGCAGGTCCACATCACGGGGACGGCGGGACCGAGGATGACCAGGCCCAGCATCCAGTCCTGCAGCAGCATGATGACCAGGCCGACCAGGATCGTCACGCCGTTGACCAGCAGGAAGGTCAGCGGAAAGGCGAGGAACATGCGCAGCAGCATCAGGTCCGTGGTGGCGCGCGAGAGCAGCTGGCCGGACGCCCAGCGGTCGTGGAAGGCCACGGGCAGGCGCTGGAGCCGGCGGTACAGCCCCGCCCGCATCTCCGCCTCGACGTGCGACAGCGGCCGGGCCACGAGCCAGCGCCGGATGCCGAACAGGACCGCTTCGGCGATGCCGAGCAGCAGCAGGTAGAGCGCGCCGAGCCAGACGCCCGCCGGGTCGTGGTCGGCGACCGGCCCGTCCACCAGCCACTTCAGGACGAGCGGGATCACCAGCCCGGTACAGGAGGCGACGACCGCGATGGCCGCGGCGGTGAACAGCCGGGCGCGGACGGGGCGCACGTACGGCCACAGCCGCAACAGGGTGCGGACGGCGGATCGTCCGGCGGTCGCGGGAGCCGTGGGCGAGGGCGCCGCGGGCGAGGGCGTCGGGGACAAGGGTGTCGTGGGCATCAATCGCGAGCGTACGGACCGCCACCGGCCCCGCCCACCGAGTTTTGGCCGGACCGCGCCCCCGCGCCGGCTCCGCGACCGGGGCCCCGCGGAGGGAACACCCCACGCCAACAGTTCGCATACCGAACATGAACATCCGGTCAACGGACCATTTCCGGCCAAGTTCGTGATGCGGTCCTGACAGGCGGTGAGATCTCCTGCCACTCTTCCCAGGCCGACTCACAGCGACCCCACAGCTCTCCGCACGCCCGCCTGGGCCGGCCGAGCACCCGCATCTGGTTCCGCGTACCGCCCTGTTCTGCCCGGACGCCCGAACCCCTCGTCCGGTCTCCCCTGGCCGCGCGACCCGCGGTCCCGCAGAAGGAGTCAGTGTTGAGAAGCAGTTCCTCTCGCGGACGCACCTCCCACACAGCACAGCGCACCACGGCACACCGCCGCACCGCCACCGTCGCCCTCGCCGGTGTCGCCGCCCTGATCGCCGCCGCCGTCCAGGCCGGCGCCGCCACCGCGGCCCCGGCGAACCCGGGGGCCGGCAGGGCGAACCCGGCGCACACGGCGGTCAAGCTGACACCCTCGCAGCGCGCCGAGCTGATCCGTCACGCCGACGCCGACCGGGCCGCCACCGCCCGCCGGCTGGGCCTGGGCGACCAGGAGAAACTGGTCGTCAAGGACGTCGTGAAGGACGCCGACGGCACCCTGCACACCCGGTACGAGCGGACGTACGCGGGCCTGCCGGTGCTCGGCGGCGACCTGGTCGTGGCCACCGCCTCCGCCGGCAAGACCATGGAGGTGGTGCGGGCCACCAACGCCACGCTGAAGGTCGCCGGTCTCACCCCGGCGGTGACGAGGACGGCCGCCGAGCAGCAGGCCGTGCGGCGGGCGAAGGCGCTCGGCGGGAGCAAGCCGGCCGCGGACAGCGTCCGCAAGGTGATCTGGGCGGCGACCGGCAAGCCCGTGCTGGCGTACGAGACGGTCGTCGGCGGGCTCCAGGAGGACGGCACCCCGAACCAGCTGCACGTCGTCACCGACGCGGCCACCGGCGAGAAGCTCTACGAGTACCAGGGCGTCAAGAACGGGGTGGGCAACACCCAGTACAGCGGGCAGGTCGCGCTGACCACGACCCAGTCGGGCTCGACGTACACCCTCACCGACGGGGCGCGCGGCGGCCACAAGACGTACAACCTCAACCGCGGCACCTCGGGCACCGGCACGCTGTTCTCGCAGTCCTCCGACACCTGGGGCAACGGCACCTCCTCCAACGCGGCCACCGCGGGCGCGGACGCGCACTACGGCGCGGCGCTCACCTGGGACTTCTACAAGAGCGTCTTCGGCCGCAACGGCATCAAGAACAACGGGGCCGGCGCCTACTCCCGCGTCCACTACGGCAACGCGTACGTCAACGCCTTCTGGACGGACAGCTGCTTCTGCATGACCTACGGCGACGGCTCCGGCAACACCAAGCCGCTGACCTCGCTCGACGTCGCCGGACACGAGATGAGCCACGGCGTCACCTCGGCCACCGCGAACCTCAACTACAGCGGCGAGTCCGGCGGCCTGAACGAGGCGACCAGCGACATCATGGCCGCGGGCGTGGAGTTCTACGCGAACAACTCCACCGACGTCGGGGACTACCTGGTCGGCGAGAAGATCGACATCAACGGCAACGGCACCCCGCTGCGCTACATGGACAAGCCCAGCAAGGACGGCGCGTCCAAGGACAACTGGTATTCCGGCATCGGCGGCGTGGACGTGCACTACTCGTCCGGCCCGGCGAACCACTTCTTCTACCTGCTGAGCGAGGGCAGCGGCGCCAAGGTCGTGAACGGCGTCAGCTACAACTCGCCCACCGCGGACGGCCTCGCGGTCACCGGCATCGGCCGGGACAAGGCGCTGCAGATCTGGTACCGGGCGCTGACCACCAAGTGGACGTCCACCACCAACTACGCGGGCGCCCGCACCGGCACCCTCGCGGCGGCCGGCGAGCTGTACGGCACCACCAGCGCCGAGTACAAGGCGGTGCAGGACGCCTGGGCGGGCGTCGGGGTCGGGGCCCGCTCCGGTGACGGCGGCGGGGGCGGCGGCACGTCGTACGAGAGCAGCACACCGGTGTCCATCCCGGACAACGGGCCGGCCGTGACCTCGGACATCGCCGTGTCCGGGCGGACCGGGAACGCGCCGAGCGGCCTCCAGGTGGCCGTGGACATCTCGCACACCTGGCGGGGCGACCTCGTGATCGACCTCGTCGGCCCGTCCGGCACCGCCTACCGGCTGAAGGACTACAGCTCCTCGGACTCGGGGGACGGCGTCAACGAGACCTACACGGTCAACGCCTCGGCGGAGACGGCCAACGGCACCTGGAAGCTGCGGGTACAGGATCAAGCCACCTACGACACGGGAACGATCAACGGCTGGAAGCTGACTTTCCCGTAAAGCGCGAGGTGTCAGGCCCGAGTTGACGGCGTTGCCCGGGGGGTGCACCCCCTCGGGCGGCGCCGGTTAACACCCAGGAAACGTTCATCGGTTGGTCGATTTTCGGCCAACATCACTTCAGGGTCCTGACATGTACGCGCCCTTGATGTCACTCTCTCTCCACCCGCCGCAGCAGCACAGCAACTTCACAACGCCACACACTCCGGCCAGTAACCCCACGCTGTCCGGACTCCCCCACGAAGGAGCTTGCGTGAGCCCCCTCTACGCGCGTCACAAGCGCACCACCCTGGCCATCGCCACCGCGGTCGCCGCCGGAGCCCTGCTCGCCACCGGCCTGACCACCAGTGCCAGCGCACAGTCCCCGGCCGGTCCCGCCGCCAAGCCCCTGGCCGCCGCCCCGACCGCGCTGTCCGCCGCGGCCCGTACCTCCCTGATCCAGCAGGCCCAGAGCGGCGCGGCCGACACCGCCCGCCGGATAGGCCTCGGCACCCAGGAGAAGCTGGTCGCCAAGGACGTCGTCAAGGACGCCGACGGCACCCTGCACACCCGCTACGAGCGCACCTACGCGGGCCTGCCGGTGCTCGGCGGCGACCTGATCGTCCACACGGCCGAGTCCGGCAAGACCCAGGGCGTCACCAAGGCGACCTCCGCGTCCCTGAAGCCGGCCTCGCTCAAGCCGCAGATCACCGCGACCAAGGCCGAGAAGCAGGCGGTGTCCGCCGCCAAGGCGCTCGGCTCCGCCAAGACCACCGCGGACGGCGCCCGCAAGGTCATCTGGGCCGGTTCCGGCAAGCCCGTCCTCGCCTACGAGACGGTCGTCGGCGGCTTCCAGGAGGACGGCACCCCGAACCAGCTGCACGTCATCACCGACGCGGCCACCGGCAAGAAGCTCTACGAGTACCAGGGCATCGAGAACGCGACCGGCAAGACGCTGTACTCCGGCACGGTCACCCTCAACTCCGTGCAGTCGGGCTCGACGTACCAGCTCACCGACAGCGCGCGGGGCAACCACAAGACCTACAACCTGGCCCGCAAGACGTCCGGCACGGGCACCCTGGTGGCCAGCTCGACCAACGTCTTCGGCACCGGCACCGCCTCCACCTCCTCGTCCGACCAGACGGCGGCCGCCGACGCCGCCTACGGCGCGGGCGTGACCTGGGACTTCTACAAGAGCACGTTCGGCCGCAACGGCATCAAGAACAACGGTGTCGGGGCCTACTCCCGCGTGCACTACGGCAACGCGTACGTCAACGCGTTCTGGGACGACAGCTGCTTCTGCATGACCTACGGCGACGGATACGGCAACGCCGACCCGCTGACCTCGCTGGACGTGGCCGGCCACGAGATGAGCCACGGTGTCACCTCGAACACCGCGGGCCTCAACTACTCCGGTGAGTCCGGCGGCCTGAACGAGGCCACCAGCGACATCTTCGGCACGGGCGTGGAGTTCTTCGCCAACAACGCGTCCGACTCCGGTGACTACCTCATCGGCGAGAAGATCGACATCAACGGCGACGGCACCCCGCTGCGCTACATGGACAAGCCCAGCAAGGACGGCGGCTCGGCGGACTACTGGTCCTCCACGGTCGGCAACAAGGACGTCCACTACTCGTCCGGCGTCGCGAACCACTTCTTCTACCTCCTCGCGGAGGGCAGCGGTTCGAAGACGATCAACGGCGTGACCTACAACTCGCCGACCTACAACGGCACCGCCGTCACCGGCATCGGTCGCGCCAAGGCGCTGCAGATCTGGTACAAGGCGCTGACCACGTACATGACGTCGACGACCAACTACAAGGCCGCCCGCACGGCGACCCTGAACGCGGCGTCCGCGCTGTACGGCTCCACCAGCGCCGAGTACAAGGCGGTCGCGGCGGCCTGGACCGCCGTCAACGTCAGCTAGTACCCGCCGGCACCGGCACAGGGGCGGCACCCGGGAGCAGCAGGTCCCGGGTGCCGCCCCTACCCTTGTGTCCCATGTCCTCGGCGCCCTTCACCTATGAGCCGGTCGGTGCGACCCGCGACGACCCGTCGTTCTGCCCGCCCGGCTTCCACCCGATGCTCGTGCGCACCCGCCTCGGCGAGGGCCACGCGGTGTTCCGGCGGGCCGCCGAGGCGGTCATGAGCTGGGAGATGCACCGCGCCCTGGGCGTCGGCATCGACGCCACCGCCGACCGCGCGGCCCTGGGCGTCGACGTCACGGTCACCCTGGCCGGTGTCGTCAAGGCCCCCTGCCGCATCGTCTGGACCACCGAGGAACCCCGCCGCGCCGGCTGGGCCTACGGCACCCTCCGGGGCCACCCCGAGTGCGGCGAGGAGGCCTTCGTGGTCGAGCGCACCGGAGACGGCACGGTCTGGCTCACGGTCTCCGCCTTCAGCAAGCCGGCCAAGTGGTACGCGAAAGCGGGCGGCCCGGCCACCAGAGGCCTCCAGCACGCCTACGCCCGCCGCTGCGGAACGGTCCTCAAACGCCTGTGCGAAGACGCACCGGAGTCGTGATCCGGTCCCCGGATCCACGCCTCCCCGGGCGAACGGGCGGGAGATGAACTCCGGGACCGGTATGGACGGGAGAGCCGGGGCCCGCACGACATCCCGGCGATGCGGTGTGCGGGCTCACCGGGCTCTCCCTCTCCATCCGGCGGCGACGCGTCCGCCTCACCGCAACACCATCCCCGCCCCCTCCACCACCTCCTGTGACGGGAGCGTCAGCAGGCCCAGTTCCGCGGGGGAGGCCAGGAGGGGGTGGGTGGGGAGGATGCGGATCGTGTAGCCGTAGGGGCCGGTGCGGTCCAGGGAGAGGGGGCCCTCGTAGAGGAGGCGGCCCTCCAGGTCCGAGGCGCCGGCCGGCTTCAGCGGGACGACCGTGGCGTCGGTGATGCGGTCCTGTTCGTCCACCCGGCCCGACACCGCCTGGACCTCCACGTCGTCGGGGGTCAGCTCGCCGAGGGCCACCCGGACCCGCAGGCCCACCGTCGTCCCCAGTTCCGCCGTGGGTGTCGTCGCCGTCGTCTCCACGTGGTCCACGCTCACCCCGGGCCAGGCCGCCCGCACCCGGGCCTTCCACCCGGCCAGGTCCCGGGCGGTGTCCGGGTTCAGCGCCCGGTGCGCCCGCGCCGCGGGGGCGTACAGGCGGTCCACGTACTCGCGGACCATGCGGCCCGCCAGCACCTTCGGGCCGAGCAGGGAGAGGGTCTGGCGGACCATCTGGATCCAGCGGTCGGGCAGTCCGGCCCGCCCGCGCTCGTAGAAGCGCGGCGCGATCCGCTGTTCCAGCAGGTCGTACAGGGCCGCCGCCTCGACGTCGTCGCGGTGCTCGGGATCCGTGCCGGCGCCGTCCGCCGTCGGGATGGCCCAGCCGAAGTCCGGCCGGAACCACTCGTCCCACCAGCCGTCCAGCACCGAGAGGTTCAGGCAGCCGTTCAGGGCCGCCTTCATGCCGCTCGTGCCGCAGGCCTCCAGCGGGCGCAGCGGGTTGTTCAGCCAGACGTCGCAGCCGGGGTAGAGCTTCTGCGCCATCCCCATGCCGTAGTCGGGGAGGAAGACCACGCGGTGGCGGACCCGGGGGTCGTCGGCGAAGCGGACCAGTTCCTGCACCAGGCGCTTGCCGCTGTCGTCCGCCGGGTGCGCCTTGCCCGCGACCACGATCTGGACCGGGCGGTCGGGGTGCAGGAGCAGCTCCGTGAGGCGGTCGCGGTCGCGGAGCATCAGTGTCAGGCGCTTGTACGACGGGACGCGGCGCGCGAACCCGATCGTCAGGACGTCCGGGTCCAGGACGCCGTCGATCCAGCCCAGCTCGGCGTTCCCGGCCCCGCGTTGCCGCCAGGACGCGCGCAGCCGATCGCGCACCTCCAGCACCAGCCGCTCGCGCAAGGTCCGGCGCAGCTCCCAGACCTCCTGGTCCGGGATGTCCGCGACCGAGTCCCAGCGCTCGGAGCCACCGACGCTCAGCGCGTCCTCGGCCCGCTGGGCGCCGACCTGCCGGGTGGCCAGCCGCAGCACCTCCGGCGCCACCCAGGTCGGCGCGTGCACGCCGTTGGTCACCGAGGTGATCGGCACCTCCTCCGAGTCGAAGCCCGGCCACAGGCCCGCGAACATCTCCCGGCTGACCCGGCCGTGCAGCAGCGAGACCCCGTTGGCGCGCTGGGCCAGGCGCAGCCCCATCACCGCCATGTTGAAGAGGTTCTGCTCGCCGCCCGGATAGCTCTCCCGGCCCAGTTCCAGCACGCGCCGCACGTCGATGCCGGGCAGTTCGGCGTCCGGTCCGAAGTGCCGGGCGACCAGTTCCCGGTCGAAGCGGTCGATGCCGGCCGGGACCGGGGTGTGCGTGGTGAACACCGTGCCGGCCCGCACCGCCTCCAGGGCGGCGTCGAAATCCAGCCCTTGTGCGCAGAGTTCGGCGATCCGCTCCAGGCCGAGGAATCCGGCGTGCCCCTCGTTGGTGTGGAACACCTCCGGCACCGGGTGCCCGGTGAGCCGGCAGTACGTCCGCACCGCCCGCACCCCTCCTATGCCGAGCAGCATCTCCTGGAGCAGCCGGTGTTCGCTGCCGCCGCCGTAGAGCCGGTCGGTCACCCCGCGTTCGCCGAGGTCGTTCTCCTCCACGTCCGAGTCGAGCAGCAGCAGCGGCACCCGACCCACCTGCGCCAGCCAGATCCGGGCGCGCAGCGCCTTGCCGCCGGGCAGGGCGAGGGAGATGTGCGCGGGGGTGGAGTCGGGCTCCTTCAGCTGGGTGAGCGGCAGTTCGTTGGGGTCGAGCACCGGATAGTGCTCCTGCTGCCAGCCGTCCCGGGAGAGGGTCTGCCGGAAGTAGCCGTGCCGGTAGAGCAGCCCGACGCCGATGAGGGGTACGCCGAGGTCGCTGGCCGCCTTGAGGTGGTCGCCGGCCAGGATGCCGAGACCGCCGGAGTACTGCGGGAGGGCGGCCGTGATGCCGAACTCCGGGGAGAAGTAGGCGACGGCGGCGGGCAGGCCGTCCGAGCGGGCCTGGTACCAGCGGTCACCGGTCAGATAGTCGTCGAGGTCGTCGGCCGCGGCGGTCAGCCGGCGCAGGAACCGCCGGTCCCCGGCCAGTTCGGCCAGCCGGGCCGGTCGCACCCGGCCCAGCAGCCGTACCGGGTCGCCGCCGGCCGCGGCCCATGCCTCGGGGTCGACGGACTGGAACAGATCGCGTGTCTCCGCATGCCAGGACCAGCGCAGATTGCGCGCCAGGTCACTCAGCGGCCTAAGGGGGTCGGGGAGAACGGGACGGACGGTGAACCGACGGATCGCCTTCACATTCCACCTCGGGACGCGTCGCGGGGTGAGCCGCACGAAGCCGTGCGTCTCGTCGTCGACTTCGACGGTAGTGGTTACCGCGCGGTCGGTGGGGACGTACCCGTCTGGGGTGTCGGGATGCGTCAGAAGCCGGTCACCGGGCACTCGGAAAGGGAGGGAACCGGTCTTGTGTGCGGACGTACGCATGAGTAGTTAACACAGTGCCGGATTGCCCACCCGGACCCAGGGGGAAGGCTTTCCGGTATCCACCTCACAGGCGTACCACAGCACATCGCAGGACCCACCTCCCCACATCCATCCGCCCATACCCACGTTGCAGCGGACAGGAGCGGTCATGCCCGCCAGGCACCACTCGTCATCACCCCCCAGCAGCAAGGCCAAGGCAGCAGGAAGGAAGGCCACGGGCGGGAAAGGGCCGGCCCCGGCCCCCGCGCCCGGGGAGCGGCCCGCCACCGCGCCCGGACCCGGGGAGCAGTCCGCCACCGCACCCGCCTCGGGTGAACGGCCCGCGCCGGACACCGCCTTGGGCCGCATCCCCGTCCTCGACGTACGCCCCGTGGTCCAGCACGGCCGCCGGCCCGCCAAGGCGGTGGCCAGGGAGTCGTTCGAGGTCACGGCCACCGTCTTCCGAGAAGGTCACGACGCGGTCGCGGCGAACGTGGTGCTGCGGGACCCGGCGGGCCGGCCCGGGCCCTGGACGCCGATGCGGGAACTCGCCCCGGGCACCGACCGCTGGGGCGCCACCGTCACCGCGGGTGAACCGGGGCGCTGGACCTACACGGTGGAGGCCTGGTCGGATCCGCTCACGACCTGGCGGCAGCACGCCCGGATCAAGATTCCCGCGGGCATCGACACGGAACTGGTGCTGACGGAGGGCGCGGAGCTGTACGAGCGGGCCGCCGCCCGGATGCCCGAGGAACGGCGCGGTCCGGTCCTGGAGGCGGCGGCGGCCCTGCGGGACGGCGACCGCCCGGCCGCCTGGCGCCTCGCGTCGGCCCTCGCCCCGGAGGTGGAGGAGGTGCTCGCCCGGTATCCGCTGCGGGAACTGGTCACCGCCTCCGACGCGATGCCCCTGCTCGTGGAACGC
>NZ_JBVHXT010000043.1:0-80526 GCF_055569255.1 Streptomyces sp. NPDC029296
CGGATGATCGAGATCCGCAAACAGAACCCCGCCTTCGGACTCGGCTCCTACACCGAACTGCCGTCCTCCAACCCGGCGGTGCTCGCCTTCCTGCGGGAACACGGCGACGACCTGGTGCTGTGCGTCAACAACTTCTCCCGCTTCGCCCAGCCCACCGAACTCGACCTGCGGGCCTACGACGGACGGCACCCCGTCGAGCTGATCGGCGGGGTGCGCTTCCCCGCCATCGGCGAACTGCCCTATCTGCTGACCCTGCAAGGCCACGGTTTCTACTGGTTCCGGCTCACCCGAGTCGCATCCCGCATCGGCCGCCGCCGCTGACCCGTCCGGCGCCGAGGAAAGGACGCGTCACCATGCCGAACACCATCACCCCCCGGCCGCGCGCCGCGACCGCGCTCGACGGGCCCCTGGACTCGCTCGGCGGACTGTTGCGCGAGTGGCTGCCCGGGCAACGCTGGTTCGCGGGCAAGGACCGGCCCGTCACCGATCTGTCGGTGCTGTCCGTGACCGAGCTGTTCCCGGGCTGCCTGCACCTGCTGGTGCACGCCTCGCACGCGCCGGTGCCCACCCCCGGCGGCACGCCCCCGCCCGGGGACTGCTACCAGCTGCTGCTGAGCCTGCGCCGGCACCTCGCGCCGCGCCTGGAACGGGCGTTCATCGGGCGGGCCGCGGCGGGACCGCTGGCCGGACTCGCGGTGTACGACGCGCTGCACGACCCGCGCTCGGCCCAGCTGCTGCTGGAGCGGCTGCGGCGGCCCGGCGCGGCGGGCCCGCTGCGGTTCGAGGCGGACCCGGCCGCCCGGGTGCCCGGCGGTCTGCCGCCGCGGCTGCTGGACGCCGAGCAGTCCAACTCCTCGGTCGTCTACGGCGACGCGTACATCCTGAAGCTGTTCCGGCGGATCCAGCCCGGCGTCAACCCGGACCTGGAGGTGCCCGCGGCGCTGGCCGCGCTCGGCTGCTCCCGGGTGCCGGCGCCGGTGGCCTGGTTCACCACGGACGGCCCGCGCCCGGCCACCCTCGGGGTGCTCCAGCCGTTCCTGCCGGACGCCACCGACGGCTGGTCGCTGGCGCTCGGCGCGCTCGCCGCGGGCGACGACTTCACCGCCGAGGCCCGGGCGCTGGGCCGGGCCATGGCCGAGGTGCACCTGGCGCTGGCCGAGGCGTTCCCGCCGGCCGGGCCGGGCGAGAACGGCCGTACGGCGGAGGCGATGAGCGCACGGCTGGACGCCGCCGCGCACGCCGTACCCGGGCTGCTGCCCTTCGTGCCCGGCCTGCGGGCCGCGTTCGCGGCGCTGGCCACCTGCGACACCGGGCCGCCCGCCCAGCGGGTCCACGGCGATCTGCACCTGGGGCAGGTGCTGCGGGCCGGCCGCGACTGGTTCGTCATCGACTTCGAGGGCGAGCCGTCCCGGCCGCTCGCCGAGCGGCGCAGCCCGCAGTCCCCGGTGCGCGACGTCGCCGGGATGCTGCGCTCCTTCGACTACGCGGCCCGGCAGCGCCGCCCCTGGCGACCCGAGTGGGCGCGCCGCTGCCGGGAGGCGTTCTGCGCGGGCTACGCGGCCCGCGCGGGCTGGGATCCACGCAAGAAGCACGCGCTGCTGCGCGCGCACGAGACGGACAGGGCGGTCTACGAGGTGCTGTACGAGGCGAGACACCGACCGGACTGGCTGCCGGTTCCGATGGCGGCGATCAAACGGCTCGCCGTGTGGGGAGGCTGACGCATGGCACTGCGCGACACCACACGCCCGGAGGCCGCGGGCCCCGTGCCCCCCGTGGCCGAGCCGCTGGACCCCGCCGAGCGCGGCCGGCTGCTGGCCGGGGCGCACCACGATCCGCACGCCCTGCTGGGCGCCCACCCGGTGCCGGGCGGCACGCTGCTGCGGGCGCTGCGCCCGAACGCCCGCGCGGTGAGCGTCCTGACCGACGGCACCCGCACCGAGCTGCGCCCGGAGGGCGACGGGCTGTTCGCCGGCGTGCTGCCGGGCCCGGGCATCCCGTCGTACACCCTGCTGGTGGCGTACGACGACGGGGAGCGGGAGGTGCACGACCCGTACCGCTTCTTGCCCGCCCTCGGCGAGCTGGACCTGCATCTGATCCGGGAGGGCCGGCACGAGCGGCTGTGGCGGGCGCTCGGCGCGGAGCCGATGGTCCACCAGGGCGTGGCCGGCACCCGGTTCACGGTGTGGGCGCCGAACGCCCGGGGGGTGCGGGTGGCCGGGGACTTCACGTACTGGGACGGCACGCAGTACCCGATGCGCTCGCTCGGCGCGTCCGGGGTGTGGGAGCTGTTCCTGCCCGGGATCGGCGAGGGCACCCGGTACAAGTTCGAGATCACCTCCCGGCACGGCCACCGGTTCCTGAAGGCGGACCCGATGGCGCGGTGCACGGAGGTCCCGCCGGACACCGCGTCGGTGGTGACGGCGTCGCGCTACGCGTGGGGCGACGCCCAGTGGATGGCGCACCGCGGCGACACCCCCGTGCACCAGGCGCCGTTCTCGGTGTACGAGGTGCATCTGCCGTCCTGGCGTCCCGGCGCGACCTACCGGCAGCTCGCCGAGGAACTCCCCGCCTACGCGCGGGAGCTGGGCTTCACCCACCTGGAGCTGATGCCGGTGGCGGGGCATCCGTTCAGCGGCTCGTGGGGGTACCAGGTCACCTCCTACTACGCGCCGACGCCCCGGCTGGGCTCCCCGGACGACTTCCGGTACTTCGTGGACGCCTGTCACCGGGCCGGCCTCGGGGTGATCATGGACTGGGTGCCGGCGCACTTCCCGAAGGACGACTGGGCGCTGGCCCGGTTCGACGGGGAGCCGCTGTACGAGCCCGGGAACGCCTCCCGTGCCGAGCACCCGGACTGGGGGACCTACGAGTTCGACTACGGCCGCACCGAGGTGCGCAACTTCCTCGTCGCCAACGCCGTCTACTGGTGCGAGGAGTTCCACATCGACGGGCTGCGGGTGGACGCGGTCGCCTCCATGCTCTACCTGGACTACTCACGGGACTCCGGGCAGTGGGAGCCGAACGTGTTCGGCGGCCGGGAGGACCTGGACGCGGTCGCCTTCCTCCAGGAGATGAACGCCACCGTCTACCGGCGCTGCCCGGGCGTGGTCACCATCGCCGAGGAGTCCACCGCGTGGGACGGGGTGACCCGGCCGACCGACGGCGGCGGGCTGGGCTTCGGGCTGAAGTGGAACATGGGCTGGATGCACGACTCGCTGGAGTACATCCAGAAGGAGCCGGTGCACCGCAGGTACCACCACGACGAGATGACCTTCTCGATGGTGTACGCCTACAGCGAGAACTACGTCCTGCCGATCTCCCACGACGAGGTCGTGCACGGCAAGCGGGCGCTGGTGTCGAAGATGCCCGGCGACTGGTGGCAGCGGCGGGCCAACCACCGCGCCTATCTGGGGTTCATGTGGGCCCACCCGGGCAAGCAGCTGTTGTTCATGGGGCAGGAGTTCGCACAGGGAGCGGAGTGGTCCGAGGCGCACGGCCCGGAGTGGTGGCTGCTCGGCGACGGCCACCACTCGGCGGGCGACCACCGGGGCGTGCAGTCGCTGGTCCGTGATCTGAACCGGGTGTACCGGGCGACGCCGGCGCTGTGGCAGCGGGACACCGACCCGGGCGGCTTCAGGTGGGTGCTGTGCGACGCGGCGGACGACAACGTGCTGGCGTTCCTGCGGTTCGCGGCGGACGGCGGCCCGCTGCTGGCGGTGTCGAACTTCTCTCCGGTGGTCCGGCACGGCTACCGCCTGGGGGCGCCCGAGGGCGTGGCCGCCTGGCGGGAGGAGCTGAACACCGACGCGGTGCGCTACGGCGGCAGCGGTGTCGGCGCCGGCGGGCCGGTCGAGGCCGCGGACGGGGCCCTCTCGCTGACACTGCCGCCGCTCGCCACGGTCTGGCTGGTGCCGGAGGGCTGAGGCGCCGCAGGTGTCGGTGGCCGTCCGGGGGGCAGTCGGGGTCGTACAGAGCCTCGACTGCCCCCGCGGCACGACACAGAAGGGCGGCCCCATTGCGCACCGTAGGAGTGGAGGAGGAACTCCTCCTGGTCGACCCGGACAGCGGCGACCCGAAGGCGCTGGCGGCGGCCGTTCTCGCCCGCGCCGCCCAGGACGACCCCGGACAGCAGGTCTTCGAGAAGGAACTGTTCGGGCAGATGCTGGAGTTCGCCACGCATCCGCAGTCGGACATGGCGCGGCTCGGGGACGAGATCGTCCGCTGCCGCAAGGAGGCGGCCCGGCACGCCGGGGAGATCGGCTGCGCCGTCGCCGCGCTGGCCACCTCGCCGCTGCCGGTCAGCCCCTCGCTGAGCGTCAACGAGCGCTATCAGTGGCTGGCCGATCGGTTCGGGATCCCGACCTGGGACCAGCTCGTCTGCGGCTGCCACGTGCATGTGTCCGTGGAGTCGGACGAGGAGGGGGTCGCCGTCCTCGACCGGCTCCGTCCCTGGCTGCCGGTGCTCCGGGCGATCAGCGCGAACTCCCCGTTCTGGCAGGGCCGCAACACCGACTACGCCAGCTATCGCAGCCGGGTGTGGAACCGCTGGCCGTCGGCCGGGCCGGCCGAGCCGTTCGGCACCGCCGAGCGCTACCACCGGCGGGTGGCCGACATGGTGGCCACGGGCGTCGTGCTGGACGAGGGCATGATCTACTTCGACGCCCGGCTGTCCGCCCGCTATCCGACGGTGGAGATACGGGTGGCGGATGTGTGCCTGGGCGCGGGGACCGCCGTCCTGCTCGCCACGCTGGTCCGCGCCCTCGTGGAGACGGCCGCCGCCGAGTGGCGGGCGGGCCGGCCGACGCCCGACACCGGGGTGAGCCTGCTCAGGATGGCCGACTGGCAGGCCGCCCGGTTCGGCCTGGAGGAGGAGCTGCTCGACCCGGTCACCCTGCGGCCCCGGCCCGCCGCGCGGGTGCTGGACTCCCTGCTGGAGTACACCGGGGACGCGCTCGGCGCCGCCGGCGACGCCGACCGCGCCACGGAAGGCGTGGCGGAGCTGCTGCACCGGGGCAACGGCGCACGGGAACAGCGCCGGCTGCTGGAGCGCACCGGCAGCCTGCGGGACGTGGTCACCGAGTGCGTGCGGCGCACGCAGGGGTGAGCGTCCCGCCCGGCGGCGGTCACAGGATCAGGATCAGCGCGTAGACCAGGAAGAACGCCGCGATCAGGACCACCAGGAGCAGGATCACGGTCAGCGGCGCCTTGGCCCAGCCCTTCGTCGGATTGTGCGTCTCCCGGGGCCCGGCCTCGGGCATGCTGCTCTCGGCGGGCGGCGTCTCGCCGGGCGGGACGGAGCCGCCGGGCTCCAGCCCGGTGGTGCGCTCGGGCTCCGGATCGGGGTTCACATGACTCATGTCCCCCGAGTCCCCAGGACGGGCCCACATCATCAGCCGATCACGACTTCCCGGTTCCGGTCACCGGACGCTGTCCCCTGAGCTACATTCGAGCACCGCCGACAGCGAGCCGGTCGGCGGTGTGTCCCTGCGTACCCCGGGAGCAGCGCATGCGGAACGTCGCCTCCGCCCCGGCCGCCGCCCCGCTCTGGCGGACGGTGACGGCGGCCGAGCTGCGGGACCGGGTGTCGGACGTGGCCCGGGACCTGGTGGGCGCACACCGCGGCGCCCCCGGGACGGGCCGGGGCGCGCTGTTGCCCACGCCGTCCCCCAAGCTGCGCCGGGACGCCGTGGCGCGGCACTGCGCCGCCGGGATCGAGGCGATGTACGCGGCCCGGTCCCGGCCGCGGCCGGTGGTGCGGGAGCCGGCCGACCCGGACGGGACGGACGACGTGTTCCGCCGAGGAGGCGGCGCCCCCGGGGGAATCGCGGGAGCGGAGAGGGCGGAAGGATAGTCCGCGCCAGTGGGGGAACCCGCAGCGCATCGAAGAGATCAGCGACGAGGACCGTCCGGCCGCCGGTGCCGGACGGGGCCGGGGAAGCGAGATGGCGACGGAGCCGCGTTGGGACGACACACCACCGTCGGAGGAGAAGTACGAGCGTACGTTCTCCTTCCCCGGTGAGCTGCGCAACGTCACGGGAGCGCGGCTCGCGGCGGAGGAATTCCTCCACGCGCTCTCCCGTGACGCGCCACCGGGCGCCCAGGAGTACTGGGACGACATCCTGCTGGTGGTGACCGAGCTGGCCGCGAACGCCATCCAGTACGCGCCGGGCCCCTTCGGCCTGCGGTTGCGCCGCACCTTCGACGGGGTGCACGTGACGATGCGGGACACCAACCCGGAGCGGCCGGAGCCGCGGCCCTTCCACCCGCGCACCGGTGGCGGCGGCATCGGCTGGCACCTGGTGCACACCCTGTGCAGCCAGGTCAGCGTCGTCGTGCACGACAGCGGCAAGGACATCCACGCGTTCCTGCCCTGGTGACACGGGGAACGCCGGGCGGGCGGCCGCACCACGTGTAGGCGGGCGCCCACCGGTTACTCCACCGGACAGCGGGGGCGTGGTGCCCCCCACGCGTTCGTCTGGCTGCCGCGCCCGGCTGGCGGGGTGGTCGCGGGCGCGGTGGGATCGGAGTCGGCGCACAGCGATCCGGGGCGGGCCGGCGGCATCGAGCCGGACCGTCCGGAGCCGCAGAAAGGGATGAACACCGTGACACGACCCAGGATCCTGGTGGTGGGCGCAGGCTTCGCCGGAGTCGAGTGCGTCCGCCGCCTGGAGCGGAAACTCGCGCCCGACGAGGCCGACGTCACTCTGGTGACGCCGTTCTCCTACCAGCTCTACCTGCCTCTGCTGCCCCAGGTCGCCTCCGGCGTGCTCACGCCGCAGTCGATCGCCCTGTCGCTGCGCCGCAGCAAGAAGTACCGCACCCGGATCATCCCGGGCGGTGCGATCGGGGTGGACCTGAGGTCCAAGGTGTGTGTCGTCCGCACCATCACCGACAAGATCGTCAACGAGCCGTACGACTACATCGTGCTCGCCCCGGGCAGTGTGACCCGCACCTTCGACATCCCGGGCCT
This sequence comes from Streptomyces sp. NPDC029296, assembly GCF_055569255.1. Taxonomy (NCBI): domain Bacteria; kingdom Bacillati; phylum Actinomycetota; class Actinomycetes; order Kitasatosporales; family Streptomycetaceae; genus Streptomyces; species Streptomyces sp. NPDC029296. The sequence continues at coordinate 6,971 of NZ_JBVHXT010000043.1, forward strand.
GACCGACCACGCCTTCGGGATGAAGACGCTCGCCGAGGCCGCCTACATCCGCGACCACGTCATCTCGCAGCTGGATCTGGCGGACGCCAGCGACGACCCGGCCGAACGGGCCGCGCGGCTGCAGTTCGTGGTGGTCGGCGGCGGCTACGCGGGCACGGAGACCGCGGCCTGCCTGCAACGCCTCACCCACGCCGCCGTGCAGCGCTACCCGCGCCTGGACCCGGGTCTGATCCGCTGGCACCTGATCGACATCGCGCCCAAGCTGATGCCGGAACTGGGCGACAAGCTGGGCCGCAGCGCGCAGGAGATCCTCGGACGGCGCGGTATCGAGGTCTCGCTGGGCGTGTCGATCGACAAGGCCGGCGCGGAGGAGGTCACCTTCACCGACGGCCGGGTGGTGCCGACGCACACCCTGATCTGGACGGCCGGGGTGGTCGCCAGTCCCCTGATCGCCACGCTCGGCGCGGAGACGGTCAAGGGCCGGCTGGCGGTGACCGCGCAGATGTGCCTGCCGGGCCATGACGGGGTGTTCGCGCTCGGCGACTCGGCGGCCGTGCCGGACCTCGCCAAGGGCGACGAGGGCGCGGTCTGCCCGCCCACCGCCCAGCACGCCATGCGGCAGGGCAAGGTGGTCGCCGACAACGTCATCGCCACGCTGCGCGGACAGCCGATGCGGCCCTACGAGCACAAGGACCTGGGACTGGTCGTCGACCTCGGCGGCAAGGACGCGGTGTCCAAGCCGCTCGGCGTGGAGCTGCGCGGGGTGCCCGCGCAGGCGGTGGCCCGCGGCTACCACTGGTCGGCGCTGCGCACCAACGTCGCCAAGACGCGGGTGATGACGAACTGGATGCTGAACGCGGTCGCGGGCGACGATTTCGTGCGCACCGGCTTCCAGGCCCGCAAGCCCGCCCGGCTGAAGGACTTCGAGTTCACCGACTCCTATCTGACGCCCGAACAGGTGCGGGCCCGGGTGGAGGGCGCGGCCGTCGGCCCGTCCTGATGTGACCGTGATCACCCGGGACCGCCGACGAGTCCGGCCCGGGCCGGCCGTCTTACCAGGTGATCACGGAACACCGCACGGAGGGACGCACCACGATGACCGAGAAGACCGTCAAGGGCCCGGCGAGCTACTTCCCCTCGATCGAGGCGAAGTACGGCCGCCCGGTCGCCGAGTGGCAGGAGCTGATCCGCTCCTCGCCGCTGACCCGGCACATGGAGCTGGTCGGCTGGCTGAAGTCGGCGCACGGGCTCGGCCACGGGCACGCGAACGCCCTGGTGGCCGCCACCCTGGCCGAGGGCAGGTAACCCGGGCGCGCGTGCGATGCTGGGTCGCGGATCAATGTCCGGTACGGGAGAGAGCGCGGCCAGGTGAGGGAACGGGGACGGTCGGGACGGGTACGGATGTGGGACCGGCTCGCGGCGTCGGACCCCGGACTGCTCCGGCTGACGGCGGGACTGCGCACGGTCACCGCCATCGCCCTGACCCTCGCCGTGCTGGCCGGCGCGAGCGTCCCGGTCCCCCGTCTGGTCGCCGGGGCCATGGCCGCGATGGTCGCCACCTTCGCCATCCGGGAGAAGCAGCCCGCCCGGCAGGCCGTCACGCTCGCGCTCGGCCTGCCGATGGCGCTCGCCTCGGTGTCGCTGGGCGCGCTGCTCAACCAGCGCGTCGTCGTCGGCGACCTGTTCTTCGTCGCCCTGATCTTCGGCGCCGTCTACGGCCGCCGGTTCGGCGACCGCGGCACGGCACTCGGGCTGATCGGGTTCCAGGTCTACTTCCTGTCGTTGTTCGTGCAGGCCACGACGGCGGCGCTGCCCGGGCTGTACGGCGTCATCGCGGTGGCGTTCGCGTGCAGCGCCACCGCCCGGTTCGTGCTGCTGCCGCAGACCCCGGCGGGCACCCTGGACCGGCTGCGGCGGGCCTTCCGCGCCCGGCTCGCCCAGTTGCTCGCCAGCCAGGCGAAGCTGCCGGACGCCGGACCGGAGGAGGTGGAGAAGGTGCTGGAGGAGCTGCGCACCCGCACCGCCCGGCTGCACGAGACGGCGCTGCTGATCCAGGGCCGGCTGGAGGACGGCACCTCGGACCCGGCGGTGGCCCGGCTGCTCCAGCGCCGGATCGCGGACGCGGAGATCGCGGCCGAACGGCTGGGGCTGCTGCTGCTCACCGCGCGCAGCGCCGAGCGCACCGACACCCTCACCCTGCATCTGCCGGGCGCCCCGGTGCCCTCGGGGATCGAGCTGCCGGTGCGGGACGGGGCGGCGGCCGCGCTGCGCCGGGACCTGCGGGCGCTGCGGGTGCTGATGCTGCGGCCGGCCGGGGAGGCGCCGGGGGCCGCGCTCGCCCGGGTGCGCAACCGGCTGCTGGGCTACCGCGAGGAGGAGAACCTGCCCGACGCCTCCCCGGCCGTGCAGGACGTCTTCCGGGGGCTCGGCGAGGCGGCCCGCGCCGCGCTCGGCCTGCGGCTGGCCCTGGACGGGCCGCAGGACGAGTCCGCCGACACCCCGGCGACCACCCGCTCGCGCGAGGAGCTGGACGCGGAGGACACCGCGATCGAGATCAGCGAGGAGCGGGCGCCGGAGGCGGAGCCGACCGGGCTGCGCCGGCCCACCACCCGGGCCGCCGTCCAGGTGGCCGTCGGTTCCTCGCTGGCCATCGCCGGCGGCGAGCTGCTGTCCAGCCAGCGCTGGTACTGGGCGGTGCTGACGTGCTGGATCGTGTTCCTGAACACCGCCTCCACCGGCGAGATCGTGGTGAAGGGCTACCGGCGGCTGCTGGGCACGGTGCTCGGCGTGGTGGCGGGCATCGGGCTCGCCGGGCTGGTCGGGCACCACACCTGGATGGCGTTCGGCCTGGTGCTGCTGTTCATCTTCGCGATGTTCTACACCGCGCCGCTGTCGTACACGCTGATGTCGTTCTTCGTCACGGCGATGCTGGGACTGCTCTACACGCTGCTGAACACCTACAGCGCGGCGGTGCTGGTACTGCGCATCGAGGAGACGGCGCTCGGCGCGGCCTGCGGGGTGTTCGCGGCGGCGGTGGTGCTGCCCGTGCACACCGACCGCCGTACCAACGAGCTGCTGGTGGCGGTCCTGGAGCGGCTCGCCGACGTCACGCGGGGCGCCGTCGACCAGCTCAGCGGCGGGCCCGGCGGCGATCTGGTGGAACAGGCGCGGGAGCTGGACCAGGCGCTGGCGGACCTGCGGGCGGCCACCCAGCCGCTGACCCATCCGATCACCCCGCTGCGCTCGCGCCGGGACTCGGTGCGGTACGTGGTGGCGCTGCTGGAGACCTGCGCGTACCACGGGCGGTCCCTCGCCGCCACGGCCGAACTGCTGCCCACGCATCCCTCGATCGCGGCCGACCCCCGGCTGCGCGGGGCATGCGGGCGGATCCTGCACAACATCGAGGCGATCGCGGCGCACGTGGCCGATCCGCACTCCGCCGAGAAGATCGAGAGCGGCCCCAGCATCGCGTCGATGCTGGAGCCGGGAACCCTGCGCACCCCGCGCTACGGCCGTGTGACCGACCGGGTGCTGCGCCATCTGCAGCGGCTGGACGAGGCGGTCTCCGGTCTGGCGCGCCCGCTCGGCGTGGCCGGCGGGCCCTCCCGGTGAGCGGTCAGCGCCGTCCGGCGGAGCCGGGCCGGGGCGTGCCCAGCGCCTCGTCGCGGATGCGGGCGCAGCTGCGGCTGATCAGCCGGGAGACGTGCATCTGCGAGATGCCGAGCCGGTCGGCGATGCGGCTTTGGGTCATGTCCTCGAAGAAGCGCATGTAGAGGATGGCCCGTTCACGCTCGGGCAGCCGGCGCAGGCCCTCCTTGGCGGCCTCCCGGTCGACGACGGTGTCGAAGGAGGTGTCCGTGGCGCCGAGGGTGTCGGCGAGGCTGTAGCCGTCGTCGCCGGCGGACAGCTCGGCGTCCAGGGAGAGGGTGCTGAAGCTCTCCAGCGCCTCCATGCCGGCAGCGACCTCCTCCTCGGTGAGCCCGGTGTGGGCGGCGATGTCGGCGACGGTGGGCTCGGGGCTGCCCGGGTTCTGGGTGAGCTCCCTGCGGGCCACCCGGACCCGGTTGCGCAGTTCCTGGACCCGGCGGGGTACGCGCAGGGCCCACATCCGGTCGCGGAAGTGCCGCTTGACCTCTCCGGTGATCGTGGGCACGGCGTAGCTCTCGAAGGCGCCGCGGGACGGGTCGAACCGGTCGATGGCCTTGACCAGTCCCAGTGCGGCCACCTGGCGCAGGTCCTCCACGGACTCGCCGCGGTCGCGGAAGCGGCCGGCGATCCGGTGGGCCATGGGCAGCCAGGCGGTGACGAGTTCATCGCGTACGGCGTCCCGCTCGGGGCCGTCCTCCAGCTCCGCCAGCCGGGCGAACAGCGCCGCGGTGTCGGGGGCGTCGTCGTGGCTGCGGCGGGCGGACGCCCCTGCGGGGGCGGTCGTGCCGGGACGGCTTGTCGACATGTCGGTCAGCATGCGGAATCGCTCCTGAACGTGGTTTCAGGGCACCTCCGGAAACAGGGGTTCCGGGTTCTGGCCCGAACGGTGGTGTCAGGGTTTCGCCGCGGGGTGAGCCACCGGGCCCGGCGGGAGGGGCCCAGGCAGCGGGTCTCTTCCCCGCTGGGCGCGCGCCTCCGGTCCGAAGCACGAGATTCCGCCTGCCCCCTGCCCCGGAGGGCAAACACCCCGATGAGGGGAACTTCGCGAACCGCTCCGGCACAAGCGGAACGATGCCCCGGGCCACGGCGTGGATCCGGCACCCTCGGTAGGGGTGTCATCACCGGGCCGCTCGCGGGTACCCGCCGGATATGACGGATGTCGTGGACGCGGACGAGTTGTTGCGCCGCATCCGGCGCGGTCAGGAGCACGCGGCGGCGCAGGAGGAGACATGGCGGGAGCGGGCCCGGAGCCTGGCGGCGACGGATCCGCAGGGTGCCGCGGAGGCGGCGGACCGGGCGCGGGCGTTCGAGGCCGTGCTGCGGGTGCTGGAGGAGATCGTCCACCCGGGCGGGCCTCCCGTGCGGACGGACGGAGTGAAACAGGTCACCTGACCCGGTTAAGCCCGGGGAAAACCCCGGTAAATGGTTTATTATTCATCCATACGTGATGCGGGAGCGGCGCGGAACCGTCCTTCCCCCCTCCGCGCGTCACCGCATACGGCCCTGGCTGGTTTCCCCCGTCCAGCCAGGGCTTTTTGCTGCCCGGGAACGGCCGGGAGGCGGCGGGCGCCCCGGTTTCGAGGTGCCCGGGGCGGCGGCAGCGGCTGAAATGGGCTTAAGCACAGCACCCCGACCGCAACCGCCGCCGGCGAGGAGCCCCGCGCATGACCAAAGCGATCAAACTGCTCACCGCCCTTCCCCAGGCGCAGCGCGAGCGCCTGATGGAGGTGGCCCGGGAGGTCTCCTTCCCCGAGGACAGCCACATCTTCGAGGCGGGCGGCACCGCCGACCGGTTCTGGGTGATCCGCTCGGGCGCGGTCCACCTGGACACCGAGGTCACCTCGCGGCAGCGGGTGACCGTGGCCACGCTCGGCGCGGGCGACCTGCTCGGCTGGTCCTGGCTGTTCCCGCCGTACGAGTGGGACTTCGGCGCGGTGGCCTTCACCGACGTGCGCGCCTACGAGTTCGACGGGCCGTCGGTGCTCGCCCTGTGCGTGGAGGATCCGCTGCTCGGGCTCTCGGTGGTGCGGACGGTGGCCGAGATCCTCGCCCACCGGCTGGAGACGACCCGCGGCAAGCTGATGGAGCAGTACACGATGCGGCGGCGGGTCGGTCCGCTCTAGCCCCCGTGGCCGCCCGTCAGACGCGGTAGCGGCGCAGGGCCGGGACCGCGCCGGCCAGGGCCAGCATCGCCACGACGACCAGGGCGCCGCCGCCCGCGACGGCGGCCCGGGGGCCGAACGCGGCGCCGGCGGTGCCGTGCAGGACGTCCGCCAGCCGCGGCCCGCCCGCGACGACCACCGTGAACACCCCCTGCATCCGGCCGCGCATCTCGTCGGTCGCGGCCGACAGCAGGATCGCGCCGCGGAACACCATGGAGACCATGTCGGCGACCCCGGCCGCGGCGAGGAAGACCACGGCGACCCAGAGGTTGCCGCTCAGCCCGAACCCGGCGATGGCCACGCCCCAGCCGACGACCGACCCGACGACCATCCAGCCGTGCCGGCGGGCCCGCGAGAACACCCCGGAGAACAGGCCGCCGAGCACCGCGCCGATCGGGATGCCGGCGAACAGCACGCCGAGCGCCAGACCCTCGCCGTAGGAGCCGTAGCTCTCCGCGGCCAGCTGCGGGAACAGGGCGCGGGGCATGCCGAACACCATGGCGACGATGTCGGCGAGGAAGGACAGCAGCAGGACCTTGTGCCGGGCGATGTACCGGAATCCGTCCGCTATCTCGCGCAGCCCGGCCCGGCGGGCGCCGGTCCCGCCGAGCGGCGGCAGGGCGGGCAGCCGCAGGACGGCCCACACGGCCGCGCACAGCGCCAGCGCGTCGATCAGGTACAGCTCCGGCAGCCCGACGACCGGGATCAGCGCACCGGCGAGCAGCGGTCCGGCCACCAGACCGGTCTGCATCACCGTCGAGCCGAGCGCGTTCGCCGCCGGCAGCTGCTCGGCCGGGACCAGCCGGGCTATGGAGGCGCTGCGGGCGGGCGCGTTGAGTCCGAAGAACGCCTGTTGCAGCGCGAGCAGGACCATGAGAACGACGACCGAGTCCATACCGGTGACGGCCTGCGCCCAGAACAGCAGCGAGGTCACCGCGATGCCGCCGTTGGTGACCAGCAGCAGCTTGCGCCGGTCGACGGTGTCGGCGATCGCCCCGCCCCACAGCGCGAAGGCCACCATCGGCAGCAGGCCCGCGAAGCTCGCGTAGCCGACCCAGGCCGAGGACTGGGTGATGTCGTAGATCTGCTTGGGTACGGCGACGGCGGTGAGCTGGCTGCCGACGGCGGTGACGATGGTCGACGACCACAGCCGCCGGTAGGCGGGGATGCGTAGCGGGCGGGTGTCCATCGCCCAGCGGCGCCAGCCGCGCCGGGGCGGGTCCGCGGCCTCCGGGCGGCCGGGGGTGGTCTCGGTGCTGCTGCTCTCGCTCGTGTCCACGGCTGTCCTGGTTGCTCGTTACATCTTTTCGGTTCGAGAGCCTCACTATCGCAGCAGCGAGCGGCGGACATCGAACAGGATGCGGTCAGGACCCGGCGACCAGGCTCACGCCCAGCACCAGCATGGTGACGGCGACCAGGCCGTCCAGCACCCGCCAGGCGCCCGGCCGGGCCAGACACCGGCCGAGCAGCCGGGCGCCGAAGCCGAGGGCGGCGAACCAGCACAGGCTGGCGAGCACGGCGCCGAGCCCGAAGGTCCAGCGCAGCGGGCCCCGGTCGGCGGCGAGCGAGCCGAGCAGGAACACGGTGTCGAGGTAGACGTGCGGGTTCAGCCAGGTCATCGCCAGGCAGGTGAGCACCGCCCGGCGCCGGGAGCCGGCCGCCTCGCCCTCCGCGCGCAGCCCGGTGGTGCCCGGCTTGAGCACCCGGCGGGCGGCCAGGACGCCGTAGCACAGCAGGAAGAGGCCGCCGACGACGCCGACCGCGCGCAGCGCGCCCGGCCAGGCCACCACCACCGCGCCGACCCCGCCGACCCCGAGCGCGATCAGCACCGCGTCGGACAGGGCGCAGATGCCGACCACGGTGAGCACGGCCTCCCGGCGCACCCCCTGCCGCAGGACGAAGGCGTTCTGGGCGCCGATGGCGACGATCAGGGACAGGCCGGTGCCGAACCCGGCGGCGGTGGCGGTCAGGGCGTGGTTCATGCACAGGACGCTAGAGAACACAGAGCCCCAAGTACAGCTAATGATTTTTAGGTAGCGTTAGCGTATGTGATGACAGAACTTCCCCTGGAGCAGGTACGGACCCTGCTGGCCGTGATCGACGAGGGCACCTTCGACGCGGCCGCCGCCGCGCTGCACGTGACACCGTCGGCGGTCAGCCAGCGGGTCAAGGCCCTGGAACAGCGCACCGGCCGGGTCCTGCTCCAGCGCACGAAACCGGTACGGCCCACGGAGTCCGGCGCGGTGCTGGTGCGGTTCGCCCGGCAGCTCGCCCGGCTGGAACGGGACGCCTGGGGCGAGCTGGGGCTGAACGGCACCGGGGAGCCGACCCGGGTGTCGGTAGCGGTGAACGCGGATTCGCTGGCAACCTGGTTCCTGCCGGCCCTGACCCGGGTCCCGGACCTCTGCTTCGAACTGCGCCGGGAGGACGAGGACCACACGGCGGCGCTGCTGCGCGAGGGCCTGGTGATGGCGGCGGTGACCTCCTCGCCCGACCCGGTCCCCGGCTGCACGGTGCGCCCGCTCGGCCGGATGCGCTATCTGCCGGTGGCCGCGCCGGAGTTCGTCGCCGACCGGCTGGCGGGGCGGCCGGCGGCGGAGGCGCTGTCCCGGGCGCCCGTGGTGGTCTTCGACCGCAAGGACGACTTCCAGGACGGCTTCGCCCGCCGGCTCGGCCGCGGTTCGGCCGGTCCGTTCCGGCACCACGTGCCCACCTCCGAGGGGTTCCTGGAGGCGGTCGCCGCAGGGCTGGGCTGGGGCATGGTCCCGGAGGCCCAGGCCGGTCCCCTGCTGGCGCGGGGACGGCTGGCGCTGCTCGTCCCCGGGGAGTTCATGGACGTGGCCCTGTACTGGCAGCAGTGGAGGCTCGACTCCCCCGCCCTGGCGGCCCTCGCCGACGCGGTGACGGCCACGGCGGCGGAGGTGCTGCGCCGCTGAGGGAGCGGATCACGCACCGAGGCCAACTCGCCGCCGGCGGTGGCCGGTCCGGGGCCCGGTGCCCACCGGGCCCCGGAGCCCCGTCTGTTCGCCGCCCCACGCCCGCGCGCGGAGGGCTTTCCCGCCCGCCGGAACGCCATCGTCGCCGGATCGTCCGGCGGTTGAGCCGTTTCACGTTCCCCCGGCCGGTCACCCGAAGGCGAGAACGCTTACGACAGGGCACGACGACTCCCACCGATCCAGGAGATTTCCGATGGACAACTGGCGTGACCATGCCGCGTGCCGTGACGAGGATCCCGATCTGTTCTTCCCCATCGGGACCACCGGCCCGGCACAGGTGCAGACCGAGCGGGCGAAGGCGGTGTGCGGACGCTGCCCGGTCCGGGAGCAGTGCCTGGACTGGGCGCTGGACACCGGGCAGAGCATCGGCGTCTGGGGCGGCACCACGGAGCTGGAGCGCCGGGCGCTCAAGCGCCGGGCCCGCTCCCGCTACCGCTCCGGCTGACGGCCGGAGCCCGGCCGGCGCCCGCGCGCCGCGCGGTGGCCCTCCCGGCGCGGGGGGGGGGCGCCCGGCGCGCGGCTCAGCCGCCGCGGCGCAGGGTCCCCCACGCCCGCTCCTGGCGGGCCACCTCGTGGCGGGCCTCCTCGATCACCTCGTCGGCGATCCAGCACAGCGGTTCGACGTCGGCCACGAGCGGCTCGTTGTCGGGTCCCCGGCCCCGCTCCCTGCCCCCGAGGACCCAGGGGCGTACGCCGGGGCCCTTGTCGTGGGGCAGGTGCGCGTAGTCGTAGAGGCGGCGCGCCACCCACAGCTCGACCGAGCGGCCGTTCCACCACTCCTCCACGTCGAGCGGGTTGGCGGACAGCCCGGGCATGGCCACGCCGGTCAGCTCGTCCGTACTGGACGCCTTGCGGAGATCGGTGCCGGGCCCCTTGGACCATCGCACGTACAGCCCCCGGCGCCGCCGCACCAGGGCGGCCGCGTCGGCGAGGGTGCCCACGACCGGCAGGTCGTCCGGTGCGCTCATGGCTTGACCTCCCTGTACTGCGCGTACGCCACGCGACCGGAGTACCCCGGCCGCGCGGCGGAAATCGAACGTCAGGCGCGGTCCGGCCGGCCCGGGGCGTACAGCCAGGTGTCGAACAGTCCTTTGAGCCGCTTCCCCGACGTCCGCTCGGCCAGCCGGACGAACCCGGCGGTCGTGCCGTGTCCGCCGCGGTGCCCGTCCGCCCAGGCGCGCAGGACGCGGAAGAAGTCCGCGGCGGCGCGGGCCTCACGGGGGTCCGCGGCGTTGAACACCTGGATTCCGTCACGGGTCGTGTACCGCTCGGTACGGAACGTGCCGATGGTGGCGGTCGCCAGGTAGGCGGCCATGGGCTCGCTCTGGCGCCAGCGGACGGTGGTCGTGCCGTGGGCGGTGCGCTGACCGAGGAGGACGCCGTTGGCGACGGCGGTGCGGCCCCGCGGGACGGTGAGCGTGAAGTCGTACGACGCCTTGTCCCCGGGGTGGCCGTTGGCGGGGAACCAGGTCATGGCGCCCTGGGGTTCGCCCGCGACGAACGCGCCGTCGTCGGTGGGGATCCAGCCGTCCGCCGAGCCGTCGGGGTCGGTGACCGGCCCGGGGGTGCCGTGGTAGGTGACGGCGACCCGGAAGGTGCGGCCCTTCGCCCGGGCGGTGGGCGGGGTGACGGCGAGTTCCCGGCCGTCGCGCGCGAAGCGGGCGGTCCGGCCGTCGACCGTCACCCGGGTGACGGTCAGCCCGGGCAGGTCGAGGTCGAAGCGGGTCAGGCGCTGGGTGGCGCGGGCGGTGAGGACGGCGGCGCCGTCGAGGCGCCGGGCGGCGGGATCGTAACGCAGCGTCAGGTCGTAGTGGCCCACGTCGTAGCCGCCGTTGCCGCTGAGCGGGAAGTACGGGTCGCCCGCGCCGGGCGCTCCGGCGGTGGCCGGTGCGGCGCTCCCGGTGGTGTTCGGTGCCGCGGCCCCGGTGGTGGCGAGGAGTGCGGCGAGGGCGACGGGGACGGTGGCGAGGACGGCGGTTCGGCGGCGGGCGGGCCGGCGCGGTGGCGTCACATGCGCTCCTCGGGCGTGGCGGTGATCGACCGGCCGCCAGCGTAGGCGGGCCGGCGCCCCGGATTCCCCCTTCTTCCGGTCGAGTCGCCTCGCGTCGCCGCCCGGGGGCACAGGCGGTGCGCAGTACGCTCGCGGCACCGTCCCCGCCCCGGAAGGAGCCCCGTGCCGTGAGCGTGCGCCTGCGCCGGATCTACGAACCGCCCGAGCCCGACGACGGTCTGCGCGTGCTGGTGGACCGGCTGTGGCCGCGCGGCCTCGCCAAGGAGGACGCCCACGTGGACGAATGGCCCAAGGGCCTTACGCCGTCGGCCGAGCTGCGCACGTGGTACCACGCGGGCGAGGGTTCGTACGAGGAGTTCCGCCGGCGCTACGAGGCGGAGCTGGACGCGCCGGAGGCCGCCGCGCTGCTCGACGGCCTGCGCGAGTCGGCCCGCAAGGGACGCGTGACCCTCCTGACGGCGTCGAAGCGGCCCGGGGAGAGCCACGCGCGGGTGCTGCTGGAGCTGGTGGGGGGCTGAGGGGCGGCCCTGGTCCGGGGCCGGCGCCCGCCCGCTGCCCGCGGCCGGGGTTCAGCCCGTGTGCCGGGCCGCGTGCCGGCCCGCCGCCCGGCCGGAGAACAGGCAGCCGCCGAGGAAGGTGCCCTCCAGGGCGTTGTAGCCGTGCACCCCGCCGCCGCCGAACCCGGCCACCTCGCCCGCCGCGTACAGCCCCTCGATGGGCGTGCCGTCGGTGCCGAGGGCCCGGGAGTCCAGGTCGGTCTGGATGCCGCCGAGGGTCTTGCGGGTCAGCACGTGCAGCCGGACCCCGACGAGGGGGCCCGCGGCCGGATCGAGGATGCGGTGCGGGGCGGCGACCCGGCCGAGCCGGTCGCCGATGTAGCGGCGGGCGTTGCGGATGCCCTGGACCTGGGCGTCCTTGCTGTAGGGGTTGGCGATCTGCGCGTCGCGGGCCTCGATCCGGCGGCGCACCGCGGCGGCGTCGAGCAGCGGCTCGCCGGTCAGCGCGTTCATCTTCTCCACCAGCCGTTCCAGGCGGTCCGCGACGACGAAGTCCTCGCCCCGCTCCAGGAAGGCCCGCACGGGTGCCGGGGCGCCCTTGCCGAGCAGCCGGTCGCGCAGCACGGCCTTGCGGTCCCTGGCGGTGATGTCGGGGTTCTGCTCGGAGCCGGAGAGCGCGAACTCCTTCTCGATGATCTTCCGGGTGAGGACGAACCACGAGTGGTCGTAGCCGGCGATGTCCTCGGTGGTGCGCAGGTACTTCAGGGTGCCGAGCGTGTCGTAGCCGGGCAGGCAGGGGTCGGGCAGGCGGCGGCCGAGGGCGTCGAGCCAGACGGAGGACGGGCCGGGCAGGATGCGTATGCCGTGGCCGGGCCAGATCGGGTCCCAGTTGCGCAGGCCTTCGGTGTAGTGCCACATGCGGTCGCGGTTGACGAGCCGTACGCCGGCCCCGGCGCTGATGTCGAGCATGCGGCCGTCGACGTAGGCCGGGACGCCGGTGACCATCCGGGCGGGGGGCGTGCCGAGCCGCGCGGGCCAGTGGCGGCGGACGATGTCGTGGTCGGCGCCGATGCCGCCGGTGGTCACGACGACGGCCTGGGCGGTCAGTTCGAAGTCGCCGGCGCGGTCGCGGCCGGAGGCGACGCCGCGCGGGGAGTCGTCGGGGGCGAGGACCGTGCCGCGCACCCCGCGAGCCGTTCCGCCCTCGACGACCAGTTCGTCCACCCGGTGGCGGTGGTGGAAGGTCAGCAGTCCGTCCCGGGCGGCCTGCCGGGCGTAGCGGACGAAGGGTTCGACCACGCCGGTGCCGGTGCCCCAGGCGATGTGGAAGCGGGGCACGGAGTTGCCGTGCCCGTCGGCCCGCAGGTCGCCGCGCTCGGCCCAGCCGACGGTGGGCAGCAGTTCGATGCCGTGCCCGGCGAGCCAGGACCGCTTCTCCCCCGCCGCCCACTCCACGTAGGCGCGGGCCCAGCGCACCGCCCAGGAGTCCTCGTCGGCGAGCCGGTCGAAGCGTGCGCTGCCCTGCCAGTCGGTCCAGGCGAGGCCGAAGGAGTCCTTGACGCCGAGGCGGCGCTGTTCGGGCGAGTCGACGAGGAAGAGCCCGCCCAAGGACCAGAACGCCTGGCCGCCGAGGTTGGCGGCGTTCTCCTGGTCGACCAGGGCCACCCGGCGGCCCCGGCTGGTGAGTTCGTGCGCGGCGACGAGCCCGGCGAGGCCCGCTCCGACCACGATGACGTCGGCGTCCATGTGTGTGTCCTTCCTCGGGGGTGCGCGTCGGGGGCCGTCGCGGGGCTACGACGGGGTGCGGCTGCCGTCCGTCAGCAGCGCGGTGAGCAGCCGCTTCAGCCAGGCCCGGGCGGCCTCGACGTCCCGGTCCAGCAGCAGTTGGGTGGTGACGCCGTCGTACGCGGCGACCACGGCGCGGGCGGCGCCGTCCGCGTCGCCGAGGACGGCGGGCAGCGCGGTGTGGCCCCGGGCGCGGGCCAGCCGGCCGGCGACGGCCGCGCGGAGCCGGGCGCGGTGGTCGAGCAGGGCGCGGGCGACGGCCGGGTCCCGGGCGGCGTGCACCAGGAAGTCGGTCTTCACCAGCAGCCAGTCCACGTCGAGCAGCAGCACCTCGGTGACCCGGTCCACGGCGGCGGTCACGTCGAGGTCCGGGCCGTCCTGGGCGAGCGCGTCGGCCACCTGGCCGGCGATCAGGCCGGCGCGCTCCCGGTACAGGGCGAAGAACAGCTCGTCCAGGGTGGCGAAGTTCGAGTAGAAGGCGCCTCGGCTGAATCCGGCCGCCTCGCAGACCTCCTCGATGGTGACCCGCCCGAACCCCTTCGCCGCGAACACGGCGAACGCGGCGTCGAGCAGCCGGGCCCGGGTGCGGACCCGGCGCCGGGTGACGCGCGCGGGCGGCTCGTGCGCCGGCTCCATCCGACCGTCCTCTCGTTCGATGCGCGAATGTATCGGATACATCGGTGTATCGAAAGGGCGCGGTGACGGCGTTCGAACGCCTCAGTGATCAAATGAAACATACTTTCGATTAACGGAGTACGCTGGCCCCATGGCCACGCACCTCCAGGGCTCCCTGTTCGACCAGACCGACGAGCTGCGGCTCGGTCCCCTGGACGGGCTGGGCCGCACGGTGCTGGGCGCGGGGGCCTGGATCGACGTGCTGCCGGGCTGGCTCGGCGGCGCCGACGCGCTCTTCGAACACCTCGCGGCCGAGGTGCCGTGGCGGGCCGAGCGCCGGAAGATGTACGACAACGTGGTCGCCGTCCCCCGGCTGCTGGCCCACTACGGCGAGCGGGACCCGCTCCCCCACCCGGTGCTGGACGAGGCCCGCGCCGCCCTGTCCCGGCACTACGCCGAGGAGCTGGGCGAGCCGTTCACGACGGCCGGGCTGTGCTTCTACCGGGACGGCCGCGACAGCGTGGCCTGGCACGGGGACCGCACCGGGCGGGGCGCCCGCGAGGACACCATGGTCGCGATCCTCTCCGTCGGCGCGCCCCGGGACCTGCTGCTGCGGCCCGCGGGCGGCGGCGGCCCCGCGGTGCGCCGGCCGCTCGGGCACGGCGATCTGATCGTGATGGGCGGATCCTGCCAGCGCACCTGGGAGCACTGCGTGCCCAAGACCAGCCGGGCCACCGGACCGCGCATCAGCGTCCAGTTCCGGCCGCACGGCGTCCGGTGACCGGCCGGCCCCGCCCTTGCGCGGACCCTCGGCCGGTCTGATTGGCTGTCCTTCCACCAACGATCACACGGGGTTCGGGGAGATCATGCGGGCAGAGGTACGCCAAGTCGCCGACGGCACCTACCTGGTGTGCGGCGCGCACGTCAACTGGGTGATCCTCAAGGAGGGCGACGCCGTCACCCTGGTGGACACCGGCTATCCGGGAGACCGCCCGGCGCTGCTGGAATCGCTCGCGGAGGTCGGCGCCTCCCCGGAGGCGGTCGCCGCCGTGCTGATCACCCACGCGCACAACGACCACCTGGGCTCGGCCGAGTACCTGCGCGCGGCCCACGGCACGCCGGTGTACCTGCACCCGGCCGAAGTCGCGCACGCGCGGCGGGACTTCCTCCAGCAGGCCGCCGTCGGCGATGTCGTGCGCAACGCCTGGCGGCCGGGCGTCCTGCCCTGGGCGCGGCACGTGCTCAAGGCCGGCGGCACCGCGCACAACCCGGTCGCCGCGCCCGAGCCGTTCCCCGCCGAGGGCCCCCTTGACCTGCCCGGCCGTCCCGTGCCCGTGCACACCCCCGGCCACACCGACGGCCACTGCGTCTACCACCTGCCCGGGTCGGGGATCGTCATCTCCGGGGACGCGCTGGTCAGCGGGCACTCCATCTCACGGATCGAGGGCCCGCAGATCCTGCCCGGCTTCTTCCACCACGACCGGGCCCGGGTCATCGCCTCGCTGGAGCTGGTCGCCGCCCTCGACGGGGACGTCCTGCTGCCGGGACACGGACCGGTGCACCGGGGCCCGGTGCGCGCGGCGGCCGAACAGGCCCGGGAGAGGGCCTCCTGAAACACCCGGCCGGGGCCTTAGGGTTCGTGTCATGTCCTTGCAGATCAGCGCCACGAACCCGGAGCACCCCGCGCTCCTGCTCGCCCTGCCCTGGGACACCCCGCTGGAGGAGTGGCCCGAGGAGTACCTCGTCCCGCTCCCCCGCGGCATCTCCCGGCACGTGGTGCGCTACGCGCGCGCCGGCGACGAGGTGATCGCCGTCAAGGAGCTGGCCGAGCGGCCCGCGCTGCGCGAGTACGGGCTGCTGCGCGACCTGGACCGGCTCGGCATCCCGGCCGTCGACCCGCTCGCCGTCGTCACCGGCCGCACCGACCGCTCGGGCGCCCCGCTGGAGCCGGTGCTGATCACGCGGCACCTGCGCGGCTCGATGCCGTACCGGTCGATGTTCGAGACCACCATGCGCCCGGCGACCATGCACCGGCTGATGGACGCCCTCGCCGTGCTGCTGGTCCGTCTCCACCTGGCCGGCTTCGCCTGGGGCGACTGCTCGCTGTCCAACACCCTGTTCCGGCGGGACGCGGGCGCCTACGCGGCCTATCTGGTCGACGCCGAGACCGGCGAGCTGCACCCGCGGCTCAGCCCCGGGCAGCGCGACTACGACCTCGACCTGGCCCGGGTCAACATCAGCGGCGAGCTGCTGGACCTCGAGGCGTCCGGCGCGCTGCACCCGTCGGTGGACCCGGTGGAGTTCGGTCACGAGATCTGCACCCGCTACCACGGGCTGTGGCGGGAGCTGACCCGCACCTCGGTGTACCCGGCGGGCAAGTACCACTACATCGAGCGCCGGATCCGCCGGCTGAACGACCTCGGCTTCGACGTGGCCGAGATGCAGATCGAGCACTCCTCCAACGGTGACACGGTCACCTTCGTGCCGAAGGTCGTGGACGCCGGCCACCACCAGCGGCAGCTGCTGCGGCTGACCGGCCTGGACACCGAGGAGAACCAGGCACGGCGGCTGCTGAGCGACCTGGAGAGCTGGATGGCCACCCAGGACGACTACGCCCCCGAGGACGCGACCGGCGGGGACCCCCATGCCGCCCGCCCCGAGGTGCTCGCCCACCGCTGGGTCCGGGACGTGTTCCGGCCCACCGTGCGCGCCGTGCCGCCGGAGCTGCGCGGCACGATGGACCCGGCGGAGATCTACCACCAGCTGCTCGAACACCGCTGGTACCTGTCCGAGCGCGCCCAGCACGACATCGGGCTGGACACGGCCGTCGAGGACTACATCGAGAACGTCCTGCCGAGGGCCCGCGCCACACTGGAGCCGGCCGAGCCCGAGTAGGTCAGTCGTGCGGGACCACGGCCACCGGGCAGCCGGCGTGGTGCAGCACGCCGTGCGCCACGGAGCCGATCCGGGCACCGACGGCCGTCCGGTGCGCCCGGCGCCCGACGACCATCAGCTGGGCCCGGGCCGCCGTCGACAGCAGCACCTGCCCGGCGCTGCCCATCTCGACGTGCTCGGCGACGGACACCTCGGGGAACCGCTCCCGCCAGGGCCGCACGGCATCCGCCAGCGCCTGCTTCTCGTACGGTTCGAGGCCGCCGGCCTCGTCCAGCAGCCGGAGCGAACCGGGGCTGTAGGCGAACACCGGCGGCAGGGTCCACGCCCGCACCGCGCGGACCGCCGCTCCCCGGGCCGCCGCCGTCTCGAACGCGAACCGCAGCGCCGCCGCGCTGTCGTCGGGCCCGCCCTGCTGGCCGACCACGACGTCCCGGCCGGACGCCTCCGCCGCCGCTTCGTCCCCGGCGCGCACCAGCACCACGGGCCGGGCCGCCTCGGCGATCACCTGCTGCCCCACCGAGCCCAGCAGGAACCCGACGACGGGTCCGTGCCCGCGCGAGCCGAGCACCAGCATCTCGGCCCCGGCCGCGGCTCGGGCCAGCGCCTGCCCGGCCCCGCCCTCCACCAGGTCCGTGGTCACCGTCAGCCCCGGGTGCCGTTCCGCGACGGAGCGCACGGCGCGCTCCACGCCTTGCGAGACCCACCCGTGCTGGGTGTCCCGGTCGGCCGTGGCCAGCGCCTCGGCGTACCGCCAGGCGTGCACCACGCGCAGCGGCAGGCCCCGGCGCACCCCCTCCCTGGCCGCCCAGTCCAGCGCGGCCAGGCTCTCCTCGGTACCGTCCACCCCTGCCGTGATCGGGCGTGTCATCCGTGGGCCTCCTCGTCGTCCCGTGCGCACGAGCGTGTCGTCGTGTGCTCATGATCATGGTGCCCGCTCCCGGCCACCGGCACCGCGAAGTGCCGCGGCGGACCCGGGCGATCGAACATACGACGGCCCGGTACCGGTGACATGGGTGGGGAGTCGTATGGCACAGGCCGCCGAGACCGCGCGGACCGTCATCCTGACCGTGGACGACGACCCGGGGGTCTCCCGTGCCGTCGCCCGCGACCTCAGGCGGCGCTACGGCGGGTCGTACCGCGTCGTCCGGGCGGAGCCCGGCGAGTCCGCGCTCGCCGCGCTGCGCGAGCGTTCCTGGAACAGGCCCTGGACGTGTACCCGGGAACGCGTCGGGTGCTGCTGACCGCGTACGCGGACACGCACGCGGCGATCGACGCCATCAACGTCGTCGACCTGGACCACTATCTGCTCAAGCCCTGGGATCCGCCCGAGGAGAAGCTCTACCCGGTCCTCGACGATCTCCTCCAGGCCTGGCGCTCCGGCGCCCACAAGCCGGTGCCCAGCACCAAGGTGGTCGGACACCGCTGGTCGGCGCGGTCCTCGGCGGTCCGCGAGTTCCCGGCCCGCAACCAGGTGAGCCCGAACCGCCCGAGCCGGCTCCCCCGGCGAGCCGTCCCGCCGTCCCGCCGGTACCGGGCCCGGCGGGACGGGTGCCGGCCGACTGGGCGCGCACGCTGCGCTGACACCGGGGCGGACGGGCCCCGCACGGGCGGATGCCCCGCACGGGGCGGGGCATCCGGTGGCGCGGGGTGGTCCGGCGTCCGTCAGTGGGCGCGCAGGGTGTTGGCGGCGGTCACGTTGACCGCGGACCACGACGTGTTGACCGTCTTGTACTCGGTGCTGTTCGCGCCGTACAGGTCCTTGGCCGCCTTCAGGGTCGCGGTGCGTGCCTGGTGGAAGTCGGTGCTGGAGACCATGTAGCGGGTGAGCGCCCGGTAGTAGATGGCGGTCGCCTTGGCCCGGCCGATGCCCTTGACCTTGATGTTGTGGTAGGTCGGCGAGTTGTAGGTGACGCTGCCGATCTTCTTCTTGCCGCCGCCCTCGGCGAGGAGGTAGTAGGCGTGCGAGGAGACGCCGGAACCGGCGTGCACCTCGGTGTAGTAGGTGTTCGGCGACCAGTAGTCGATGGTGCCCTCGAGCTTGTCCAGCGACGGGTGGTCCAGGCGGCGCAGGAACTTCTGCGCGAGACCCAGCTTCTCGCCGACCAGGTAGTCCGGGGTGTCCTTCGCGTTCTTGGCGTAGAACTCGACGTTCGAGCCGAAGATGTCCGCGAGCGACTCGTTCAGCGAGCCGGGCTCGCCGTACTGGTTGCCGTCGGAGTCGACGAAGGTCGGCTGGAGGTTGGCGGTCGCCTCCACCACGCCGTGGGTCAGCTCGTGGCCGGTGACGTCGAGGACGACGAGCGGCTTCTTGAACATCTGGCCGTCGCCGTCGCCGTACAGCATGCAGTTGCAGGTGGGGTCCCAGAAGGCGTTGGCGACCTTCTTGCCCCAGTGCACCATCGCCTGGGCGGCCTTGCTGTTGTTGCGGATGCCCTTGCGCTTGAACGTGGACTTGTAGAAGTCCAGCGTCTTGGTCACGCCGTACTGCGCGTCGGCGGCGACCGTGGCCCGGCTCGAGGTCGCGCCGTTGCCCCACACGTTGTTCGTGTTGGTGAACTTGGCGCCGGCGCTGAACTTCTCGGTGTACGAGCCCTTGGCGTCCCGGGTCTCGGTGCCGTACCGGTTCGGGTCCTTGAGCTGGTAGTGACCGCGCGAGGTCTGCGTGGTGGTGAGGCCGACGTTGCCCACGAAGAGGGTCTTGCCGGTGCCCTTGGCGGCCGACGGGTAGCCCGTGGCGGCGGTGGCGCCGGAGCCGACCAGACCGGAGGCGGCCGCGGCGGAGCCGGTGCCGGTGGCCGGGTCGAGGGTCTCGCCGCGGTCGCGCAGGGTGTCGAGCAGCCTCGGCGACAGGAACTCGTCCCGGGACGGCGTGTTGCTGCGCACCTTGCCGGTGACCGCGTCGACGACGACGGTGCGGGAGGTGTCCCGGTCGGTGACGGTGACCTGGTAGGCGAGCGCGGAGGCGCCGGCGCGGGCGTCCACCACGAGCTGGGCGCCGCTCGCGGCGCCCTTGGCGGCCTCGGCGGCCTTCGCGGCGGCCTGGGCGGCGGACAGCCTGGCCCGGGCGGCGGGCTTGACGGTGTGGTCGGCCGCGCGGGTCACGCCGGCGTAGCCGAGCTTGCCGTCGAGGTGGACGACGAGGTCGCCACCGAGCACCTGGAGGCCCTCGTGCGTGCGGACGAACCGGACGTGCCGGGCGCCCTCGGGGTCGATCATGACGTCCTGGGCGTGCAGTTCGTCGCCCTTGGAGACGCCGGTCGCGGAGGCGTGCGCGAAGGCCGCGGCGCGCGCCGCCTCCACCACCACCGCGGCATTGACGGCGGCGGAGGCGGCGGTGCGCTGCGTCCCCGTGTCGGGAGCCGCGAAAGCCGTACCGGCCAGGCCCGTGGCAGCCGTCGTCACCGCGACGGCGACCGCCACGGTGCGTATGTGCGGTCTACGCAATCTGATCAGGGTTCCTTCGTTCGAAGGCGGCCGAGGTCGTCAACCGCCTTGAGACATGGCGCGGTTGGGCGCCACGGGGGCCGGTCGGCCCCGGGGGTAACCCTTACGGATCAGTCATGGACACGTAAAGCCGGAATGATCCATTTCGTGAACTTCTATGGCAATCCTTTACATACGAGAGCCACAGAGTGATCACAGCATGACCCATCGTGTGTCGGCTGGGAGGACGTCACCCCCATCCCCTAGGTTCCCAGGGCGGAATGTGACCGATATCGCATCAGGAACCGGGCCGATGGGAGAGGATCGCGACATGGACGTGGCAACGGTGGGGCGGGGAGCGGTTCTCGGTGCGGTCGCGCTGTCGCTGTTCGCGGTCCCCGCGCACGCGGCGGCCGGGACACCGGACACCCCGGTGTCGGCGGCACGGCAGGCTCCGGACACGGCGGCACGGCCGGCAGCGCGCATCCCGGGCGCGGCGGCGCTGCCGGCCCCGGACACCGCGGGTCTGGCCGCGGTGCTGCGGTCGGTGGTGGCCCGGGGCGCGCCGGGGGCGCTGGCCCGGATCGACGACCACGGCCGGACCTACCGGGTCACCCGCGGCGTCGCCGACCGCGCCACGGGGCGGGCCATCAGCACCGGCGACCGGTTCCGGATCGGCAGCGTCACCAAGACCTTCACGACCGTGGTGCTGCTCCAACTGGTCGACGAACAGCGGCTGCGGCTGGACGCGCCGGTCAACCGCTATCTGCCGGGCCTGCTGCCGGACGACCGGATCACCGTCCGCCATGTGCTCGGCCACCGCAGCGGCCTGTACGACTACAGCAACGACATGTTCGCCGCCAGCGTCCCCGGCTTCGAGGCGGTCCGCAACAAGGTGTTCACCTACCGGCAGTTGGTCGCCCTCTCCCTGAAGAAGCCCCGCACCAACGCGCCCGGCGCCGCCTACGCGTACTCCAACACCAACTTCGTCGTCGCCGGGCTGCTCGTGGAGAAGCTCACCGGGCAGCCGGTGGCAACCGCCTACCAGAACCGTCTCATCAAGCCGCTGAAGCTGACCGACACCTTCTACGTCCACCCGGCCACCGCGATCCCCGGCCGCCACACCCGCGGCTATCTGACGCCGGACACCGCGGGCGCCCCGCTGGTCGACGCGACCGCGCAGACCGTGTCCTGGGCGCAGAGCGCGGGGGCGGTCATCTCCAGCGCCCGCGACCTCGACGCCTTCTACGGCGCGCTGCTGAAGGGCAGGCTGATGTCCGCCGCGCGGCTCGCCGACATGGAGCGGTTCACCAAGGTGAACAGCACGACGGCGTACGGGCTCGGGCTGCGGCGGCGGACCCTGTCCTGCGGGGTGTCGGTGTACGGGCACACGGGGGCGGTGCAGGGCTACTACACCTACGCGTTCGGCACCAAGGACGGCGGGCGGACCCTCACCGCGGTGGCCAACACCTCCAACAACGCCAAGGTGCTGGACGCCCTGGCCGGGACGCTGGAGTCGGCGTTCTGCGGGAGGTGACCGGACGGCGGCCGGACCGGCACGTTCCGTGATCTTGGCGGAACGGACTCGTCCGGGACACCATGCCCGCATGAAGGGTGATCTCTTTTCCAGTCAGCACGTGGTGCGGCCGGCCGTGGAGCCGGGAATGTCCGTCGAGAACGCCAAGTGCGTCAAGTACGCGGTGGACGGCGAGATGTACGCCCGGCAGGGCGCGATGGTCGCCTACCGCGGCGACCTGAGGTTCGAGCGCAAGGGACAGGGCGTCGGCGGCATGCTCAAGCGTGCGGTCACCGGTGAGGGGCTGCCCCTGATGGCGGTGCGCGGTCGGGGCGAGGCCTGGTTCGCGCACGAGGCGCAGAACTGCTTCATCGTCGACGTCGAGCCCGGCGACCAGTTCACCGTCAACGGCCGCAACGTCCTGTGTTTCGACGCCTCGCTGTCGTACGAGATCAAGACGGTGAAGGGGTCGGGCATCGCCGGCGGCGGCCTGTTCAACAGCGTCTTCACCGGGCAGGGCCGGCTCGGCCTGGTCTGCGACGGCAACCCGCTGGTCATCCCCGTGTCCGCGCAGGCGCCGGTGTACGTCGACACGGACGCGGTGGTGGGCTGGACCACCCATCTGCAGACCTCGCTGCACCGCTCGCAGTCCCTCGGCTCGATGCTGCGCGGTGGTTCCGGGGAGGCCGTGCAGCTGATGTTCCAGGGCGAGGGGTTCGTCGTGGTGCGGCCGAGCGAGCTGACACCCCAGACGAACCAGCAGCGCTGACCCCGCCCCGCCGGGAACGGTGCCGGCGCCCGGATCGGACGATGCCTCCGGGCTGTGGCGAACCCCATGGAACGCACCCCCGCGCGCCCCGCGTCTTCGTCACCGGTTCGGAACGGCGGGCGCGACGCTCGTGCCACGGCTCGCGGCACCGCCGTACGCCCCCGGAGCAGGCCCGCGACGAGCGCGCCGGCCCGGCCGCCGGCCTGTGTGCGCCGGGCCCGCTCCCGGCCACGCGGCACCGGCCGGCGACCGATGCGCGTGTCCCGGCCGCACAGCGGTGCCGCGCGGGCCGTGGTCGCCGGCCGCACCCCGCCCGGCATCACTGACGACATTCCCGCGGACGTTCCGGGGTACCGGAGGAGTGATCCGCGTCGTCGGCTGTTTTCCGGACGGGAAGCCGGGGACTCGCCGGATATGGTGCAAATCGGATACACGATGATGACCGAGCAGGCCGGTCCCCGGGACCTGGTGAACCATGTGGTGGGCGCCGAGGAGGTGGGGTTCGACTTCTCGGTGATCTCGGACCACTACTTCCCGTGGCTGCGCGCGCAGGGCCACGCCTCCTACGCGTGGAGCGTGCTGGGCGCCGCCGCCCAGGCCACCACGCGGATCCCCCTGATGACCTACGTCACCTGTCCCATCCTGCGCTACCACCCGGCGATCGTGGCGCAGAAGGCGGCGACCGTGCAGCTGCTGTCGGAGGGCAGGTTCCGGCTCGGCCTCGGCGCCGGCGAGAACCTGAACGAGCACGTCGTGGGCGGCGGCTGGCCTCCGGTGGACGTCCGGCACGAGATGCTGGAGGAGGCGATGGAGATCATCCGCGCGCTGTTCGAGGGCGGCCATGTCACCCACCACGGGCAGCACTACGACGTGGAATCGGCCCGGCTGTGGGACCTGCCGGACCAGGCGCCGCCGATCGGCCTCGCCGTCTCGGGCGACCAGTCCTGCGAACTCGCCGGGCGCCTCGCCGACCTGGTGATCGCGACCGAGCCGAAGGCGGGCCTGCTGGAGGCGTTCGACCGGCACGGCGGCCAGGGCAAGCCCCGGGTGGGCCAGCTGCCGGTGAGCTACGACCCCGACCGGGACACGGCGGTCAAGCGCGCCCACTCCCAGTTCCGCTGGTTCGGCCTGGGCTGGAAGGTGAACGCCGAACTGCCGCACCCCGACTCGTTCGAGGCCGCGACGCAGTTCGTCACCGAGGACGACATCGCCTCCGCCATCCCGTGCGGTGACGACCCCGAGGCCTTCGTCGAGGCCGTACGGCCGTACGCGGAGGCCGGTTTCGGGGAGGTCGCGCTGGTGCAGATCGGCGGCGACGCGCAGCGGGAGTTCCTGGACTGGTCGGCGAAGACCCTGCTGCCGGCGCTGCGGGAGGCGTTCGGATGAGGGCCGTTGCGGCGATGTGGCGCAGGAATCAGCCGCACGAGTGAGCATCCTGGGCACTGCCGGGGTACTAGGGGTTTCTACGCCGATTGTCTGCCGGAGGCCCCGCGTGAACCCGTTCGTGCACAAGACCCTGGTGGTGCAGCTCCTCGCGCCCGGCACCGGGCGGTGTCCGGTGCTGGCCCATCTCGGCTACGCCGCCGACGACCCGTTCGCCGTCACCGCCGTCTTCGCCCACGACGGCCGGGTGCTGGCGTCCTGGCGGCTGGACCGGGCGATGCTCGCCGAGGGCCTGGCCGGATCGGTCGGCATCGGCGACGTACGGCTGCGGCCGCAGGACACGGGTCCGTGGCACGAACTGCGCATGGAGTTCCTCGGGGACACCCGCCCGGACGGCAGCCGGCACCGGGCGGTGGTGCTGGCGTGGGCGCCGGGGGTGGCGGCGTTCCTGCGCGAGACGTACCAGGTGGTGCCGCCGGGCCAGGAGCGGGTCGACGTGGACGAGTTGCTGGCGGAGATCCTCTCCGCGGGGTGAGTAGCCGTACTCATGCCCGCGGGCCCGGCCCGGCGCCACGATGGGGCTCTACGACGCCTCGAGGCAAGGAGCCCCGCCGTGACCGCTGCGCATCCCGCCCCGCTCCGGGCGCCGCGCCGTGTGCCGCCCGTCGTCTTCGCCGGTGTGGTGGCCGCGGGGCTGGCCGTGTCGGCGGTCGGCGCCCGTGACCGCGCCACCTGGTTCCTGGAGACCGTGTGGGCGCTGCTGGGCCTGCCGCTGGTGGTGCTGTTCTGGCGGCGCTTTCCGCTGACCGGGCTGCTGTGCGGGCTGCTCACCGCGCACGCGCTGGTCCTCGCGGTCGGCGGGCACTACACGTACGCCGAGGTCCCGGCGGGCGACTGGGTGCGCGACACCTTCGGCCTGGACCGCAATCCGTACGACCGTTTCGGGCATCTGATGCAGGGCTTCGTCCCCGCCCTGCTGGTCCGCGAACTGCTCACCCGCACCTCACCGTTGCGCGGCAGCCGCTGGCTGGCCCCGCTCACCGTGTGCGCCTGCCTGGCCTTCAGCGCCTGCTTCGAGCTGCTGGAATGGCTGGCGGCCGAGATCGGCGGCCACGGCGCGGACGCGTTCCTGGCGACCCAGGGAGACCCCTGGGACACCCAGTGGGACATGCTCTGCGCCCTGACCGGCGCCGTACTGTCCCTCCTCCTGCTCGGCCACCACCATGACCGCCAGCTGCGGACACTCGGTGTTCGACGCACGCCATCGCCGAGGACGACGGCCGCGCCAGGCAGGACCTAGTCCTCCGGGTCCTCCGGGTCCTCCGGGTCCTCCGGGTCCTGCGGGTTCCGGCGGCGGGCCCACAAGGGGAGGATGTACCAGCACAGGACGTACCAGGCGACGACGGCCGACACCAGGTAGGGGACGTAGCCGTTGTGGGTGGCCACCCGGAGGATCAGCAGCAGGGACGAGGTCATCGTGGCGAGCAGCAGGGCCAGGCCGACCAGGGTCAGCCGGGAGGCCAGCCGTACCGCGCGGGGCTTGACCCGGTGGCCGGAGACCAGGCGGTGCAGGGACACCGGGCCGATGAGCGCGCCGGTGGCGCAGGCGCCCATGACGACGGTCACGATGTAGATCGTCTGGTCGGTGTCGGCCAGCCGGGCGTACTTCGGCTGGAAGACCACCGTCAGCAGGAAGCCGAACAGGATCTGTACGCCCGTCTGTGCGACGCGGACCTCCTGGATGAGTTCACCCCACATCCGGTCGGCCCGCTCCTCCTCGGTCTCGTCGCGCCCTCTGCGCCGCCCTTCCCGTATCATGCCCAGCCGTATAACCGTCCGTCCGTTCGTCAAACGGGGAAGCGGCTACCAGCGGTGTTCGACCTGGTCCTTGATCCGGCGGTCGTACAGATCCCGGATCGCGGTGAGGGTCGCGGGCGGCAGCGGCGGCAGCTTGGCCGCGGCGGCGTTGGCGCGGGCCTGCTCCGGGCTGCGGGCGCCGGGGATCACGGTGGTGACCCCCTCCTGCTCGATGATCCAGCGCAGTGCGAGCTGGGCCGGGGTGTAGCCCTCGGGGGCGAGCGCGGCGAACTCGGCGGCGGCCTCCACGCCGGTGGCGTAGTCGACTCCGGAGAAGGTCTCGCCCTGGTCGAATGCCTCGCCGTGCCGGTTGTAGGTGCGGTGGTCGTCGGCCGCGAACACCGTGTCCTTGGTGTACTTCCCGGACAGCAGCCCGGAGGCGAGCGGGACCCGCGCGATGATGCCGACTCCGGCCTCGCGGGCGGCGGGCAGCACCTCGCGCAGCGGCTTCATGCGGAACGGGTTGAGGATGATCTGCACGCTGGCCACGCCCGGCCGGGCGATCGCGGTGAGCGCCTGCTCACAGGTCTCCACGCTCACGCCGTAGGCGGCGACGCGCTCCTCCTCGACCAGGGTGTCCAGGGCGTCGAACACCTCGTCGGAGGAGTAGACGGGGGTGGGCGGGCAGTGCAGCTGCACCAGGTCGAGGCGGTCGACGCCGAGGTTGCGGCGCGAGCGGTCGTTCCAGGCGCGGAAGTTGTCCAGGACATAGTTCTCCGGGATCTGCTCCACCCGGCGGCCCATCTTGGTGGCCACGAGGACGTGCAGGTCGGGACGGCCGCGCAGGAAGGAGGCGATGGTCTCCTCGCTGCGCCCGTCACCGTACACGTCAGCCGTGTCGAAGAAGGTCACCCCGGCCTCGGCCGCCGCCTCCAGGACGGACAGGGCCACCTTGTCGTCCACCTCTCCCCAGTCGGCGCCCAGCTGCCATGTGCCGAGCCCGACCACCGATGCCCACTGCCCCGACCTGCCGATCACACGTTCGTCCATGGCGTCAGTCTGTCATCCGTCACGGCATCCCGTGCACTTGACGGGTCCGCTCAGCCGGTCAGCCGGGTGCGCAGCTCACGCTTGTCCGGTTTGCCCGCCGCCGTCAGCGGGATGTCCGGCACCAAATGCAGGGCGTCGGGGGCGTAGAGGCGTCCCTTGCGGGCGGTGACGAAGTCCCGGATCTCCTGGAGCGCGGGGCGCTGCCCGGCGGCGGGCACCACGGCGGCGTGCACATGCTCCACCGCGTCGCCGTCCCGGCTGCCGAACACCGCGCACCGGCCGACGGCGGGATGGCCGAGCAGCAGTTCCTCCAGCTCCGCCGGATAGACATGGCCCCCGACGACCACGATCTTCTCCTTGATCCGGTCCACCAGGTACAGGTAGCCGTCCTCGTCGAGATAGCCGACGTCGCCGGTGTGCACCCAGCCGTCCCGCAGCACCTCGGCGGTCAGCTCCGGCTGCTTCCAGTAGCCGCCCATCACATAGGGCGAGCGCACCCGGACCTCGCCCCACTCCCCGGGCGGCAGGGCGGTGCCGTCGGCGTCCCGGACGGTGATCTCCACGCCCGGCAGGGCCCGGCCGACCGTCAGCTGGCCGCCGCGTCCGGTCACCTCCTGCTCCGTGGGGCCGGTCTGGGTGATGAGCTGCGTCTCGGCCTGCCCGTACATGCCGTGCAGCACGGGCCCGAGGACGCGGGCGGCCTGCCGCATCCGGGCCGGTGAGGCGGGAGTGCCGCCGTAGCTGACGCGGCGCAGGGCGGACAGGTCGGTGCGGGGCAGGTCGGGGTGGTCCAGGAGCCGGTAGAGCAGGGGCGGCAGCAGCCAGGTGTGGGTGACCCGCTCGCGCTGGATCGCGGCCAGCGCGTCCCCGGGCTCGAAGCCGTGCCGCAGGACCACCGAGCCGCCCTGGTACAGCGCCAGGTCGGCGAAGATCCCGGCGAGGTGGGCGAGGGCGGTGCAGGCCAGGAAGCGGGGCGGGTCGCCGGCGGCGGCGAACCCCTGGTCCATGCTCAGCCGGTAGGCGCCGTGGGTCATGCGGATGCCCTTGGGGATGCCGGTGGTCCCGCCGGTGTGCCGGACGCACCAGTCGTCGTCGGGGCCGGCCCGGCCCTCCATCGGCCGGGCCGGCCGCCGTGCCGCCGCCGCGAGCACGTCCTCGGCCTCGCCGTCCGGTCCGAGCCAGCGGATCTCGGGGGTGCCGGGGAGCCGCGACAACTGCCGTGCCGCCTCCCGCTGCCGGTCGTCCACCAGCAGCAGGGAGCAGTCCACGCTCTCCATCACCCGGGCCATGACCGGCGGGCTCATGCCCTCGTAGAGGACGACCACCCGGGCGCCGGTCAGATTGGCGGCGTAGCGGGCCACCAGGGCCTCCACGGTGTTGCCGGTGAGCAGGGTGACCGTGGCCCCGCGCCCCGTCCCGCGATCGGCCAGCTCCCAGGAGAGCCGGTGGACCTGGTCCCGGAACTCGCCGGCGCCGACCACCCGGCCCTCGGCGGTGGTGACCGCGGCCCGGGCCGGTTCGGCGGCCAGCACGTCGAGGACGGCCTCCGCGTAACTGCGGAACCCGGCCCGCGCAGGGGCCTGTTGCTCGCTCATCGCCGTTCTCCCTCGTCCGAAGCGGTGGTGGGCACGGCCGACGCTAGTGCCGGGGCGTGCATGCCTTCCACGACCGGTCCGGCCATGTGTTCATGACGCGAGGGGCATGAGCCGCTCCCCGGCCACCCGGCGGAAGTCGCGGGCGGCGGGCGAGAGATAGGCGCCCCGCCGCCACACCAGGGTCAGCGTGCGGTGGCAGTCGGGGGCGTCCAGCCGCAGCCAGGCCACCGGGCCGTCCTCGCCGATGGCCCGCCGGGCGACGGCCGGCAGCAGGCACAGGCCGAGTCCGGCGCCTGCCAGTTCGGGTGTGGCGGCGGCCTCGTCGCCCTCGCAGACCACCCGAGGGGTCAGCCCCTCGCGGGCGAACAGCCGCTCCAGCAGCGCTCGTTGCCAGTGGCCGGCCCGGGTGCTGACGAAGTCCTCGCCGGCCAGCTCGGCCACCGTGACGCTCGTCCGGCCGGCCAGCGGATGCCCGGCGGGCACGGCCAGCAGCACCTCCTCGCGGACCAGTTCCAGCGTGCGCAGTCCGGGGCCGGCGAGCGGTTGGGAGGCGATGGCGAAGTCGACCTCGGCGGAGCGCAGGTGCCGGTGCATGGCGTCCACCGGGGCCTGGAACAGGCGCACCCGCACCCCGGGCCGCAGCGCGCGGAAGGCGGACAGCACCCCGGAGAGCTGGAGCAGGGTCTCGGCGGCCACGGCGACCCGTCCGGGGCCGGGTCCGGCGGCGTCGGCCATCTCCCGCCGGGCGTCGTCGAGTTCCGCCAGCGCCCGGTCGACCCGGGCCAGGAAGGCGGCGCCGTGGTCGTTGAGCCGTATACGGCGGCCCTGGCGGTCGAACAGCGGGACGCCGAGGCCGGTCTCGAGCCGGCGGATGGTCCGGCTCACCGACGGCTGGGCGACCCGCAGTTCCTCGGCGGCCCGGCTGATGTGCTGGTGCCGGGCGACGGCCTGGAAGTAGCGCAGTGACAGCAGATCCATCCCGGTAGTGTCGCCGCCTCACGGACCGTCACCGCGCCGGGCCGCCGCCGGCCCTCGGCCGCGCGGCCCGGGCCGGGTTCTGTTCCGGGGCGGCGAGGCAGCGGCCGGCGAAGTGGGCGCGTACGCCGTCGGCGGCGGCTGCTGACAGGTCCGGGGTCAGGCCCCCGGCTCCGGCCCCCTTTGAGGGTGAGGGCTCCACGTCCGGTGAAGCGGGGCGGGTCAGTGGGCGCGCTCGGCGCGGGCGTGCAGGGCGCGGGCGGCGCGGGGGCCGAGCCAGCGCTTGAGCCTGCGCAGGGATTCCAGTTGTCCGGCCGCCTTGTCCAGGCCGTAGTACAGCTGCGGCGGGACGTACGGCAGCAGCGGTGAGTGGCGCTGGCCGAGCAGGGCGAACATCCGGTGCGGGGGCAGGTGGATGTAGCGGGGCAGGTTCTCGTACCACCGGGCGCTGTAGCGGGCGGCGCTCTGCGCGGACAGCAGCTCGGTCCGGCGCCGGCGTTCGTAGGCGGCGAGGGCCTCGGGCAGGGGGTGCGCGCGCAGGGCGTCGGCCAGGCACATGGCGTCCTCCAGGGCGAGGGTGGTGCCGGCGCCGATGGAGTAGTGGGTGGTGTGGGCGGCGTCGCCGACCAGGACCAGGCGGCCGTCGTGCCAGGTGCGGTTGGTGAGGGTGCGGAAGGTCCCCCAGGAGGCGCCGGGGCGGGCGACGAGGGGGTGGCCGTCGAGGACGCGGCCGAAGAGCTCCTCCAGCGGCGCGAGGTTCCCGGCGGGATCCGCCCGGTCCAGCCCGAGTCCGGTGAGGGTCTGCGGGGAGCACTCGACGACGCAGGTGCTGTGGCCGGCGTCGTAGCCGTAGCCGTAGGCCCAGATCCAGCCGTGCCGGGTCTCGGTGAAGGCGAAGGTGAAGGCGTCGAAGACCTTGGTGGTGCCGAGCCAGAGGTAGACATTGCGGCCCGGGGTGACGCGGGTGCCGAAGTGGTCGGCGCGGCGGGTGCGCAGGGCGCTGTGGACGCCGTCGGCCGCGACGACGAGGTCCGCGCCGGCGGGCGGCCGGGTCGGCGCGCTCTCGTACTCCAGGCGGACGCCGAGGGCGCGGGCCCGGGCGGCGAGCAGGCCGAGCAGCCGGTGCCGGCCGATGCCGAAGCCCTCGTCGCCGTGGTGCCGGGTGGTCCTGCCGCCGACGTGGGCGACGCCGTCCGTCCACCGCACCGAGTGTTCCTCCACGGCGCGGGCGGTCTCGGGGTCGTACTCCCGGAGTCTGTCGAGCAGGCCCCGCCAGTACGTCACGCCCCAGCCGTAGGTGGAGCCCTCGGGGTCGCGTTCGTGGACGGTGATGTCGTGGGCCGGATCCTGTCGCTTGAGCAGGAGGGCGAGGCACAGGCCGGCGGGCCCGCCTCCGACGCAGACGACCTTCACGCGCACACCCCTGACAGTCACCGTAAGTGGTCGATCGGCACCGGAGAGTAGCAGGGGTGGACGGCCCATCCGATCGCGCCAGTCTGGCGTGGTGAGCCGCGCCACTCGGACGGACCGCCGCCGGAAAGGATCAAGGAAATCCGGGGTGCCCCGGCAAGGAATTCCCCGTTCCGGTGCGGATCGGGCCACCCTCACAGCAAGATCATCTTTGTTCAACTCTGTATGACATGTGGTTAATTGTCCGGATCACAGCCAACCGGTTCCGGGAGATTTCTCCTGCTCCGGGACCTGCCGATAGGCATGCGTCGTCACCAAAGGATCACTCTTCCGGAGGACCCGCATGCCCGAGATCACCCGGCGCCGCGCGCTCACCGCGGCGGCCGCCGTCGCCGCGACCGCCACGGCGGCCGTCGCCCTCACCGCTCCCGCCGCGACGGCCGCGTCCGCCGCCGGCCATCACGAGCCCGCCGCGCCCGGCTCCTTCGACGAGGTCTACAAGGGCCGCCGGATACAGGGCCGTCCGGCGGACGGCACCGGACACCACCACGGACACGGCGGCGGCTACGCGGTGTTCGTCGACGGCGTACCGCTGCACGTGATGCGCAACGCCGACGGCAGCTGGATCAGCGTCGTCAGCCACTACGACCCGATGCCCACCCCGCGCGCCGCCGCCCGTGCCGCGGTGGACGAGCTGCAGGGCGCCCCGCTGCTGCCGTTCCCCGCCAACTGACCGCCCCTCGCAAGGACTTCGGAGCACCGAGCACCATGACCGTACGCAAGAACCAGGCCGCCCTGACCACCGACGAGAAGCGCCGGTTCGTCGCCGCCGTCCTCGAACTCAAGCGCGGCGGGCGCTACGACGACTTCGTCCGCACGCACAACGAGTTCATCATGTCGGACACCGACAGCGGTGAGCGGACCGGCCACCGCTCCCCGTCCTTCCTGCCCTGGCACCGCAGATTCCTGCTCGACTTCGAACAGGCGCTGCAGGCCGTGGACTCCTCCGTCACGCTGCCGTACTGGGACTGGAGCACCGACCGCACCGTGCGGGCCTCGCTGTGGGCGCCGGACTTCCTCGGCGGTACCGGTCGCAGCACCGACGGACGGGTGATGGACGGCCCGTTCGCCGCGTCCACCGGCAACTGGCCGATCAACGTGCGCGTCGACGGCCGGACGTTCCTGCGGCGCTCGCTCGGCACGAGCGTGGCCGAGCTGCCGACGCGCGCCGAGGTGGAGTCGGTGCTGGCGATGAGCGCGTACGACCTGCCGCCGTACAACAGCGCCTCGGACGGCTTCCGCAACCACCTGGAGGGCTGGCGCGGGGTGAACCTGCACAACCGGGTGCACGTCTGGGTGGGCGGGCAGATGGCCACCGGGGTCTCCCCCAACGACCCGGTGTTCTGGCTGCACCACGCCTACGTCGACAAGCTGTGGGCCGAGTGGCAGCGGCGGCACCCGGACGCGGCCTATGTGCCGGCCGGCGGCACGCCGGACGTGGTGGACCTGGACGAGACCATGAAGCCGTGGAACACCGTGCGCCCGGCGGACCTGCTGGACCACACCCGGTACTACACGTTCGACGCCTGATCAGGCGTCGGCGGTGCGGCACTCCGGGTGTCCCCAGCCCTGCGCGTTCTTGGCGATCTTCTCGCCGGCCGCGTAGGACCGGCCGCACAGGCAGCGGCCGGGGAACTTGGCCTTGATGGTCCGGGCGGACGAGGACGCCCCGGCGCCGGTCCGGCGGGGTGCCTTCCGGCGCGCCGCCCCGGCCGCCGGGGTGTCGGGCGACGGCGGGGGCTCCGGGGAGCCGAGTTCGCTGCCGGCGGACTCCTGCCCGGAGGCCGCCTGGCTGGCCGCGCGGTCGGCGAAGTCGTTCAGCGGGTCGCCGTCGACCTGGTGGGCGGGTACGTAGCGGAACTCCACGGACCGGCCGCCGAGGAGTTCGTCGATGCGGACCACCAGGTCCTGGTTGGCGACAGGCTTGCCGGCGGCGGTCTTCCAGCCGTTGCGCTTCCAGCCGGGCAGCCAGGTGGTGACGGCCTTCATCGCGTACTGGGAGTCCATCCGGACCTCCAGCGGCACGTCCGGGTCGACGGCCGTGAGCAGCCGCTCCAGGGCCGTCAGTTCGGCGACGTTGTTGGTGGCCCGGCCGAGCGGGCCCGCCGCCCAGCGGGCGGGGGTCCGCTCGTCGCCGCCCGAGACCACCCACGCCCATCCGGCCGGTCCGGGGTTTCCCTTCGAAGCCCCGTCGCACGCGGCCACCACACGTTCACGCATGCGCTCGATGATGCCATGGCCACGGGCGGGGCCGTGCCGGGGCCGGTCAGACGTCCCTGATCTCCGGCATGCGCCCCTCGGTGGTGGTGATGTCGATCACCGAGAAGTCGGCGCCCTGCGGGTCGCTGAGCGCCGCGAACCGGCCGAAGGGGCTGCTCATCGGCCCGAAGCGGAGGATCCCGCCGAGCTCGACGGCCCGGTCGACGGCCGCGTCGCAGTCGGCGGTGGTGAAGTAGACGTTGATGTACGCGGGCACCTCGGGCGGGAAGTCGTCGGTCATCCGCATCCGGCCGAGGACGGTGTCCTCGCCGATGTCGAACATCCGGAAGTCCACCGCGTCGTCCTCGATCTCCTTCATCCGGTAGGGGAAGACGGCGGTGAGGAAGGCGTCCGCCTGCTCCGGCTCCCTGGTGAAGACCTCGGCCCAGCAGTAGGCGCCGGGCACCGCCGTCGCCTCGAAGCCCTCGTGGGTGCCCGCCTGCCACACGCCGAACACCGCGCCGCTGGGCTCCCGGGCCAGGCACATCGTGCCGAAATCACCGACCCGCATCGGCTCCAGCAGTACCTCCCCGCCGCTGTCGCGGATCCTGCGGGCGGTGGCCGCGGCGTCGGGCGAGGCGAAGTACAGGCACCAGCGGGACTGGCCCTCCTGGCCGGGCATGGGCGGGACGACGGCCGCGACGGCCCTGCCGTCCGCGTAGGCCTGGGTGTAGTGGCCGTACTCCGACGACGACTCGCCGAAGGTCCAGCCGAGGACGTCGCCGTAGAACCGCTTGGCTCCCTCGACGTCGCTGAACATCGCGTCGGCCCAACAGGGCGTTCCTTCGGGTTGCACGGCCATGCTCGCGACCCTCCTGATGTGGTGTGTCCCGTCTGTTCACGCTAGTCATCCGGGGTCCGGCCCGCGCGGTGAGCCGGGACCCGGAATCCGGCCGGCGGTGCGGTGGGCGTCGCGCCGCGGCGGGACGCGGCGCATACGGTCGGGAGGGGTGCGACGACGGCGGCCCGGCGTGCGCTACGCGCCCGCGTACGCCCGTTCCAGCTCGGCCGCGTCCAGCTTGCCCATGCCCATCATGGACCGCAGGGCGCGGCCGGCCTTCTCCGGGTCCGGGTCGGCGATCATGTCGAGCAGCGGGGCGTAGACCACCTGCCAGGACACGCCGTACCGGTCCTTGAGCCAGCCGCAGGGGCCGCCCTCGCCGCCGTTCTCGGTCAGCCTCGTCCAGTAGTGGTCGATCTCCTGCTGGTCGGCGCAGAGGACCTGGAACGAGACCGCCTCGTTGAACGTGTACCGGGGTCCGCCGTCGAGCGCGACGAACCTCTGGCCGTTGGCCGTGAACTCCACGGTCAGCACGGCACCGTCCGGGCCGGGGCCGGACTCGGGCCACCGGACGACGCGTTCGACACCGGAGTTCTCGAAGACGGACACGTAGTGGTGCGCGGCCTCCTCCGCCTGGCCGTCGAACCAGAGGCAGGTGAGGAATCCGTCGGTGCTCATGAGCGCCTCCCGGGGCGTGGAACGGGCAGGGGAACAGGGTCGTGAGAGGAGACCGTTCCACGCCGCGGAACTCATCGGCCCGGCCGGCGGCCGATCGAACGGGTGAGAGCCGCCGGGCCCCGGGGCGCCCGGCGTGCCAGGGTCAGGCCGCGAGGCAGAGGCCGCGGTACGACCCGTGCTGCGGGGCCGCGGTGCGGTGGTGGACGGCCGTACGGCGGGACAGCTCGCCGTGCACCCGCGCCAGCAGGTCGCCGAGGCCCAGGCCGAGGGCGTGCGCGGCGGCGGCGAGGACCTCGGACGACGCCTCCTTGCGGCCGCGCTCGATCTCCGAGAGATAGGGCAGCGAGATCCGGGCCGCGTCGGCCACGTCCTTGAGGGTGCGCCGCTGGGCCCGCCGCTCGCGGCGCAGCACCTCGCCGACCAGATCCCGCCACAGGGGCTCCCTGGGGGCGGGCTCGCTCTCCGGCCCCTCGGGGCGGGCCGGCGCCGGCCGCAGGGGGATCACTCGGGCTTTGTCGCTCACCGGGTTGGTCATCCCGTCAGCCTAGGAGCGCTGCCGTCGGGGGCAAGGACCGGGCGTTGCGCCCTGAGGGAAATCCTCGCCCGGACCGGGCCCCGACCGGCCATTTCGCGCCACCGCGTGAGGGCGGGGGCATGCACCGCGTCACCATGGGTACTCGCGCCGTGAGCGGCTTCGCGGGAACGCATGATCCGTCGGGCGACGGGTACCCGCTGGAGACGCTGCCTGGACACTGGGGCCGGCTCCACCCGGTGCCGGACCGGAGGCCGCACAGGGAGACGTGGAACCGTGACTTTCGTGGGAGAGGTAATGAACACCGCCGCCGGGATCCGGCCGGAAGCAGAGGCCGTCGAGGAGACCGAGCAGGACAGGGCGGACGAGGGGTCCCTGCCCGGCATCACGGACCCGGCGTCCGTCGCCCCGCGCGACGCGCGCGAGCTGTCCCGCCAGTTCTTCCGCCGGCTGGCCGAGCTGGAAGAGGGAACGCACGAGTACCAGTACGCGCGCAACACACTCATCGAGATGAACATGTCGCTCGTGCGGTTCGCGGCCGGACGCTTCCGGGGCCGCGGCGACGACATGGAGGACGTCGTCCAGACGGGCATGATCGGCCTGATCAAGGCCATCGACCGGTTCGAGCTGGCGCGCGAGGTCGAGTTCACGTCCTTTGCGCTGCCGTACATCGTCGGCGAGATCAAGCGGTTCTTCCGGGACACCACCTGGGCCGTCCACGTGCCGCGCCGGCTCCAGGAACTGCGGGTGGAGCTGGCCAAGGCGCGCGAGGAGCTGTCCAGCCGGCTGGACCGGGATCCGACGGTGGCGGAGCTGGCCACGCTGATGAACATCTCCGAGAAGGAGGTGGTCGAGGCCCAGCTGGCCTCGAACGGCTACAACTCCGCCTCCCTGGACGCCGCGCTCACCGGGGACGGCCCCGAGGACGGCGAGGCCGTGCTCGCCGACTTCATCGGTGTGGAGGAGGAGGGCCTGCGGCTCGTGGAGGACTTCCACGCGCTCGCCCCGCTGATGGCGGAGCTGAGCGATCGCGACCGGCAGATCATCCACCTGCGGTTCGTGGAGGAGGCCACGCAGGCCGAGATCGGTGAGCGGCTGGGCTGCTCCCAGATGCACGTCTCCCGGCTGATCAAGCGGATCATCGCCCGGCTGCGCCAGGGGATGCTCGGGGAGCTGGGCTGCGCCTGACGTCCGGGGATCACGACGCCGACGGGCCGGGTGCCTGGGCAGGGCGGCTCGGCCCTGTGCGGGAGATCGGCTCTGTGCGGGAGACGAGATGAAGATGAAGAGGTTCAGCCCCGCCGCAGGGCGAAGACGGCCCGCACCCGCTTGCCCACGGGGACGCGTTCGACGGTGACCTCGGCGGCCAGCGCGTGCACGATCTCCAGGCCGTGCCGCCCGACGCGCTCGGGGTTCTTCGGGAACCGGCGGGGCAGGGCCGTACTGCTGTCGTACACGGACACGACGACCGAGCTGTCCGTGCCCTCCAGCTCCAGGATGTACGGGCCGTTGCTGTGCCGGTCGGCGTTGGTGACCAGTTCGCTCACCATCAGCAGCAGCTCCCCGTCGGCGCGGTCGTCGACGCCGGCGCACCACTCCGTGCGCAGCTGCTGGAGGAACCGGGCGGCGAAGGCACGCGCCTCGGCGATACAGCCGGGAGCGCCGGTGTAGTGCGCCGCGCGCCGCAGCGGCTCCACGGGTACGTCGAAACCAGTCGGTATCACTGCCCCGCCCAGGTACTCGGTCATGCTGTTCTCTCTCGGAAAGGCCCGGTGCGGCCGGTGGCCGTC
Organism: Streptomyces sp. NPDC029296; assembly: GCF_055569255.1. Classification (NCBI taxonomy): domain Bacteria; kingdom Bacillati; phylum Actinomycetota; class Actinomycetes; order Kitasatosporales; family Streptomycetaceae; genus Streptomyces; species Streptomyces sp. NPDC029296. The sequence goes on from NZ_JBVHXT010000043.1 coordinate 43,598, forward strand.
GCTCCAGTCCTCGTACCCCGAGCCCGGGCCGGCAGTCCCCCGGATGCGTTCGCCCACCGCGCACAGGGGCCGCCGGTCGCGGCGGGGTCCTCTCCGGCCGGTGTCCGGCCCCCGGCGGCGCGGCGGAGGGTCAGGCTACCGGTATGACCAGCGCCGGTATCGTCCGCTGCATGCGCAGGGCGTCGACGGACTCCGCGAGCAGCTCGTACTCGGTGGTCTCGTCGCCGGTCGCGAGGCGTACCAGCCTGCCCGCGGCCAGCTCGTCGGCGACCCGTTCCTGCCGGGCCGGATCGCCGCACCAGGCACGCAGGACGTCCGGCACGTCGGGCACGGTGTCGGCGACCGGGACCAGCGCGCGGGGCGGGAAGTGGGCGGCCTCCGGCCGCGGGTCGAGGCGGTCGGCGATCCAGCTGGCCCGGTCGCGCAGCCACCACAGGGCGAGCGCGAGCGTGGGGGCCCGGTAGGTGCCGAGCGGCACTCCGATGCGCTGTCCGCCGCAGATGCCGTACGCGGTGACATGGCACAGGAACTCGTCGTGCATGCGCACTCCCCCGTCGCGTCGTCCGCCTGCGGGCCGGCCTCGCTTTCGCCGCGGCTCGTGTGCGGTGCGTGATCGGGGCCTCGCTGGAAGTGAAGCCCGCACAGTCGAGTATGTTCACCGATGAATCACTGTCACCATGTTTTTCCGGCCAGTCTCCTGGCATATTCCGTCCCGGTCCTGGCCGAAATTCCGCGGTCGGGCGCGGGCCTCCCGGGTGCCTGGGCGCCCGGCCATGACCCCGGGGGTAATCGACGGTCCCCGGCCGCCCGGGGCAGGGTTGCCCTACCGGGTCACCGCAGCGGGGATCCGGGTTCCGACCAGTGCCGATCCTCGATGGAGGCTGATCGCCCATGTCCGCGACCCCCGACCGCTACGAGACCGCCGCGGCCCGTTACTTCGACGCCTGGAACGCCACCGGACCGGAGCGGCGGGCGAAGGCGGTGGCCGCCGCCTGGACCGAGGACGGCCGGTACACCGACCCCCTCGCCGACGTCGGCGGGCACGACGGGATCGCGGCCGTCATCGCCGCCGCCCACGAGCGGTTCCCCGGTTTCGTCTTCCGGCCCCTCGACTCCGTGGACGGCCACCACGACACGGCCCGCTTCTCCTGGGAACTGGTGAGCGAGGCCGCGGACCCGTCATCCGGGGAGCGGTCCGCCCCGGTCGCCGGTTCCGACGTGGTCACGCTGGACGCGGACGGCCGTATCCGCTCCGTGCTCGGCTTCCTCGACCGGGTGCCCGCCGACACGTGAGGAGCGGCGTACGCGAGGAGCCCGGCCGCCGGGACGGGCGGCCGGGCTCGTACGGCGGTGGCGGGTCGGACCGTCAGGGCCTGACGATGGCGTCGATCCGGTCCAGTTCCCCGGCGTCGAACGCCAGGTTGCCGATGGCCGCCACGCTGTCCTCGATCTGGCGGACGCTGCTCGCGCCGACCAGCGCGGACGTCACCCGGCCGCCGCGCAGCACCCAGGCCAGCGCCAGCTGGGCCAGCGTCTGGCCGCGGGAGGTGGCCACCTCGTCCAGCGCGCGCAGCCGGGCCACCAGGTCCTCGGTGACCGCGTCCGAGTTCAGGAACGGGCTGTCGCTCGCCGCCCGGGAGTCCTCCGGGATGCCGTCGAGGTAGCGGCCGGTGAGCAGGCCCTGCTCCAGCGGGGAGTAGACGATGGAGCCGACCTGGAGCTCGTCCAGGGTGTCGAGCAGGCCCTCGTCCTCGGGGCGCCGGTCGAGCATCGAGTAGCGCGGCTGGTGGATGAGGAGCGGGGTGCCCAGCTCGCCGAGGATGCGGGCGGCCTCCCGGGTCTGCTCGGCGGAGTAGTTGGACACGCCGACGTAGAGCGCCTTGCCCTGCTGCACCGCGCTGTGCAGGGCGCCCATCGTCTCCTCCAGCGGAGTGTCCGGGTCCGGGCGGTGCGAGTAGAAGATGTCGACGTGGTCCAGGCCCATCCGCCGCAGGCTCTGGTCGAGCGAGCCGAGCAGGTACTTGCGCGAGCCCCACTCGCCGTACGGGCCGGGCCACATCAGATAGCCGGCCTTGGTGGAGATCACCAGCTCGTCGCGGTAGCGGGCGAAGTCGTCCCTCAGGGCCGCGCCGAAGGCGGACTCGGCCGCGCCGGGCGGCGGACCGTAGTTGTTCGCCAGGTCGAAGTGGGTCACGCCGAGGTCGAAGGCCCGGCGCAGGATGGCCCGCTGGGTCTCCACGGGCCGGTCGGGGCCGAAGTTGTGCCACAGGCCGAGCGACAGGGCGGGGAGCTTCAGGCCGCTGCGTCCGGTGCGCCGGTAGGGCATGTCGGCGTAGCGGTCGGGGTGTGCGGTGTACAACGCGACTCCATGAGGGGTGGGCGCGGGATCTGCCGCCTCCACTCTTCCCTCGGCGGCGGGCAGCGGTCCAACAGAAGAATCCGATGGAATTCAGCGGATAGGCTTCTCAATCATGGAACTGCGCCATCTCCAGCACTTCGTCGCGGTCGCCGAGGACCGGCACTTCACCCGGGCCGCCGAGCGTCTGATGGTGTCCCAGTCCGGTCTGTCGGCGTCGATCCGGGCGCTGGAGCGGGAGTTGCGGGCGCCGCTGTTCGTGCGGACCACGCGCCGGGTGACCCTGACGGAGGCGGGGCGTGCGCTGCTGGCGGAGGCCGAGCGGATCCTCGCCCAGGTGCGGGCGGCGCACGACGCGGTGGCGGCGGTGCAGGGCGTGCTGCGCGGCACGCTGGCGCTCGGCACCGAGCAGTGCATCGCCGGGGTGCGGGTGGCCCCGCTGCTGGCGGCCTTCCGGGGCCGGCACCCGGATGTGGAGATCCGGCTGCGGCAGGCCGGCTCGGGGGCGCTGGCGGAGGAGGTCGCGGCCGGGCGGCTCGACCTGGCCTTCGCCTACCGCACCCAGGCCGACACCGACCAGCTGCGGTCGGTGTCGCTGGCCAGCGAGCCGATGACCGTGCTGTGCCATCCCAGCCACCGGCTCGCCGCCGGGCCGGCCGTGCTCGGCCCGGACGACCTCACCGGTGAGGTGTTCGTGGACTTCCACCCCGACTGGGGTCCGCGCCGCACCACCGACGCCGCGTTCGCCGCGGCCGGGGTCCGGCGCACGGTCGCCCTGGAGGTCAACGACGTGCACAGCCTGCTGGACCTGGTGGACGAGAACCTGGGCGTCGCGGTCGTGCCCCGGCACTTCCGGCACAAGCGGCCGGCGCTCGCGGCGCTGCCGCTGAAGGGGACGGACGGGGCACGGTACGAGACGGTGGCCCTGCTGCCGCCGGAGCGGGCCACGAGCCCGGCCGCCCGGGCGCTGGTCACCCTGCTCGAAACGGGGACGTGACGCACCGGCCGCCGGATTCCGGACGCGGGAGCGGCGATGGTTTGCGATGGTGGACGGTATGCATGCCAAGGACATCCTCATCGACGGTTACGGCCGCGTCCGGGAAGAAGTCCACGCCGCCCTCGACGGCCTCGGCCCCGAGGAGCTGCACCACCGCCCGGCCCCGGACGCCAACACCATCGCCTGGCTGGTCTGGCACCTCACCCGGGTGCAGGACGACCACATCGCGGACGCCTTCGACCTGGACCAGGTGTGGCTCGCCCAGGACTGGCAGAAGCGGTTCGGGCTCGACCTGCCCCGGCACGACACGGGCTACGGGCACACCCCGGCCAAGGTCGCGAAGGTGCGGGTGGACTCGGCCGCGCTGCTGACCGGGTACTACGACGCCGTCCACGAGCAGACCCTCGGCGTCCTGCGCACCCTGGCCGCCAAGGATCTGGAGCGCGTCGTGGACGAGCGCTGGGATCCTCCGGTCGGCCTGGGCGTGCGCCTGGTGAGCGTCCTGTCCGACGATCTCCAGCACGTCGGGCAGGCCGCCTATCTCAGGGGGCTGGTTCAGAGCGCGGCGGCGTAACCCGGCAGAACCACGTCTTCAACGAGGGCCGTGCGCTGGTCGAACGGGATGAACGCGCTCTTGAGGGCGTTGACGGTGACCGTGCGCAGGTCCTCCACCGTCCAGCCGGCCTGCTCCACCAGCAGGGACATCTCGCGGGTCATCGTGGTCCCCGACACCAGGCGGTTGTCCGTGTTCAGGGTGACCCGGAAGCCGAGGTCCTTCAGGGCCGTGATCGGGTGCTCGGCGATCGAGCCGGCGCAGCCGGTCTGGAGGTTGGAGGTGGGGCACATCTCCAGAGCGATCCGGCGGTCGCGCACCCAGGAGGCGAGGCGGCCGAGCTTGCCGTCCACGATGTCCTCGGTGAGGCGCACCCCGTGGCCGATGCGCTGGGCGCCGCACACCTGGAGCGCCTGGTGGATGCTGGGCAGGCCGTACGCCTCGCCCGCGTGGATGGTGAAGGGCATGTTCTCGGCGCGCAGGTACGCGAAGGCGTCGAGGTGGTCGGCGGGCGGGAAGCCGTCCTCGGCGCCCGCGATGTCGAAGCCGACGACACCGGCGTCCCGGTACGCGACGGCAAGCCCGGCGGCCTCGCGGACCCGGTCGAACATGCGCATCCCGCACAGCAGGGTGCCGACCCGGACGGGGGTGCCGGCCGCCGCCGCCTTGGCCATGCCGGCGGCCAGGCCCTCCTGGACGGCCTCGACGACCTCCGGCAGGGCGAGTCCGCCCTTGAGCATCAGCTCGGGGGCGTAGCGCACCTCCGCGTAGACGACGCCGTCGGCGGCGAGGTCGAGGACGTACTCCTCGGCGGTGCGCAGCAGGCCCTCGCGGGTCTGCATGACGGCGAGGGTGTGCTCGAAGGTGGCGATGTAGCGGACCAGGTCGCCGGAGCCGGCGGCCTCGACGTACCAGGCGGCCAGCTCGTCGGGGTCGGTGGTGGGCAGGGTGTGGCCGGCCGCGTCGGCGAGTTCGACGACGGTGGCGGGGCGCAGGCCGCCGTCGAGGTGGTCGTGCAGGACGGCCTTGGGGAGCCGGCGGAGAGTCTCGGTGTCGATGCGGGACGCGGTCATGGTGTGTCGTTTCCTCGGCTGGGTGATGCGGGGCGGGTCAGCGGGCGGCGGGCTGGAGCAGGTCCCAGCGGTTGCCGTGGAGGTCCTGGAAGACGGCGACGGTGCCGTACGGCTCGTGGCGCGGCTCCTCCAGGAAGGTCACGCCGGCGGCGGTCATCCTGGCGTGGTCGCGGGCGAAGTCGTCGGTGTGCAGGAAGAAGCCCACGCGTCCGCCCGTCTGGTCGCCGATCCGGGCGCGCTGGCCGGCGTCCTTGGCACGGGCCAGCAGCAGTCCGGTGCCCGCCGCGTCGCCACCGGGCTCGACGACGACCCAGCGCGAGCCGTCGGGGCGCGGGGCGTCCTCGGCGAGACGGAAGCCCAGGGCCTCAGTGTAGAAGCGGATCGCCTCGTCGTAGTCGTGGACGACGAGGGTGACCAGGGCGACGCGACGCATGGCTACCTTCCGGCGGGGAGCGGTTAGCCGGTGAGGTTATACGTAAAACTTGTCGGACGCCAGTCCACTTCTACGCGCGTCACGCAGGGGTGGAGCCGGGGCGGCCGGGGGGTGGCGCCCGTGGAGGGCGGCCGTGCGGCCCGGTCGTGGGGAGCGCCCCGTCACGACGTCGGGATCAGGGCCTCTCCTCGCCCTGCGCACCTCCACGCGGTGGTGGACGTCGGCCGTCGCCGTCGCCGAGGCGAGGCAGGACAGGGTGGCGCAGGCGGCGAGGAGCGCGGCGGCCGTGCGGTGGGCCACGGGTGGGCGCGGGCCGGCCGGCAGGGCCTGGACGCGTCGCGGGACGGGGCCGGTGGCGGCGCCGGGGGCGAAACCGGGGCGCGCGGAGCCGGCGGACCTGGCGGCGAGGGCCGCGCGGGCGATGGCCCGGGCGGTCAGCCGCCGGTCGCCGACCGCGGCGGCGGCGGTCTCGTCCGCGGCGCGCTCGGCCGCGAGCCGGACCGTGTCCCGGACCCGGCGCAGCGCGGGGTGGCAGTGCGCCGCGAGTTCGGCGACGGCCAGCGCGTAGTGGTGGCCGCCCGCGTTGTGCGCCCGCTCGTGGGCGAGCAGCGCCTCCCGCTCGGGGCCGTCCAGGACGCGCAGCATCGCCGTGGTGACGACGACCCGGTGCGGGCGGCCGGGCAGGGCGTAGGCGTCGGGCCTGGGCGAGTCCACCACGCACAGGTCGCCGGCGGCGGGCCGGCGGCAGGCCTCGGCACGGGCCGCCCGGAAGGCGCGGGCCTGCTCCAGGGCCGAGCGGCCGAGGGTCCAGCCGCTCCGGGCGAGCGCGCCGGCCGAGGCGGCGGCGGCCGGCACCACGAGGGCGCCGGGGGCGGTGCGCAGCGGATGGACCACCTCGCCGAGCGCGGCGAAGAACGGCAGCTCCAGCAGCCCGAGCAGGAGCAGCACACCGAGGGTCACCGCCGTACCGCCGGCGAGCAGCAGCGCGCAGCCCGCGACGGACCACAGCGCGGCCGCCGGACTCAGCCGGTCCAGTGCCCGGCGGGCCGGAAGCGGCAGGGCGAACGGGAGCAGCAGCGGGAGCGGGAGCAGGGCGGTCATCGGCCGTCGGCGGCGAGCAGGTCGCGCAGGACGCGTTCGTCGTCCGGGCTGAGCTGGGCGACGAAGCGGGCGAGCACCGTCTCGCGGTCGCTGTCCCGGTCCAGTTCGCTGTGCATCCGGCGGGCGGTGAGGCCGTGGGCGTCCTGGGCGTCCCGGACGGGGAAGTAGGCGTAGCCCCTGCCCTGGCGCCGCCGGTCGACCACGCCCTTGTCGTGCAGCCGGGTGAGGATCGTCGTCACCGTCGTCCGGGCGAGGCCGGTGCCGAGGCCCGACTGGACCTCGCCGGGGGTCTGGGGCGCGCCGGCGGCCCAGAGCGCGGCCAGGACGCTCGCTTCGAGTTCACCGGCCGGCCGGCGTTGGCCCTTGGCGTCGGTCATGGGGAGCTTCCTCACCGCGTCTTCGTGTCTTCGTAGTGCTGTTCTCAGGGCCGTCCACGTCATCGTAGTCAGGGGGGTGGCGACGCCTGCCGGGTGCGGGGCGGGCCCCGGCGGTGGGGCGTCCGGGCGCGGGGCGGACGGCGGTGTGCGCGGGCGTATGGGGCCGGGGACCTACGCCCGGGGTCGCGGGTGCGGGGCGCCCCGGGGCCGAGGTGCCGGCGGGGCGCGGCCGGTAGCGTCGCCGGACATGACGATCAACGAACCGGTCCGCACCCCGGCCCGGCGCAAGAGCGACGTGCTGGCCCGGCTGGAGCGGGAGACCGACATCTGGGTGGCCTCGGCGGACGCGCACGGCGTGCCGTGTCTCGTACCGCTGTGGTTCGTCTGGCACGGGGAGTCGTTCTGGCTGTGCACGCGCGGCACCAACCCCACGGGCCGCAACCTCCGCGACGGCGGCCTAACCCGGCTCGCCCTCGGCGACACCCGGGACGTCGTGCTGGTCGACGGGGAGGTACGGGTCTTCGGCCCCGGGGAGGTGCCGGTGGCGGCGGCCGGGGCGTTCGCGGCGAAGACCGGCTGGGATCCGGGCGCGGACAGCACCGCCTACGTCTTCTTCCGGGTGCGGCCGGTCGCGGTGCAGGCGTGGCACGGGGTGCGCGAGCTGCGCGGCCGGCATCTCATGCGGGACGGCGCCTGGGCGGTGTGACACCGGCCGGCGGCCCCCGCCGGCCGGGCCCTCGGCGGGCGGACCGCGGTGGCCGGGCCGTCGGCGGCCGGCCGGTCCGGGTGCGGACCTCGCGGCCCGTGTCCGGAGCGGTCAGCCGGCCTGCGTACGGGCCTCGGCGAGCCGGGCCAGTTCCTCGTCGGTGAACCGCAGCGCCCCGGCGGCGACGTTCTCGGCCAGGTGGCCGGGGTCGCCGGTGCCGGGAATGGCGAGGACGTGCGGGCCCTGGTGCAGCGTCCAGGCGATGCGGACCTGCGCGGGGCTCACGCCGTGGGCGCGGGCGACGGAGAGCACGGTGTCGTCGTGGGCGGCCGTGGCACCGCGCTCGCCGGCCTCGCCGGCCACGGTGTAGAAGGGGACGAAGGCGATGCCGCGCTCCCCGCACAGCCGCAGCAGTTCGTCACCGGCCGGGTCGGGGCGGTCCAGGGCGTACCGATTCTGCACGCAGACCACCGGGGCGATCCCCAGCGCCTCGGCGAGGTGCCGGCCTTCCACGGCGGAGATCCCGAGGTGCCGGACGAGCCCGGCCGTGCGCAACTCCGCGAGGGCGCCGAAGTGTTCGGCGATGGAGTCCTGGTTCATCCGGCGCAGGTAGACGACGTCGAGGTGGTCCCGTCCGAGCTGGCGCAGGTTCTCCTCGACGTGGCCGCGCAGCTGGTCGGGCCGGGCGGAGGTGCCCCACGCGCCGTACGGGTCGCGGTAGGGGCCGACCTTGACGGCGATGACCAGGTCGTCGGGGTACGGGGACAGCGCGGTGTTGACGAGTTCGTTGGCGGAGCGCAGCGAGGAGAAGTAGAAGGCCGCCGTGTCGATGTGGTTCACGCCGAGCCCGACGGCCTCGCGCAGCACGGTCAGGGACCGCTCCCGGTCGCTGGGGGTGCCGTGGTGGAAGGCGGCGCTGCCCGTCAGCCGCATGGTGCCGAGACCGATGCGGTGGACGGGCAGGTCGCCCAGCGGGAAGGTGCCGGAGGCGTCCGCGGTGATCGTCTGCGTGGTCATCGGCGGAGTCTCGCACACGGCACCCGGCCGGTCCTCGGCAGTACGGGCCGGCGCCCGGCGGGACACCGGGGATCCGGGTGAAGCGCCGGTGGGCGGCGGCCCGGCTCCGCGCTGGGCCGGATTCCCGCCGTCGCACTCCGGGGAGCCGTCGATGCGGGCGAGCCGGGCCCGGCCGCGCGTGCGGCCGGGCCGCTCCGCGCCGGAGGGTCAGTGCAGCGGCTTCGCCAGGACCGCCTTGCGGTGGCTGAAGGTCTCGATGGAGTAGCGGCCGTGGTAGTTGCCCATGCCGCTCTCCCCCACCCCGCCGAACGGCAGGTCGGAGACGGTGAGATGGGCGACGGGCAGACCGTGGCCGAGGCCGCCCGAGGAGGTCTCGGCGGCGAAGCGCGCGCGGACCTCGTCCGACTCGCTGAAGACGTACAGGGCGAGGGGCTTGTCCCGGTCGTTGACGAAGGCGATGGCCTCGTCCGGGCCGGACACGGTGACGATCGGCAGGATCGGTCCGAAGATCTCCTCCCGCATGACGGGCGAGTCCGGGTCGACGTCGGCGAGGACGGTCGGCGCGAGGTACTTCGCCGCCCGGTCGCCGACGCCGCCGACGGCGACCCGGCCGGAGCCGAGCAGGCCGGACAGCCGGTCGAAGTGCCGCTCGTTGACGATCCGGCCGTACTCCGGCGAGCGGGCCGGGTCGGCACCGAACAGCTTCTCGATCGCGCGGACCAGCGCCGCCTCCAGGGCGGGCGCGGTCCGAGGGTCGGTCAGGACGTAGTCGGGGGCGACGCAGGTCTGGCCCGCGTTGAGGAACTTGCCGCGGGCGAGCCGGTCCGCGACCGCCTCCAGGTCGGTGCCGCGGTCCACGAACACCGGGGATTTGCCGCCGAGTTCGAGGGTGACCGGGGTGAGGTGCTCGGCGGCGGCCCGCATGACGATACGGCCGACGGTGCCGTTGCCGGTGTAGAAGACGTGGTCGAAGCGCTCGGCCAGCAGGGCCGTGGTCTCCGGGACACCGCCCTCCACGACGGCGACGGCGTCCGGGTCCAGGTAGGCCGGGATCAGCTCGGCCAGCACGGCGGAGGTGGCCGGTGCCAGCTCGCTCGGCTTGGCGACCACCGCGTTGCCGGACGCCAGCGCGCCGACCATGGGGGCGAGCAGGAGCTGCGCCGGGTAGTTCCAGGGCGCGATGACGAGGACGACGCCCAGCGGGTCGTACTGCGTCCAGGCCGTGGCGTCGGCGCCCAGGTGCGCCGGGACGGGCGCGGGCTCGGGGCGCAGCCAGTCGGCCAGGTGCTCCAGGGTGTGGTCGATCTCGCGGACGGTGAAGTCGATCTCGGTGCGGTAGGCCTCGGTGCCGCTCTTGCCGAGGTCGGCGCGGAGGGCGGCGGCGAGGTCGGCGCCGCGCTCCGTGAGCAGGTCGCGCAGCCGGCGCAGCTGGCCGGTACGCCAGTCGACGGACTTCGTGCGGCCGGTGGCGAAGGTGGCGCGCAGCCGGGCCACGATCTCGGCGGGCTGCTCGGACGGGGAGTGGTTCACGGTGCCTCGATGGATCACGTACGGACAGTCGGATGCATTTAGCAACCTTTCATGTCCTCAAGTTCATTCCGGCGGCGCCCCCGGGGTGACGAGGGTCACGCCGGGTCCGGGATGGCCCGTGCCCCGGGGGTGCGCCGTCCGCAGGGCCGGAAGAATCCCCGGTATGGATCTCACTCCGCACCCCCTCGTCGCCCGCGCCCGCCGGCTCGCCACCGACCTGCTCGCCCCCGAGGCCGAGCGGGTCGACCGGGAAGGGGTGCCCCCGGGCCATGTGGAGGCGGTGAAGCGGTCGGGCCTGCTCGGGGTGGGCGCGCCCGCGGAGTACGGGGGCGCGGGGGCGCCGCCCGCCGTGGCGCGGGAGGTCGCGGAGATCCTGTCCGGGGCGTGCTGTGCGACCTGGTTCGTGCAGACCCAGCACCACACTCCGGTGCAGACCCTGGCGCGCAGCGGGCAGCCGGTGCGGGAGCGGCTGCTCGGCCCGCTGTCCCGCGGCGAACTGCTGTCCGGGGTGGCGTACGCGCATCTGCGGTCGTTCCCGCGCCGCCCGGTGCGGGTCCGGCCGGAGGGCGGCGGCTGGCGGTTCGACGGGACCGTGCCCTGGTACACCGGCTGGGGTCTGAACGACGTGATGCTGCTGGCCGGGGCGACCGAGTCCGGCGAGGTGCTGTTCGCCTTCACCGAGGCCCGCGGGCGGCCGGGGCTGCGGGCCTCGGCGCCGATGCGGCTGGCGGCCCTCACCGCCGCGCGCACGGTGTCCCTGGAGCTGGACGGCCTGTGGCTGCCCGCGGAGTCGGTGGCCCTGATCACGCCGTACGACCGCTGGGCCGCCGGGGACCGGGTCAGGACGCTGCACACCAGCCCGGCGGTCTTCGGCGTGACGCGGGCCGCGCTCTCCCTCCTGGACGCGGACACGGCCGCCCCGCTCCGTGCCCGCCTCACCCGGATCCGCCGCAGGGCGTACGAGCTGGCGGACGGGCCGCTGCCGCAAGGGTGGGCGGAGACCGGAGGGGAAGCGGGGGCCGGGACTGCGGACGCGTGGGCGGCGGAACGGCTGGCGGTGCGCGCCGAGGCGTACGAACTGCTGCGCACCGCCACCACGGCGGCGGTGGTGGCCGGCGGCGGCCGTGCCATGGCCCTGACGAGCCGCGCCCAACGCCTCGCGCGGGAGGCGCTGTTCCTCCTGGTGCAGGGCCAGACCGCCGAGTCGCGCGGGGCGCATCTGCGGGCGCTGGGCGGGGCACCGGCGGACGCCGGGGAGCGGAACGCCTGAGCGACGCGCTCGCCCGGGCCGCGCGGTGCTCCACGCGACCGCGCACCGCCGGTCAGATCGCGAACGGCACCTCCGCGGCAGCGGCGGACGCCGGCCCGTGGGGGTGGCTCCACAGGCCCTGCGCGGCGAGCCGGGGCAGGACGCCCTCGCCGAACCAGTAGGCCTCCTCCAGGTGTGGGTAGCCGGAGAGGACGAACTCGTCGATGCCGAGGGCGTGGTACTCCTTGATCCGCTCGGCCACCTCCTCGTGGCTGCCGACCAGCGCCGTCCCCGCACCGCCCCGCACCAGCCCGATGCCGGCCCACAGGTTGGGGTGGATCTCCAGGCCGTCCCGGCCGCCGCCGTGCAGCGCGAGCATGCGCCGCTGCCCCTCCGACTCGCTGCGGGCCAGCCCCTCCTGCACGGCCCGTACCGTCTCCTGGCCGAACCCGGCGAGCAGCCGGTCCGCCTCCGCCCAGGCCCCTTCCGCCGTGTCCCGGGTGATCACGTGCAGCCGGATCCCGAAGCGGAGGGTACGGCCGTGCCCGGCGGCGAGCCGGCGGATCCAGGCGATCTTCTCGGCGACCTGCGCGGGCGGCTCGCCCCAGGTGAGGTACACGTCGGCGTAGCGGGCCGCGACCTCCCCGGCGGCCGGTGAGGAACCGCCGAAGTAGACCTCGGGGACCGGATCGGGCACCCGGCTGAGCCGCGCGTCCTCCACCCGCAGGTGCTCGCCGTGCAGATCTACGCTTTTGCCCTCCCACAACTCCCGTACGACGTGCAGGAATTCACCGGTGCGGCGGTACCTGGCGTCCTTGTCGAGGAAGTCGCCGTAGGCCCGCTGTTCCCGGCTCTCCCCGCCGGTGACGACGTTGAGCAGCAGCCGTCCCCCGGTCTGCCGCTGGAACGTGGCCGCCATCTGCGCGGCGAGCGTCGGCGAGACGAAGCCGGGCCGGAAGGCGACGAGGAACTTCAGCCGTTCGGTGTGCTGGCTGACCATGGCGGTGGTCAGCCACGCGTCCTCGCACCAGGCGCCGGTCGGGGTGAGCGCGGCCACGAAGCCCAGGTCCTCGGCGGCCCGCGCGATCTGGCCGAGATAGGCGACGGTCGGGGGCCGGTCCCGGCCGGAGGCGGTCGCCGGGGTGCCGTGGCCGCCGCCGACGACATCGCGGCTGTCGCCGTTGGTGGGCAGGAACCAGTGGAAGGTGAGGGACACGGAGGGTCTCCGATCGCTGGGGTCCGTGGGGTGGGTGGATGCGTGCGTGCCCGCGGGCCCGGGGTGCGGGTGTGCGGCGGCGGGGCCGGCGTCGGCGGGCCGGCGGCCCCGGCGCGGGATCAGGCGTGCCCGGCGCGTGAGAGACCGACGGGCGGCGGCACGGAACGCGCGGGCAGCCCGGCACCCGGCGGCACCGGCACGCGCCTCCCCGCCGCCGGCCGCGGGCGGGGCCGGCGGCCGCTCAGCCCGCCGTGGCCGCCAGCGCCGGCGTGCGGTCCAGGGCGGCGGCGAACTGGTCCACCACCTGCCCCAGGGCCTCGGCGGTGGCCGGTGCGACGGCCAGGGAGCCGTCCTCCCGCACGGTGATGTCCGTGTCGAGGGTGAACCAGCCCTGGACTATGTGTGCGGCGCCCATGGAGTTCAGCACCGGCCGCAGGGCGTAGTCGATGGCGAGGACATGTGCGGTGGAGCCGCCGGTGGCCAGCGGCAGCACGGTCTTGCCGGTGAGCGCGTACTGCGGGAGCAGGTCCAGCAGCGCCTTGAGGACGCCGGAGTACGACGCCTTGTAGACGGGGGTGCCGACCACGACGCCGTCGGCGCGGGCGAACAGCTCGGTGGCCTCGACGACGGCGGGGTGCCGGAAGTCCGCGCCGAGCAGGGCCTCGGCCGGGACGGCGCGGACGTCGAGCGGGATCACCTCGTGTCCCTGGGCGACGAGCCGCCGGTCCAGGTGGCGCAGCAGGAGATTGGTGCGGGAGGAGGCGGAGGGGCTGCCGGAGACGGACAGGACGGTGGCCATGGGTGTCTCGTTTCTGAGGTGCGCCGGACGGCCGTACGCGAGCCGGACGCCCGGGGAGAAGTCGGTCGGGAGCACCGCCTCCCGAGCCGGACCGGGCACGCGGAACCCCTGTTGCGGAACCACTCGACGGGACGTCGGGCACACCTCACCCGTCAGGGGACGACGGGGATCCCGGTGTGCCGGAGGCCCGGAGGAGAGGGAAGGGGGCGGCGGATCAGACCGCGGCGCGACAGCAGGCGCTGGAGACGCGCGCGAGATCGACGTGGCGTCGCCGCGTGAGGTCCAGTCGCATGGTCATGCCATCGATCGTGGCAGCAGCCCGCGACAACCGTCAAGGAGATCCCGGCCGTTCTCGCATCGCGGACCCGCGCGGTCCGCGGCGGCGGGGTTCCGGGGCCCGGGCGGGGACTCAGGCCCCGCCGTCCTCCTCCCGCCCCTCGACCACCACGAGGAAGGCGTCCGACTTCAGGTCCATCACCACGGTCGCCGGTTCGCCCTCGGCGCGTCGGGCGGCGGCGAACTCCTCCGCGGGCCATGAACCCCGCGGAGCTCCGGCGGGAAAACGCTCCAGCACCCTCGCACTCATGACGGCGGCCACCTCCTGCTGCACCGGCCCGAACGGAATGTACGTGTTGTACTGATCCGCTTGCCCCCGATCGGCGAGGGCATGCCCCGGCGGCGGCCGTCCCCCGCACATGAACGTCATTGCGGTGCCGCGCCCTTCGGCGATACCGCCGTCGGAGCCCCGGCCCGCGTCCCCGGTGCGGTGCGCGCCGGCCCGGGGGCGGGGGCACGCCCGGGCCGTCGCACCGCGAGGAGGCGAACGGCGAGGCCGGTCCGCCGGGCGGACCGGCCGTCGCGCCCCCTCGTCAGCCGGCCGGCACCCGCCAGGGCTCCTGCGGCAGGGGCCGCCCCGTCTCCAGCAGCGTCTTGAGGTTGGACAGCACGGCGGGCCAGCCGGAGGCGACGGCCGCACGCTCGCCCTCGTCGCCGAGATCGTCGTGCGTGACGGTCAGCCGGACGACGTCCTCGTGCGGCCGGATCGTGAAGGTGACCCGGGAGTGCCGGCCCTCCTCGCCGGGCGCCGCCCAGGTGGTCACCAGCCGGACCGGCGGCTCGCTCGCCACCACCCGCCCGGCCACGTCGGCGATGCCCGAGCCGTCGGTGCGCACGTGCTCCCAGCGGGAACCGGGCCGCCAGTCGGAGACGTTCCGGTGCCCCCAGTAGGCGGCCGTCCGGTCGGCGTCGGTGAGCGCTTCCCAGACCCGCTCGGGCGTGCTCGCGATGTAGAGGACGTACTCGAAACCGGGTGTGTCGGTCATGGCTTCCTCGGTTCGTCGCCGCGCGGCACCGAGGCGGTGCGTCCCCTCCGTCCCGCCGTACCGTGCCGCTCAGGGTGGCGAGGCGACCGCCCGGGGGTCAAAGGTCCGCGCCGGGCCCGGCCGGCACGGTGAAGGAGATCCACACGTCCGGCGGCAGCTCCGGCCGGCCCGGCACCGGCCGTTGCTCCCGGGTCCAGGCCTCGCCGGCGAGGTCCGCGGCGACCCGTGGCCAGAACCGCACGGCTGCCGGGTTGTCGTCCTGGAAGGCGATCTCCCAGCGTCCGGGGTGCCGGGTGAGCACCTCGCGCGCGGCCCGCAGCCCGATGCCCCGGCGCCGGGCACCGCGCACCACGAAGAAGCTGTTCAGTATGCGTACCGGCCCGTCGAGCCCGCGGACGAACGCCAGCCCGGCCGGGTGGTCGTCCCAGATCAGCAGGTACGGCACCCAGCCGGGTCCGGTGAAGGCGGATGTCACCCATTCGCTCCGGAAGGAGCCGTCGGCGGCGGGCAGGCCGCCCCGGAACTCGGAGAGATCGTGACGGAACATCAGCCACAGCCGTTCCACGGCGGGCCGGTCGTCGGAGGTCGCGGGGCGGACGGCGAGGTCCGCGGTCATGTTCTCTGTCATGAACGACAGCGTCCCCGGCGGAGCGGGGTCCGGCCGGGGATTCGGTGTCCGTGACTCTAGCCCATTTCGAGGGCGTTGGGCGTCGCGTCGACGTCCTCGCCGGTCTCCTTCGGGCCGAACGGCCAGATGCTCTCGTGCCGCGCCCATCCCAGGAAGGCCACGCAGCCGAGGGCCAGCCAGGCCAGGGACCACTCGACGGGACGGCGGCCCGGGGAGTTGCGGTCGGCGTAGCCGTAGATGACGCACCAGCCGGTGAAGGCGACCACGCTCGGCACGGGATACAGCCACATCCGGTACGGGCGGGGCAGGTCCGGGCGGCGCCGGCGCAGGACCGTCAGCGCGACGATCTGGGCCAGCGCCTGCACGATCACCATCACCGTGGTGAGCAGCTGGATCAGGGTGGCGAGGTCGGTGTGGCGGCCGAGCAGGAAGCCGGCGGCGGTGATCACGCCCAGGGTGGCCAGGCCGTACACCGGGAACCGGTGCCTGGGGTGCAGCTTGCCGTAGGGGCGGAAGAAGACGCGGTCGC
This sequence comes from Streptomyces sp. NPDC029296, assembly GCF_055569255.1. Classification (NCBI taxonomy): domain Bacteria; kingdom Bacillati; phylum Actinomycetota; class Actinomycetes; order Kitasatosporales; family Streptomycetaceae; genus Streptomyces; species Streptomyces sp. NPDC029296. The sequence continues at coordinate 59,484 of NZ_JBVHXT010000043.1, forward strand.
GGGCGGCGTCGCAGGGCACCCGGGAGCCGCCGAGCAGGCCGGTGAAGACGGAGGCGAACGCGGTGACGAGGATCAGCGCCGTCACCGTGTCCGCCGCCGCCCTGCCCCAGGTGTCCTCCAGCACCGCGGAGGCCACCGAGGTGGAGGCGATGTCGTGCGGGTCGGTCATCCGGTGCCAGTCGACCACGCCGAGCGTGCCGATCTGGAGCAGCAGGTAGATCGCCATGATGCCGAGGATCGAGAAGAGCACGGAGCGCGGCAGGGTCCGGCCGGGGTCCTTGATCTCGGCGCCCAGGTAGGCGGTGGTGTTGTAGCCGAGGTAGTCGTAGATGCCGATGGTGAGGCCCGCGGCGAAACCGGGCCAGTAGTGGTCGCTCATCACATGGAAGGCGCCCGCCGGGTAGGTGAAGGCCATGTGGGGGCTGAAGTGGGTGGCCGCGGCGACGATCACCAGCAGCACGGAGGCGATCATCACGGCCCACATCACCGCCGTGATCCGGGCGATGTGCTCGATGCCGCGCCAGAGCAGGAGCACCGCCAGGGCGATCACGCCGAGGCCGATGAGGTCACCGGCCGTCCGCCCGAGGCCGGGGGCGAGGTAGCCGAGGTACTGGACGAAGCCGACCACACCCGTGGACATGATCAGCGGGATGAACAGCATCGCCGTCCACACGAACAGGAAGGGCATCAGGCGGCCGGTGCGGTGCCGGAAGGCCTGGCGCAGATAGACGTAACTGCCGCCCGAGCCGGGCAGGGAGGCACCCAGCTCGGCCCAGACCAGCCCGTCGCACAGGGCGAGGACCGCACCCGCGACGAAGCCGATGACCGCCTGCGGGCCGCCGAACGCGGCGACCATCAGCGGGATCGTCACGAACGGACCGATGCCGCACATCTGGCTCATGTTGATCGCCGTCGCCTGGAACAGGCCGACACGGCGGGCGAAACCACCGGTGGGGGGCGGGGTACCGGACAATGGGGACTCCTGACACGACGGGTGGCCGATGCGCCCGGCGGCGACTGGCCCGCTGTCGGACCCACGGCGGGGAAACGATCCTGCCCAGGTTGGCGGCGTCCCGTGCCGGTCTCCGCGAGGCTCGTTGACAGTGTCCGGGGCGCGACCTAGCGTGACCAAGGTTAGTAAAGTTTCCTAACTTTACGAGGCTGGAGACCGCCGTGTTCCCTCGCCCCACCCGCCGGCTCCCCCTGGCCGCCGCGGCGCTTCTCGCCCTGGGCGGCGCCCTGACCACCGGCGCCTGGGCCGGGCGCGGGGAGACGACCGAGCCCCGCCGGCCCGAACGGATCACGCCCGTGCCCTCCGCCGCGGGCACCGCCACCGCGCTGTCCGGCTATGCCATCCAGTCCGCCGCGAAGGTGGGCGACCCGGCGGCGGCCGTGTCCTCCCCCGGCTATCCGGCGCAGAACTGGTATCCGGCGGGTCCCCGTTCCACCGTGCTGGCCGCGCTGCTGGCGAACGGCGTGTACGCCGACCCGTTCCGCTCCACCAACCAGCGGCAGATCCCGCGGGCCGACTTCCAGGTGCCGTGGTGGTACCGCTCGGACTTCGCGGTCGAGGACACCACGCGGCGCACCTTCCTGGACTTCAGCGGCGTCGTCTCGGCGGCCGACGTGTATGTGAACGGCCGCCTGGTGGCACCGGCCTCGCGGGTCACCGGCGCGTACACCCGCCATGAGCTGGACATCACCTCGCTGGTCAGGCGGGGCACCAACACGGTCGCCTTCCGGGTGCGGCCCAACGACCCCAACCGCGACCTGACCATGGGCTGGCTGGACTGGCTCCAGCCTCCGCCCGACCGGAACATGGGGCTGGTCCGGGACGTCCTGGTGCGCCGGGGCGGGCCGGTCGCGCTGCGCGACGCGCACGTGGTCACCAGGCTGGCGGTGCCCTCGCTCGCCACCGCCGACCTGACGGTCAGGGCCCAGGTCCGCAACGACACGGGCAGCGCGGTCACCACGGAGGTCACCGGCAGTGCCGGCGGGACCCGGTTCGCCCGGACGGTGACGCTCGGCGCGCACGAGTCGAAGACGCTCTCCTTCTCCCCCGCCGACGTCCCCGGTCTGCGTCTCACCCGGCCCAGGGTGTGGTGGCCGGCCGGGATGGGCGGGCAGCCGCTGTACGACCTGGACCTCACCGCCACCGTGGCCGGCACGCCGTCGGACACCGCGCACGAGACCTTCGGCATCCGCGACGTGCGGGCCCCGCTGAACTCCGACGGCGCCCGCCAGTACCGCGTCAACGGCCGCGCGCTGCTGGTCAAGGGCGGCGGCTGGTCCCCGGACGAGTTCCAGCGCTGGGACCGCGCCTACACCGAGGACCGTCTGAAGTACGCCCTGGACCTGGGTCTGAACACCCTCCGCCTGGAGGGCCACCTGGAGCCGGACGAGTTCTTCGACCTCGCCGACCGCTACGGCCTGCTCGCCCTGCCGGGCTGGGAGTGCTGCGACAAGTGGGAGGGCCACGTCAACCCCAACGGGTCCGGCGAGCGGTGGTCCGGCACCGACCACGCCGTGGCGAAGGCGTCCATGGCCGCCGAGGCCGCCCGGCTGCGCGACCACCCGAGCGTGCTGTCCTTCCTGATCGGCAGCGACGCCGCGCCGGACGCCACGATCGAGCGGGGCTACCTGGACGCCCTGGAGGCGGCCGACTGGCCCGTCCCCGTGGTCCCCGCCGCCTCCGACACGTCCTCCCCGCGGCTCGGCGATTCGGGCATGAGGATGACGGGCCCCTACGACTGGGTGCCGCCCGGCTACTGGTATGCCAAGCAGGAGGGCGGGGCCACCGGCTTCAACTCCGAGACCAGCGCGGGCCCGAGCATCCCCACCCTCGACACCCTGCGCCGGATGATGACACCGGCCGAGCTCGACTCCCTGTGGAAGGACCCGGACGCCCGCCAGTACCACCGTTCGCCGTCCGTCACCTTCGGCACGCTCAAGATCTACGACGAGGCGCTCGCCGGCCGCTACGGCGCCCCGACGGGCCTCGCCGACTATGTGCGCAAGGCCCAGCTCGCCCAGTACGAGACCGTGCGCGCCCAGTTCGAGGCGTACCGGCGCAACGCGACCGACGCCGAGCGGCCCGCCACCGGGGTCGTCCACTGGATGTTCAACAGCGGCTGGCCGTCCCTGCACTGGCAGCTGACGGACCGTTACCTGGATCAGAACGGCGCCTACTTCGGCGCGAAGAAGGCGAACGAGCCGCTGCATGTGCAGTTCTCCTACGACGACCGCTCCGTCGTGGTGGTCAACAACCGCACCGCCGCCGCCCGGGGCCTCACCGCACGGGCCACGCTGTTCGACCCCGACGGCACCCGCAGGTACGACGAGAGCGCCGGCGGGGTGACGGTGGACGGCGGCGGGGCGCACGCCACCGCGCTGACCCTGCCGGCCTCGGTGGACGGGGAGTCGCGCACCCATCTGCTGCGGCTGGTGCTGACGGACGCGGACGGCAAGGAGGTGAGCCGGAACGTGTACTGGCTCTCCACCCGGCCCGACACCCTCGACTGGAGCGACACCACCTGGTACTACACCCCGACGACGGAGTACGCCGACCTCACCGGGCTGGCCTCGATGGCCCGGGTGCCGGTGTCGGCGACCGCGGTCACCCGCGCGTCGGGGGGCGTGTCGACCACCACGGTGACCCTGCGGCGCGGCGGGGGCGGGACGACTCCGGCGCTGCTGACGGACGTCGACGTGGTGGGCGCGGACGGCAGGCCGGTGCTGCCGGTGCGCTGGTCGGACAACCAGGTGAGCCTGTGGCCGGGCGAGTCGGTGACGCTGACCGCCGCCTACCGGACCGCCGATCTGCGCGGCTCGGCGCCGCGCGTGCGGGTCTCCGGCTGGAACACACCGCAGAGGACGGTCCCGGCGTCCTGACGGGAGCGAGGGCGGGAGCGGGCCCTCCCCCGGGCCCGGCGACGCCGACGTGACGGCCTCGTCGCGGGCCACGGTCGCCGCGCGGGGATCGCCGCCGGTTCGGCCGGGTGCCGGCGCGCCTTCCCGGCCGGGCGGCGTGCCGTTGCCCCCGTGGCAAAGGCGCTGGCCGAGCGGGGGGCGGTGGCCGTAACCTGCCCGGCCGGGGATCATGACGTATGGAGGTTGAGCCGATGGTGCGCGACGCCGAGCTGCGGTATCTGCGCCGCTGTGTGGAGCTGGCCGAGGAGGCGCTCGATGCCGGTGACCAGCCCTTCGGGTCGGTGCTCGTGGCCGGGGACGGCACCGTGCTGGCGGAGGACCGCAACCGGGTGGCGGGCGGGGACCACACCCGGCACCCCGAGTTCGAGCTGGCCCGCTGGTCGGCGGCCCGCCTGACGCCCGAGGAGCGGGCGGCGGCGACCGTCTACACCTCCGGTGAGCACTGCCCTATGTGCGCGGCGGCGCACGCCTGGGTGGGGCTCGGCCGGATCGTGTACATCGTCTCCTCCGAGCAACTGTCCGCCCTGCTCGCCGAGTTGGACGTGCCCGCACCGCCCGTGCGGACCCTGCCGGTGCGGGACGTCGCACCCGGGGTGACCGTGGCGGGGCCGGTGCCGGAACTGGTGGACGAGGTGCGGGAGCTGCATCGCCGCTACCACTCCGGGCGGCCCCGACTCGGCTGAGGGTCAGCCGAGTTCGAGCGTGGTGACGCCGAACACCCGCTCCCGGGCGTGGGCGCGCACCGGGCCGGTGTACATGCGGGCGGTCTCGAACGAGGGCCGCAGGCCCGCCTGTTCGGCGAGGGCGGTGCCGGCCGCGTTCGGCTCGGGCACGTCGATCGCGATCTCCCGGCCGGTCACGTCGGCGGTGAGGGCGGCGAACAGGGCCCGGGCGTCGGCGGCGGTGTCCGCGAAGAGGGGGCCGATGCGCAGGGTGTCGTGGCCGGGGCGGAGCACGCCGTAACCGGTCAGGCGGCCCTCGTGCTCCCGGACGACGGCCTGGTGGCCGGGCGCGGTGAGCCATGCGGCGACGAACCGGGGGCGGTCGGCGGGGTGGCAGGCGCTGTCGTAGGCGGTGATCGCGGCGAGGTCGGCGGGGCCGGCCGGGCGGACGCCGGCGGGCGGCTCGGCCGCGGGGGCGGGGCCGGTGAACCGGATGGTGCGGTGGGCGAACCGGAAGCCGGACTGGCGGTAGTTGTCCTGCTGGGCGACGACTCCGTCCAGGCCGACGGTGCGGTTCCCGGCGTGCGCCAGCGCGGTCTTCCAGGTGGTCAGGCCGTGTCCCTGGCCGCGCAGGCCGGGACGGACCAGATAGCAGCCGAGGAAGGCGAAGCCGGGGCCGTGGTTCACCACGGAGATCGCGGAGACCGGTTCCCCGTCGATCCGGCCGAGGAAGAACCCGTCGGGGTCCTGGGCGAAGAACGCGGGCCCGTCGGACAGCCCGGGGTTCCAGCCCTCCGCCGCCGCCCACCCGCTGATCACCGGCCAGTCGGCGAGGGTGGCCTGGGTGACGACGAGGTCCTGGGGGGCCGCAGAGGTCATCGGTGCGCTCCGTTTCCGTCGGGGTCGGGCTTGCCGTACGGCACGGCCCTCGGCCGGCCGCCCGCAGCATCCTTCCGGATCATCGGGGGCGACGCCATGGGAAGATCGGCCGACGGGCGCCGGGGTGCGCGCACGGCACCGGCCCGCTCCGGCGGAGGGGATGGTGTGGACTCCGTACGGTCACGGGAGGCGGTGCCTTCCGCGTGAGCGGCCCGGGGCCGGGGGCGCCCGACCTCCATGTGGTCACCGTCGCGGCAGTGGCGGCAGGGGTGTCCGCGCGCCTCGTGGTCCGACGCCGTCGCCTGAGCCGGCGGCCCGGGGGGCGGCCGCCGCACGGGCACCGTCACGGGCAGCAGCGACCGGGACGCCCGTCCGCCTCGTGTCCCCGCCCCTCATGGGCAGCGGTGCCGTCACCTCGGCCAACAAGTCCGGGACGCACCCGCCGCGACGAGCACCGCGCCTTTCATCCCATCGAGCGGCATTGTCGAACCGCCCGCGAAGCCGCCGGATGATCAGCAACGGACACACAGGGTGCGCAGGATACGGCGGCGGGTGCCGTTCCGCCCGCCGGGAGGCGGGCCTGAAGGGGCCCGCTTATGGTGATCCGAGGGCGCCGTCCCCGGTCCGTGGCGACGCGTCCCGGGAGGCGATCGATGCTGGCCATGCTGTCCACACGGTCCGCCGTGCGGCGCTGCGCGGGCGCCTCGGTGCTCGCCCTGGCGCTGCTCGGGGCGGGGCTGCCCGCGGCCGCCGCCGGCCGGCCGCAGCCGGACCTGACCCGCTTCTACCGGCAGCAGGCGGTGTGGGCCGCCTGCCCGGGCCCGGACATGCCGGAGGACCTGCAGTGCGCGAAGGTCACCGTCCCGCTCGACTACGCCCGGCCGGGCGCGGGGACCCTGGACGTGGCGCTGGCCCGCTACCGCGCGACGGGCCCCTCGCACGGCTCGGTGCTGCTCAACTTCGGCGGCCCGGGCGGCGCCGGCATCCCGGAACTGGCCTCCGGGGGACGGCAGTTCATGGACCTCACCAACGGCTATGACGTGGTCACCTTCGACCCGCGCGGCGTCGGCCGCTCCTCCCCCGTCAGCTGCGGCGACGGCGGTGCCCCGGTTCCCGCGGTGCCGAAACGGGACCCGGGTGCCGGCCGGCAGCGGGCACTGTTCCGGCAGTTGCGGCAGGTGGCCGAGGAGTGCGCCCGCAACTCCGGTCCGGTGCTGCCCCACATCGGCACCGTGAACGCCTCCCGCGACCTGGACGTCATCCGCCAGGCGCTCGGCGACGGGAAGCTCAACTACCTCGGGTTCTCCTACGGCACCCGGCTCGGCGCGGTCTACGCGGCGCAGTTCCCGGACCGGGTCGGCCGGCTCGTCCTGGACGGCGTGGACACGCTGACCGAGTCGCCGGCCGAGCAGGGACTGGCGGGTGCCGAGGGACAGCAGACGGCACTGGAAGACTTCCTGGACTGGTGTACGACGGATGCCGGCTGTCCGTTCGGGCAGGACCGGCGCCGGGCCGGGGACGAGGTGATCCGGCTGGTGCGCGCGCTCGACCGGGACCCGGTGCCGACGGGCCTCGGCGGCTCGTTCGGCGGCCAGGACCTGGTGGGCGCCCTCGGGCAGGGCCTGTACAACAGGCAGTCGTGGCCCTCGCTGGAACGCGCGCTGGCCTCGCTGGTGGAGGACGGCGACACCCGCCGGGTCCTGGGCTTCGCCACGGGCGGCATCGTCCTCCCGCACGACGACCGCTCCCCCGCGGACCCCGCCGGCCCGGCGCCCCGCGACCGGCACCGCGCGCACGGCGGGCTGACCGACGCCGCCGACATCCCGGCGGACAACCTGCCGGCCGCGCTGATGGCGATCAACTGCGCGGACGACCCCGACCGGCCCGACGCGGCCCGGCTCACCGAGGAGATGCGCACGCTGCGGGCCGCGTACGACCACGCCTCGCCGGTCTTCGGCCGCTACCGGCTCACCCAGCTGCTGCTGTGCTACGGCCGGCCCGCGGGCACCGACTTCATCCGCGAGCGGGTGAAGGACGTGCACACGGCGAAGATGCTGCTCGTGGGCACCCGCGGGGACCCGGCGACGCCGTACCGGTGGACCGTGGAGACGGCCCGTCGGCTGGGCCCCTCGGCGGTGGTGCTGGACAACAAGGGCGAGGGCCACACCGGGTACTCCTCCTCCATGTGTGTGCACCACAAGGTCAATGACTTCCTGCTCTACGGCACGCTGCCGGCCGGCGGGGGCTCCTGCCCCGCGGACGCTCCCCCGGCCACCGGCCCGGAGGGCGCCGGCTGACCACCGCGCACCCGCCGCCGCCCGGTGCCGCGTGCCACGGCCGGGTGACGGCCGCGGACCGGGGCAACCCCCCGGGCCTGCCGGCCGTCACACAGGGCAGGCGGGTTCCGGCCGCCGCACCCGCTCCCGACCACGACAGGGGGACATCCCATGCGCTTCCGTGCCGCCACCGCCGTATCCGCCGCCGCCTCGGCCGCCGCCGCGGCCCTGCTGCTGACCGCGCCGCAGAGCCAGGCCGCCGCCGGTCACGAACGGCCCGCCCGCTGCGCCGCGCAGGCGCTGACGGTCCTGGCGAAGGCCGCCACCGGCCACCCGACCGTGCTGCGGGTCAGCGTCACCAACCACACCGCCCGCGCCTGCCTCGTCGACCATGTGCCCACGGTGACCTTCGGCGACCTGGACGGGGCCGCGCTGCCGCTGCCCGAGGGCGGCACCGGCGATCTCCGGCTGGCGGCGGGCGGCACCGCCTACGCCGCCGTGCGGACCATCGCCGATCCGGCGGACCCCGAGGCCCGCCGGGCGGACTCGGTCACGGTGGCGGCCTCGGCCGCGCACTGGGGCCGCTCCTTCGGCCCCGGGCGGCTCGGCACCGGCCGGCAGGTGCTCGTCTGGGAGCCGGTGACCACCTGGTGGCAGCCGACGGCACGGGACGCCGACCGGATCATCGGGCTGGACTGAGCGACCGGCTCAGCCGAGCACCAGCTCGGGCGCGTACAGGTCCAGCCACCCGGCGAGGTCCAGGGCGCGCTCCAGGCCGCGCCGGGCCGCCTGGGTGCTGACCGGCGTGTCGCGTTCGGAGGCCTCCCGCACCCGGTCCCGGTCGAGCAGGTCGAACACGGGGTGGGAGGGCCGGGCCAGCAGTTCCTTGACCTGTTCCTGGATCGCGCGGGCGTACCCGGGGTCCTGGGTGGACGGGTAGGGGCTCTTCACCCGGTCGTACACCGACTTCGGCAGGAGGTCCGCCGTCGCCTCCCGGAGCAGGCTCTTCTCCCGGCCGTCGAAGGACTTCAGGGCCCACGGCGTGTTGTAGACGTACTCGACCAGCCGGTGGTCGCAGAACGGCACCCGGACCTCCAGGCCGACGGCCATGCTCATGCGGTCCTTGCGGTCGAGCAGCAGGCGCACGAAGCGGGTCAGGTGCAGATGGCTCATCCGCCGCATCCGGTACTCGAAGTCGCTCTCGCCGTCCAGCCGGTCGATACCGGCGACGGCGGTGCGGTAGCCGTCGGCCACATAACCTTCGAGGTCGAGGGCCTTGGCCAGGTCGGCACGCACCACATCGGCGTCCTCGCCGAAGTGGCGGCCCATGGTGGCCAGCCACGGGAAGGTGTCGGCGTGGCGCGCCTCCTCGTCGAAGAACTGCAGATAGCCGCCGAAGACCTCGTCGGCGGACTCGCCGGACAGGGCGACGGTGGACTTCTCGCGGATCGCGCGGAAGAGCAGCAGCAGCGAGCTGTCCATGTCGCCGAGGCCGGACGGCAGGTCGCGGGCCCGGATCACCCGTTCGCGGACGCCGGGGTCGGAGAGGGCGTCGGTGCCGAGCACGATGTCCTGGTGCTCGGTGCCGGCGAGCCGGGCCACGTCGTGCACGAAGGGTGTGTCGGGGGTGCCGCGCAGTTCGTCGGCGACGAAGTTGTCGGCCTGGCCGGCGAAGTCCACGGCGAAGCTGCGCACCTTCTCGCCGTGGACGGCGAGCTGCCGGGCGGCCAGCGCGGTCATGGCGGAGGAGTCGAGACCGCCGGAGAGCAGGGTGCAGCGCGGCACGTCGGAGACCAGCTGGCGGCGCACGATGTCGTCGAGGAGCGAGCGCACGGTGGCGATGGTGGTGTCGCGGTCGTCGGTGTGCGGGCGGGTCTCCAGGCGCCAGTACACACGGGTGGACAGGCCGGAGCGGTCGACGGTGACGACGGTGCCGGGCTCCACCTCGGCCATGCCGTCCCAGACCGCGTGCCCCGGCGTCTTGATCATGACGAACAGCTCGCGCAGGCCGTCCAGGGTGACGCGGGCCCGGGCCAGCGGGTTGGCGAGGATCGCCTTGGGCTCGGAGCCGAACAGGACGCCGTCCGGGGTGCGGTAGTAATAGAACGGCTTGATGCCCATGCGGTCGCGGATCATCACCAGCTTGTCCCGCCGGCCGTCCCACACGGCGAACGCGTACATGCCGTTGAGCCGTTCGGCGATCGCGTCGCCCCACTCAAGATAGCCGTGCAGCACCACCTCGGTGTCGGAGTCGGTGGTGAACCGGTGGCCGCGGTCGGTGAGTTCCCGGCGCAGCTCGGTGAAGTTGTACGCCTCGCCGGAGTAGACCAGGGCGACGGTGCCCTCGGGTGTGGGCACGGACATCGGCTGACGGCCGCCGGGCAGATCGATGATGGCGAGCCGGCGGTGCCCCAGTGCGGCGGGGCCCTCGGTCCAGGTGCCGCGGTCGTCCGGGCCCCGGCAGGCCATCGTCTCGGTCATCGCGTCCAGAGCGGCGGCCTCCGTGGTCAGATCACGGTCGAAGGAGACCCATCCGGTGATGCCGCACATGCGCTACCTCCTGCCTCCGGCCGCCGGCGGACCACCGCTCACCTGCGTCTTCCTCGGGTACGGGGGGCCCGCCGGGCAAACCAGTTGTATCGAGCATCTATATCGAGAGTCCCTCGGGCGTCCGGCCGAGTCAACGCGCCGGAAACACGGGACGGGTATCCGCGCGACGGTTTCGGCCGCGTTTTGCCTCAGCGAAATCCGCGGATCCGCACGTTGCCGCAGACCAGCCGACAGGAACCGGCCACGGGCAAAGACTTCCTCAAGTAAACGACGTGTTACGTCTTCGCGATCAGAAACCGCACCGGGACCACCGAAGTCCGGATTACCCCGAATGCCGTAATGGTGATTCCGCCCTATCGTGCTGTCATGGAGCACGCACTGAGTCCCGCGACCCTCGCCGAACTGCGCCGCCCGCGCCCCTATCCGGCGGTCTCCGTGCTGACCCCGACGCACCGCCGGCAGCGCGGCGACGGCCAGGACCAGGTCCGGCTGCGCAACGCGCTGACCGAGGCGCGCCGGCGCCTGGAGTCCGACCCCGCCGTCACCCGCGAACGGCGTGCCGACGTCGAGGCACAACTCGACCGCGCCCTCGCGGAGGTGGACCTGACCCATCCCGAGGACGGTCTGGTGATCTTCGCCGCGCCGGGTGAGCACCAGGTGTGGTCCCTCGCCCGCCCCGTACCCGAGCGGGTGGTGCTGTCGGACACCTTCCTCACCCGCAACCTGGTCTCGGCCCACGCCGCCGAGCGGCCCTTCTGGGTGCTGTCGCTCTCCGCCGACCGCGTCACGCTGTGGAGCGGCGGCGCCGGCCGGGTCGTCGAGGACCGCACAGGCGGCTTCCCGCTGATCCGCGCCCGGGAGAACTTCGACGCCGAGCGGCTGATGCGGATCGGCGACCAGCCGAGCACCTTCCGCGACGAGGACACGCGCCGGTTCCTGCGCGACGCGGACGCCGCCATGGACAGGGTCCTGCGCGCCCGGCCCCGGCCGCTGTACCTCACCGGCGAGCAGGCGGCGCTGTCCCTGATGGAGGAGGCCGGCAGCGTCGCCCGGTGCGCCGTGCCGGTGCCGCACGGCGGGCTCGCCCACGCCGGTCCGGAGGCGGTGTGGCAGGCCGTCCGGCCGGTCCTGGAGGAGGAGTCCCGCCGCACCGCCGCGTCCGTCGCGCGCGAACTCACCGCGGCACGCGGGCGCAGGGCCTACGCCGCCGGGGTGGACGAGCTGTGGCAGAGCGCCCGGGACGGCCGCGTCCGGCTGCTGGCCGTCGAGGAGAACTACCGCACGACCGTCCGCGAGACCGGTGACCACCTCGAGCCGGCCGAGTCCGGGGACCTGGACGCCCGTGACGACATCGTGGACGAGATCGTCGAGCGGTGCCTGGAGACCGGCGCCGACGTGCGCTTCGTCCCGGACGGCACGCTGGCCGACGCGAACGGCATCGCCGGGGTGCTGCGGTACTGAGGGACCCCCGCCCGCGGCGGCGCGAAGCCGGAGCGCCGCCGCACCGCGCCGCTCCCGGCCCGCTCTCCCCGCGCGCCGCGTACGCTACGGCGTGATCGTCGGCGTAAGGGAGCGTGCGCATGGGTGAGCTGCTGGGTGTGGCGGTACTGGGTGCCGGACACATGGGAGCGGACCACATTCGGCGCCTCGACCGGGTGGTCAGCGGCGCCAGGGTGGCGGCGGTGGCCGATCCCGACCTCGCCCGGGCCGAGGCCGCGGCGGCGGGGCTGGACCGGGTCACGGTGCACACCGACCCGCTGGCCGCGCTCGACGCGCCCGGCGTGGCGGCGGTCCTGATCGCGTCCCCGGGCCCCGCGCACGAGGAGGCCCTGCTCGCCGCCTTCGATCGTCGGCTGCCGGTGCTGTGCGAGAAGCCCATGGTGCCGGACTCCGCCGGTGCCCTGCGGGTGGTGGAGGCCGAGGCGGCGCTCGGCCGCCGGCTGGCGCAGATCGGCTTCATGCGCCGCTACGACGCGGAGTACCGGCGGCTGAAGGCGCTGCTGGACGACGGCGCCCTGGGCCGGCCCCTGATGCTGCACTGCACGCACCGCAACGCCTCCTCCCCCGGCCACTTCACCAGCGCCATGCTCGTCAACAGCTCGGTGTCGCACGAGATCGACGCGGCCCGGTGGCTGCTCGGGCAGGAGCTGACGGCGGTCACCGTGCTGCGGCCCGCGCCGTCCTCGCGCGCGCCCGAGGGCCTGCTCGACCCGCAGTTCGTGCTGTTCGAAACGGAGTCGGGGGCCCTGGTGGACGTCGAGGTGTTCGTCAACTGCGGCTTCGGCTACCAGGTCCGCTGCGAGGCCGTGTGCGAGGCGGGCAGCGCGCGGATCGGCGAGGCGCACACCATGGTGGTCACCACCCCGGACGGCGCCCGCGAGGAGGTGGCGCGGGACTATCTCGTCCGGTTCGCCGACGCCTACGACCGCGAGGTGCAGGCCTGGGTCGACGCCACCCGGCGCGGCGAGGTCACCGGTCCGGGCGCCTGGGACGGCTACGCCGCGTCCGTGGTCGCCGAGGCGGGCGTGCGGTCCCTGGAGACCGGCACCCGGGTGCCGGTCGAACCGGCCCCCCGCCCGGACCTGTACGCCCGGCCCGGCCGCTGACGCCCACGGCCGCGCGAGCGGGGCACCGGGGCGCCGCCGGACCGGCTCACACGCCCCCGAACAGCGCGCTCAGCCCCCGCTCCACCACCCCCGACACGTCCTCCTCGCCGCTCGCCACCACCTCGTACGTGCGCCCGAGGAAGCCCCGCAGCACCGCCGCCCGGAAGAGCAGCAGGGCCATGCCGTGCGGCGAGTGCAGTTCCATGACGGTCCGGGTGCGGCCGTAGGGCCATATCCGTACGTCCCCGTGGCCGGCCGGGGCCCCGAGCCCCTCGTCGAGCAGGGAGCGGGCGAAGGTCCAGGTGACCTCCTCCCCGTGCAGGGCGGCCTCGGCGGGGAAGTCCAGGTACACCGCGAGCGGGTCGTCCGCGGTGTACCGGAGCGTGGCGGGCACCGGGACCTCCTGGTCCCCTGCGGCGACGAGGCGGGCGTGGGCGAGCTGTGCGACGGTGGTGTCCATGCTCATAAGGAGTCCGCGCGGGCCCCTCACATGGCGTCAATTCCGGTCAGAATTCGGCAGGTACCGGCCGCTCGGCCGCTTCACGGAACGCGATGTCGGCGAACATCCGCGCGAACACCGGGACCGGACCGCCCGTCTCACCCAACTCGCGTACCCAGCCTACGACTTGACCGGCGCGACGAGTACGGCCGTTCGTCCCCTTCGATGCCTCTTCAAGGACCCTGGCATATGCCTGAGGCACCACCGTATCGTGTGTTGCCAAATCCCTTACAGGCCGTCGCGGGCTGTGCAAGAGTCGTAACGGTCCCCCACCGCCGCCCGCCGTACCGTCCCCCCATTCCGGAGTGCTCATGCCGTCCCCAGTCTCCGCGGACCGCCCAGCCGCCCAGCCGCCCGGCCGCGGCTCGGTCGAGGCGCTGATCACGCAGACGCGGCGGCTCAAGGGCGACGTGGACGCCGTACGCCGCGGCACCCGGGTCGACGGCGCGGACCCCGAGGAACGCTGGCAGCGTGCGCTGTACGACCTCGCCCTGCACCAACTGAACGACGTGGACGCCCACCTGGCCCAGCTGCGGGACGGACCGCCGGCCGAGCGGACCCCGCCGGCACCGGCCGCCCAGGACGGCTCGCTGCTCAGCCGCGTCGGCAGCGCCGAGTGGAACCTGCTGACGGACGAGGCCACCTGGTCCGCGGAGCTGTACCGGATCCTCGGCCTCGACCCGGCCCGCCCCGCCCTCACCCTGGACGAACTGCCCGGCCTGGTGCCGGAGGAGGACCGGCCGAAACTCACCGAGATGGTGACGGCCTGCCTGGTCGACGCGAGGCCCATCGACGGCGAGTTCCGCGTCGTACGCCCCGACGGCGTCGTGCGGACCGTCCACATGATGGGCGAACCCGTGCTCGGCGCCGACGGCGGCACGACCTCCATGTGGGCCGTGCTCCGCGACGTCAGCGAACTGCGCCGCAGCCAGCGGACGGTGAGCGAGACCCGTGACTCGCTGCACCGGCACCGCCGGCGGGAGCGGACCGAGCACCGGATCGCGGCGGAGTTACAGGAAGCCGTGCTGCCGCCCTGGCACGGCTCCCTGCGGCTTACGCACCAGGGGCCGGTGACCCTGGACCTGGCCGCCCACCGCCTCCCGGCCGCGACCGCCACCCTGATCGGCGCCGACTGGTACGACGCGCTGGACCTCGCCGACGGCCAGACCCTGCTCACCGCGGGCGGTCTCACCGGGCAGGCGGTCGCCTCCGGCATGGCGATGCTGCTCGGCGCCGTACGCGGCATGGCGATGGCCGGGACCCGGCCCGGCCGGCTGCTCACCCTGCTGAACCGGTTGCTCGACACCGCCGCGCAGCCCGCCCTCGGCAGCGCCGTCTGCTGCCGCTACCGGCCCACGACCCGCACCCTGGTCTGGGCGCGGGCGGGACACCCCGCCCCGCTGCTGTACCGCGACGGGACGGGGCGCCTGCTCGACGCACCGGACGGCACTCCTCTCGGCGCCTCCTCGGGCAGCGTCTACGAAGAGGCCGCCGTCACCCTGCGACCGGGCGACCTGCTCCTGCTGCACACCGGTACCCTGCTTCCCGAGCACGACGGGACGGCGGCCGCGGACCGGCTGCTCGGCCTCGCCCCCCGGTTCGGCCCCGCGCACACCGCGCGGGACTGTGTGCGCACGGTCGTCGAGGAGTTCGGCGGACCCGGGCGCGAGGACGACGCGTGCGTGCTCGCCGCGAAGGTCACCGCATGACGACGGCCACCGCCTGACGCTTCACCACCGCGGGCCGGCAGCCGGCCCGCCGGACCGGACGGCGCGCGGGCCCTACGCCTGTACGCCGGCGCCGGCCGTCCCCGCCCGCTGCTCGGGCAGGGAGACGCTGATCTCCTCCCGCAACTGCTGGATCTTCGGAGAACCGGCGTACTGCGCGGTCAGGCGGTACATCTGCCGCAGCCGGTCCCAGGTGCGACGCGAGGAGTTCGAGCCCATCGCCATCAGGGCCAGCCGCGCGTAACGGTCGGCCTGTTCGGGGTCGTCGGCGATGAAGCAGGCGGACGCCATGGACAGATGGTCGAAGATCTTCGAGCGCTCCCGCCCGTCCACCCGCAGGGCCAGGGCCTTCTGCGCGTAGTGCCGGGCGTGTTCGGCCGCGCCCGGGTCGAACTCCGCCAGGGTGCGGTAGGCCAGCGCCTGCATGCCGTACAGGTCGGCGTCCTTGAAGGTCTGCATCCAGTCCGGCGTCGCCGCGTCCTGCCGGTCGACGACGAACAGGTCCTCCGCCCGCCCGAGCGTGCGGCGCATCGCCTGCCCCTTGCCCATCGACGCCTGCGCCCAGGCCTCGATGGTGTGGAACATCGCCTTCGTACGCGGCTGGAGGCGGTCCCCCGCACCGGACCGGGCGAGCCTCATCAGGTCCAGGGCCTCGTCCGGGCGGCCGAGGTGCACCATCTGCCGGGCCGCCCGGGACAGCGCCTCCCCGGCACGCGGCCGGTCACCGCCCTCCCGGGCGGCGTGCGCGGCGATCATGAAGTACTTCTGCGCCGTGGGCTCCAGGCCGACGTCGTGCGACATCCAGCCCGCCAGGACGGCGAGGTTGGCGGCGACGCCCCACAGGCGCCGCTGGAGGTGGGGCGGATGGTGGTAGGCGAGCATGCCGCCCACCTCGTTGAGCTGGCCCACCACCGCCTTGCGCTGGAGCCCGCCGCCGCGGGCCGCGTCCCACGCCCGGAACACCTCGACCGAGCGCTCCAGCGCCTCGATCTCCTGGGATCCGACGGGAGCGGCCTCGTACCGGTCGAACCCGGCCGGGTCGGCGTGCAAGGGGTCGTCGAGAACAGGGGCATCGGCCCTCAGGGCCGGGTCGGTGTGCAGCCAGTCGTGCATGGCACCGCTGAGTGTGGATCCCGTGGCGAGCGCGGCACCCGCGCCCACCAAGCCGCGTCGGTTGAGCATGAGGTCCATTCCCGTGAATTCGGTGAGGACCGCGGCGGTCCGCTCGGGCGGCCAGGACAGGCCGTCGGGATGTTCCTCGATCCCGTCGCCCTGCCGTTTCCCCGCACGCCCCTGCCGTACCAGACCGAGGTCCTCGATGGTCACGACACGGCCGAGACGCTCGGTGAACAGGGCCGCCAGCACCCGCGGCACGGGATCGCGCGGGATCTCTCCCATGTCGATCCACCGCCGTACCCGGGAGGTGTCGGTCGCCAGCTGGGAGTGGCCCATGGCCGCCGCCTGCCGGTTGACCTGCCTCGCGAGTTCGCCCTTCGTCCAGCCGGCCAGGCCGAACAGGTCCGAAAGGCGGGTGTTGGGTCGTCCGCTCACGTCAAGCCCCCAGGTTCTCGGCTGAGTTGACAGTAGCCGGGTGCGGGTTGCCGGGCGACTATTCGCCACGGTTCGCCAGGGTCCGCCAGATGGTGTGCCACCGGCCATCGGGTGTCAGGTAGGAAAGCGCCACCCCGACCCGGTCCGCCACCTCCCGGTGACGGCCGTCCGGTCGCACATGCCGGGCACATTCCCCAGGGTGTGCCCGGAGGGCCGGGTCGGGTGGGCGCACGCTCCCGAACCACGCTCACGGGGCACGCCCCCGCGAGCACGCGTTCGGCGTGCGGACGTACAGGCAGGCACAGCAGGCACACGAAGGGATCTGTCTTTCCCATGTACGCAGCATCGTCCTCCGTGTCCGCCCCGGTCCGGCCGCTGCGCTCCCGTCCCGCGGGCGGCGGGCCGTACCTGGACCCGGTGGCGCGTCCGGGCGTCCCCGTGCCGGGGGTGGTCCGGCCCCGGCGGGTCCCGGGCCGGCCCGGGACCCAGCCGCTCAGCGGGCGACTGGACCTGTCCGGCCCGCAGGGCGCACGGCTGCGGACCGCGCTCGCCTCGGTGCACCGGATCTGCCCGGAGTTCGCCCCGGTGCAGGTGCTGCGGCAGAGTGGGCGGTCGGTCCTCCTGGTGGGGACGACGGGACGCGGGACGGCGGTCGCCAAGTGCCTCCTGGACCACTCGTCCGCCTGGGTGGAGCGGAGCCGTCAGGAAATAGCCGCATACCGCTCGTTCGTCCGGCACCGGCCGCCGGTGCGGGTGCCGAGGCTGATCGCGGCGGATCCGGACAACTGCACGCTGGTGATCGAACGGCTGCCGGGCCGCCCGGTGGCGTCGCAGCGGCATCCGATGGAGGCACCGCCGCGCGCGGACATCCGGGCCGCGCTCGGCACGATCTGCCGAGTGAACGCCTGGCGGCCCCCGGCGGGCACCTTCGACATGCCGCTGGACTACGCCGCCCGGATCTCCCGGTACCACGAGCTGGGCCTGCTCACCGACCGGGACCTCGGCGACCTGCAGAAACTGCTGCACGGCATCGCCCACGAGGTGGGCCGGCACGGCATGCTCCAGTTCTGCCACGGCGACGCCCTGCTGTCCAACATCCTGCTGTCCCCGGCCGGTCCGGCGCTGGTGGACTGGGAGCACGCGGGCTGGTACCTGCCGGGCTACGACCTGGCGACGCTGTGGCTGGCCCTCGGGGACGCCGCTCCGGTGGCCCGGCGGCACATCAGTCAGCTCGCCCAGTCGGCGGGCCCGGCCTCCCGGGACGCCTTCCTGGTGAACCTGATGCTGCTGCTGACCCGGGAGATCCGCACCGTCGAGACGGCCGTGCAGCGTTCGATGCGGGAGGCGACCCCGCCCGTCCCCGGCGCGGCACAGCCGGGCGCCATGTCGTCCGGCGAGGAACAGCGGCTGCTGCTGCGGCGGTTGCACGACGACTGTCAGCTCGCCCGCAAGGCGGTACGCGCGGCGGTCGGCACCCGCTGACGGGGGGGCGGTCCGCGGTGCGCCCCGAGCGGTGGCGCACCGCGGACCTTTCGTGCGGGCCGGGGCGGTGGCCAGTGGTGTACGCCAGTGACGCCCCGCAGGCCCGGACCACACCCCCGCGAAACTCGTCGCGAGCCCTCCACGACGTGGGAAGTCGCCCTCCTGTCGGCCTCATTGACGGGACGTCGGACAGCCGGTACCACTGACCCAGCCCGGCGCCGCACGTCCCGCCCTTCACTGGAGGCCGCCTTGCGAGGACCCGCCACCGCTCCCCCGGCCCCGGCCGGCCCCGGACGCCCGCTGCGGGCCGTCGTCCCGCTCGCCTCCGCGGCCCTGCTGCTGTCCCCGCTCGGCGCGGCTCCCGCCCACCCCGCCCCGGACTCCTCCGCGCACCGCCTGCAACAGGCGTTCGCCACCGCGGCGGCCGACTACGACGTACCGCAGAGCCTGCTGCTGGCCGTCTCCTATCTCCAGTCCCGCTGGGACCGGCACGGCGGCGCGCCCAGCGTGACCGGTGGCTACGGCCCCATGCACCTCACCGACGCCCGCACCGCGCTCGCCGCCACGGAGCACTTCGCCCACGGCACGGAGGACGCCCGCGGCGACACCGCCCGTCCCGCGCCGCACCCCACGGCCGGGGCGCCGGCGCCCTCGGCGGTCCCGGCGCGACTGCGGACGCTGCCGCGGGCCGCGGAGCTGACCGGTATCCCGGCCGCGCGGCTGCGCGCGGACCCGGCGGCGAACGTGGCCGGCGGCGCCGCACTGCTCGCCGCCGCGCAAAAGGAGCTGGGCGCACCGGCGAGCGCCGACCCGGCCGACTGGTACGGCGCGGTGGCCCGGTTCTCCGGGGCCGACGACACGGCGACCGCCGCCGCGTACGCCGACGACGTGTACGGCGTGCTGCGCGGCGGCGAGGAACGGGTCACGGACGACGGCCAGCTGGTGACCCTGGCCGCCCGGCCCGGGGTGCGCCCGGACACCGGGCGGCTGCGGGCGGCGGGCCTGCGCACCCTGCCCGCGGACGGGACCGAGTGCCCCCGGTCGGTCGCGTGCACCTCGGTCCCCGCGCCCTACGAGGAGTTCGGGGACAACGACTACGGCAACCACGACCTCGGCGACCGCCCGGCGTCCCAGCGGATCAAGTACATCGTCATCCATGACACGGAGGGTTCCTGGGAAGGGGTCATGCACCTGATCCAGGACCCCACCTATGTGTCGTGGAACTACACGATTCGCTCGACCGACGGGTTGATCGCCCAGCATGTGAAGGCGAAGGACGTGGCCTGGCACGCCGGCAACTGGGATGTCAACGCCCGGTCCATCGGCATCGAGCACGAGGGGTTCCTCGCCGCTCCGGACGCCTGGTACACGGAGGAGATGTACCGCTCCTCGGCGCGGCTGGTGCGGTACCTGGCCAGGACGTACGGCATCCCGCTGGACCGGCAGCACGTCCTGGGCCACGACAACGTGCCCGGGCCGACCGCCTCCACCCTTCCGGGGATGCACACGGACCCCGGCCCGTACTGGGACTGGCGGCACTACTTCCGGCTGCTGGGCCGGCCGCTGCGGCCCACGGCCGGACCGCGCTCGGGCGTGCTGACGGTGCTGCCGGACTACGACGCGAACCGGCCCGTGTACACCGGCTGCGCCGCGAAGGGCGAGCCCTGCCCCGCGCACGGCTCCGGTGAGGTGCGGCTGTACACGGACCACGACGAGAACGCGCCGCTGGTCAGGGACATCGGCCTGAGGACGGACCCGACCGACGGGGTGAACGATCTGTCCTCGCGGGTCTCCACCGGCCAGCAGTACGCGGTGGCCGACCGCTGGGGCGACTGGACGGCCATCTGGTACCTCGGGCAGAAGGCCTGGTTCCGCGACCCGGCCGGCGAGCGCACGGCGGTGCCCGCGAGGGGCCTGGTGGTGACCCCGCGCGAGGGTCTGGCGAGCGTCCCGGTGTACGGCCGTGCCTATCCGGAGAAGGCGGCCTACCCGCAGGGTGTGCCCGCCCAGTCGGTGGTGCCGCTGCCGTACACGGTCCCGGCCGGGCAGCGGTACGTGGTCGGTGACGAGGTGCCGGGCGAGTACTACTACGCGGTCACCTTCACCCCGGACGGGCACCGGGTGGTGACGGGCGGGGACCGGTACTACGAGATCCAGTACGGCCACCGGGTCGCCTTCGTCCGGGCCGCGGACGTGACGGTCGGGGACGGGGCCCGCTAGGGCCTGTGGGTGTCAGCCCTGCTGGAACAGTTCCGCCGGGAGCGGCTTCAGCAGGGCGTACAGGTCGTCGGTGATGGGCCGGTCCCAGGCGGCGATGGTCACGAGGACGCCGTCGCTGCGGTCGAACTGGACGCAGGAGATCCGGCTCTCCGAGAGCTTCAGCCGCCGCACGATGAGGAGGTTGTCGCCCTGGAGCACCGGGGTGTCCTCGGTGCCGACCACGGTGACGTCCTCGTCGTTCTCCAGCGCCAGCAGCAGCTGGCCGACCTCGAAGGGGATCTCGTCCTCGGCGACGTCGCGGGCCGGGGAGCCCTCCGGGAGATTGCCGATGATCATGGCGGGGCCGCGTCCGCCGAACAGGTCGTAGCGCAGGAAGACGCCCTGGCAGGTGCCGTCGGGGGCGGGCAGCAGGCCCGCGCCGAGATTGCCGGGCCAGTCGCCCGGGTCCATGGCCAGCACGTCGAAGTCGGGTCCGGCAGGGGTCGCGCTGCGGCGGCGGAGGAACGACATGCGGCCATGGTACGTGCCCGTGCTCCGGTGGGTGACCTGTGGGCGGCCGGGTGACCGGCTAGCTGTACTGACCCGTGAGGTTGGGGACGCGGCTGGCGGGTGGTTGCCCTTTCAGCGCGGTGTGTCCGCGGTGGTGATTGTAGGTGTGCAG
>NZ_JBVHXT010000044.1:0-61322 GCF_055569255.1 Streptomyces sp. NPDC029296
TGGATACGGCGGTGATGGATGCGGAGTACTGGTTCACGAATCTGCGGGAGACGGTGCGTTTCGACCGGGCGCTGGAGACGCTGCTGGAGGCCGGGAACCGGGTCTTCATCGAGGTCAGTCCACACCCCGTCCTCCTCGGAGCCGTGGTCCAGAACGCCGACCACAAGGGCATGGCCGGCGTGACCGCGGTGGGCACCCTGCGCCGTGACGAAGACGAAATGCCGCAGCTGTTGCGGCACGCGGCCGAGGTGTTCGTCGCCGGCGTGGACGTCGACTGGCCGGTGTGGACGGGTGAAGGACGGCTGGTGGACCTGCCCGCCTACCCGTTCCAGCACCGGCGTTACTGGCAGCCCGCCGTCACCGGCACCGACGTGGGCGCCGTAGGACTCGACGCCGTACGGCACCCCTTCCTGGGCGCCGCGCTCACCCTGGCGGGCGGCGAGGACATCGTCCTGACCGGGCGGCTCTCCCGTACGTCCCACCCCTGGCTGGCGGACCACGCCGTCTTCGGCACCGTGCTCCTCCCCGGCACCGCCTTCGTCGAACTGGCACTGCGCGCCGCGGAAGAGGCCGGCTGCGCCGGCGTACGGGACCTGACCCTGCACGCGCCGCTGTCCCTGCCCGAGCACGGCGAGACCGACCTCCAGGTGCAGGTCGGAGCGGCCGGCGCCACGGGCCGCACGGTGGAGGTCCACTCCCGCCCGCACGGCACCCGGGAGTGGACCCACCACGCGAGCGGACTCCTGGTCGAGGAACCCGCCGCCGCGCCACCGGAGCCCGGCCGGCCACCGTACGGCACGGCCTGGCCACCCGAGCGGGCACACCGGCTGGACCCGGCCGCCCACTACGCGACCCTGGCCGGCATCGGGCTGGAGTACGGCCCGGCGTTCCAGGGGCTGTCGGACGTATGGCGGTCCGGTGACGAGGTGTTCGCGCAGGTCACCCTGCCCGGCCGGCAGGCGGAGGACGCGGCACGGTTCACCCTGCACCCGGCGCTGCTGGACGCGGCGCTGCAAGCGGCGGCGGCACGCGGGACGGAGGGCGGCACCGGGCGCACACCGCTGCCGTTCTCCTTCGGCCGCGTCACCGTGTACGGGCGGGGCGCGAGCGAGCTGCGGATCCGCATCGCGCCGAGCGGCCCGGACACCTTCACGGTCGAGGCGGCCGACCCGGCGGGCGTCCCGGTCGCCCGCGTCGACTCCCTCCTGGTGCGCGCCGTGACCGCCGACGACCTCACCCTCGCGGACAGCGGCACTCAGGCGCTGCTGTCCGTCGAGTGGACCGAGCACGACCAGGCCCCGGCCGCCGACAACGGCCCCGGCGCGCCGGCACCGACGCTCCTGAAGGTCACCGGCGCGGAAGCGGACACCGGGGACACGCCGGCCCGGATCCGTGCGGTGCTCCACGAGACACTGCGCGGTCTCCAGGAGTGGCTGGCGCGGGACCGGCCCGCCGGGGAGCGGCTGGTCGTCGTGACCCGCGGGGCCGTGCCGACCGGCGCCGAGGCCGAGGGCACGCCGGTCGACCTCGCCCACGCCGCGGTGTGGGGACTCGTGCGGGCGGCCCGCGCGGAGAACCCCGGCCGGATCGTCCTGGTCGACACCGACCCCGAGGAGAACGACCCCGAAGCAGACGACACCGACCGTCTCGCCCGCCTCGACGAGGAGATTCTCGGCGCCGTGCGCTCCGGACGGCCCGAGCTGGCGCTCCGGTCCGGCCGCCGGTACGCGCCCGCGCTGCGCCGGCAGGCGACCGACCCGGCCGGCGACGTCCGCGCCGCCCTCGGCACGGGCACCGTCCTGATCACCGGCGGCACGACGGGAATCGGCGCGCAGGTGGCCCGGCACGCCGCCCGCCTCGGCGCCCGGCACCTGCTGCTGCTGTCCCGGCGCGGCCCCGAGGCGGAGGGCGTCGAGACGCTGCGGGACGAACTCACGGCCGCCGGTGCCGAGGTCACCGTAGTGGCCTGCGACGTCGCCGACCGCGCCCAGCTGGAGCGGGCCCTCGGCGAGATCCCGGAACGCTACCCGCTGACCGCCGTCATCCACTCGGCGGGCGTCCTGCACGACGGCACGATCGAATCGGTCGACGCCGACGGCCTGGACCGGGTGCTGCGGCCCAAGACCGACGCCGCCTGGCACCTGCACGAGCTGACGGCGGCCGCCGACCTGTCCGCCTTCGTGGTGTTCTCGTCCGTCGCGGGCGTCCTCGGCGGGGCCGGACAGGGCGGCTACGGCGCCGCGAACGCCTTCCTCGACGCCCTGACGGAGCACCGCCGCCGCACCGGACTGCCCGGCCTGTCGCTGGCCTGGGGCCTGTGGGCCGAGGCCACCGGAATGACCGGGCACCTCGCCGAGACGGACCTGGAGCGGATCAGCCGCGGCGGGATCAGCCCGCTCGCCACCGAACAGGGGCTCACCCTCCTGGACGCCGCGCTGACCCGGCACGCCTCCGCCGACGGCACCGGTCACGCCGTACTGGTGGCGGCGGCCCTCAACCTGCCCGTTCTGCGCACCACCGAACCCGCCCTGCTGCCCCCGCTGCTGGCCGCGCTCGTCCCCGCGCGCCGCCGGGCCGCCGTACCCGCCTCCGGGACGCGGGCCGGCGCCGCCGGACCCGTCGTGCCGACCACCCGGGAGGCGGTGGTGGAGCGGCTGCGGTACCGGTTCGCGCGCACCATGGGCTTCGACGCCGACGACCTCGACCCGGCCGCCTCCCTGGTCGGACAGGGCCTGGACTCCGTGATGGCCATGCAGATCCGCGGCCTCGTCGAGGCCGACTTCGGCCAGAGCCTGCCGATCGCGACGATGTTCAACGGAGCCACCCTCGACAGCCTCGCCGACCACATCCTCGCCGAGGCCGCGACCGAGGCGGCCGGCCCCGAGGGCGCGACGCCGTCCACGGCGAGCGCGGCGGACCCGTCGGACACCGAGATCCCCGACGTCCCCGATGTCGCACACCACCCGGCCACCCGGGACGTCGTACGGCTGCTGCGCGCCGAGCAGCACGGCACCCCGAGCGTCACCCACCACATCGGACTGGCCGTACGACTCGACACCCCGACCACCGCCGACCGTCTCACCGAGGCGATCTCCCGGCTCGCCGGCCGGCACGCGGCGCTGCGCACCGCGATCGTCGCGGACACCGACGGCGGACAGCGGCTGGAGGTCCGCCGCACCCCGGCGGGCGAACTGGTGCGCTGGAGCGCGGTCGAGGACGGCACCGACCCGGACCGGCGGCTGTGCGCGCTGATGGAACCGCCGTTCGACCTGACACGCTCCCCGCTGTGGCGGTTCGAACTGCTCGCCTATCCGTCGGGCGACCAGATACTGGTGTTCGGCGCGCACCACGCCGTGTCCGACCTCGCGTCCCTCATGCTCGTCGCCCACGGACTCGGCGCCGAACTGACCGGCCAGGCACCGCCCGCCGTCGTCACCAACCGCGACATCGACCTCCTGCTGCGGGCCCAGGCGACCCCGCCCGACCGTCCCGGCGCACCGGCCGGCGAGCGGGCGACCGCGGGGGACTGGCGCGACGACTTCGCCGGGGTCCGGCGGCTCGACCTGGAACTGGCCCGCCCCCGCCCCGCCCGGCGCTCGCACCGCTCGGCCATGCACCTGGCCGGCCTGCCGCCCGAGCTGGCGCGGCGGGTGACGGACCGGGCGACCCGGCTGGGCATCACGCCCGCCGCGTTCTGGCTCGGCGCCCTGACGCTGCACCTGGCAAGGCTGCGCGCCCGGGACCGGTTCGTGCTGGCGGTGCCGGTGGACACCCGCATGCACGTCGGCGCGCTCGACGCCGTCGGATACTTCGGCCTGCCCATCCCGTTCGCCGCCCAGGTCGAGCCCGGCGACACCGGCACCGACGTGCTGCGGCGCACCGACGGGCGGCTCAGCCGGGTGCTCGAACGCGGCATCACCTTCTTCGACGCCATGCCGGCGCTGGTCCAGGAGGGGCTGCACCGCAAGGACGCCCCACTGGTGGAGGTGTACTTCAACTACATGCCACCGCAGGCCGGGGCCGCCGAGGGCCTTCGCGTCCTGCCGGCGGGCACCGGCTACTCCGACCTCGACCTGATGGTCACGGTGATGCCCGGCCTCGGGAAGGTGGGACTGGAGTACAACACCGACGTCCTCGACGACGCGCACTGCGCGGCCCTGGCCGAGGGTGTCCTCGCCGTCGCCGCCCGACTGGCCGACGAACCCGAGGCGGTGGTCGTGGAGCACGCGGCACGTGCGTCCGCCGACGGTTCCCCCACTGCCCCGGCCGGCCCGACGCCCACCGGCACCGTTCCGATGCCCGGCCCCCACCACCCGTCCGGGGAGGCGACCGGTCCGACCCCGCACGGCGCTCCCGTCACCCCGCAGGCCCCCGCCCCCGCCGGACAGGACGGCGCCCCCGCCGGCGGCCACCCGGCCGGCCAGATCGCGGTGGCGGCCACCTTCGCCCTCGGCAACCTCCCGGCCCTGCTGACGGTCGCCCTGGAGGACACCGACGTGGAGGGCGGCCCCTACGACGTCGTGGAGGCGCCCTACCACCAGGTCCTGGCCGCCCTGCACGACCCGGACGGCGTCCTCGCCCAGCCGGCCACCGCCGCCGGCCTGGTCCTGCTCCGTCCCGGCGACCTGACCCGCTTCGCCCCGCAGGACACCGGCCTGCTCGGCCAGCTCGCCGAGGAATACCCGGCCGCGCTGCGCGCCCTCGCCGACCGCACCCGCACCCCGCTCGTCGTCGCCTTCCTCCCGGAGCGGTCGCGGGACGAGCGGCTGCGTGCCTGGGAACGGGAGGTGACGGAACGACTGGCCGACCAGCCGGGCATCGCCGTCCTGTCCGCCGACTCCTGGGCCGGCGACCTGGCCGCCGACGGCGGGACCGTCCCCGCCGAAGCTGCCCCCGGCCCCCTCGACGGCATCTTCGACCAGCACACCGACGACATCGCCCATCTGCCGTTCGAGGAGGAGTTCCAGGCGGTGGTCGCGCTGCGCCTCGCCGATGTGGTCTGGAAGATCCGCCGCCGCGCGCCGAAGGTCATCGTGGTCGACGGCGACGAGACGCTGTGGAGCGGCATCGCCGGCGAGGCCGGACCGGAGAACGTCGACCTGACCGGCCCCCGCGCCCTGCTCGCCCGCCGGCTGCTGCAGTGGCGGGCGGCAGGCGTGCTGCTCGCCCTCGTCTCCAACAACGACGAGGAGACCGTGCACAGCGTCCTCGACCGGCCGGACAGCCTGCTGCGCCGGGAGCACTTCGCCGCCGTCTCCGCGGCCTGGGAACCGAAGTGGACCAGGATCGTACGGATCGCCGAAGACCTGAACCTCGGCCTGGACAGCTTCCTCTTCCTGGACGACAACCCGGTGGAGATCGCGGGGGTGCGCGCCCGGCTGCCCGAGGTGCTCAGCCTGACCTGCCCGCCCGCCGCCGAACTCGCCGACTTCGTCACCCGGCTGTGGCCCATGGTGCCGCGCGCGGCCACCACGGAGGACGCCTCCCGCGCCGAGTTCTACCGGCAGGAACGGGTACGCGACGCGGCCCGCGCCCAGCTGGGGTTCGCGGATTTCCTGGAGAGCCTCAAGCTGGAACTGGACATCGAGCCGGTCGGCACCGACACGGCCGAACGCACCATCCAGCTCAGCAGGCGCACCAACCAGTTCAACCTCCGGCCCCTGCCGCTGGACGCCGCCCGGCTCGAACGGCTCTGCCAGGAGGGCGAGGTGTGGACGGCGACCGCACGCGACCGGTTCGGCGCGTACGGACAGATCGGCGTCCTCGCCGTCCGGCCCGTCGACGGCGTGCTGGAGGTCGTCGCCTGGATGATGAGCTGCCGGGTCCTCGGCCGCGGCGTCGAGGACCGGCTGCTGGCCTGGCTGGCCGACCGCGCGGACGCCCTCGGGTGCGCGACGGTACGGATCGTGGCCGAGAACACCCCACGCAACACACCGGCACGGCGGCTCGTCTCCCGCCTGGGCGGCGGCGAGGTCGACGCGCCCCGGCTGGAGACGGCCCTGGCGCCGGAGCAACTCCGGGAGTTCCGTTCCTGGGACCTCGGATCGGACATCGCAGCGGAGGTCAGCAATGCCTGAGGCGGGCGGCGGCACGAACCGCGACCGCAGTGTCAGCCGTCGGCCCGACGAGGAGGTGATCGAGCGGCGCGGTCCCGGCCGCGGCCAGGCGGCCGATCTGCTGGCCCGCTTCCGCAGGTCGACGACCGGCCCGGCCCCACGGAACCCCGCCGGCCCGGCCACCCACACCCCTGCGGGCCAGACCCCTCGTACACCTCCGGATCCGGCTTCGCAGGCACCCACCGGCCCTACGACCCCACCACCCACGGCTCCGGCGTCCCGGACGCACCCCGGCCCGGTGCCGGAGGCGCCTGCCGGCCCGGCGGTGACGCCGGCGGCGCCAAACGGGTCGGCGGTGGCGCACCCCACCGCCGTCGACCCGCTCGCCACGGCCATCGCCGGCCTCGCCGCCCGCTTCCTGCCGGACGGCGCGGCCGACCTCGACACGGACCTGTTCGACGCCGGCCTGTCCTCCGTGGACGCGGTCGAACTCGTCGCGCTGATGACCCGCGAACTCGATCTGCGGATGAGCCTGGACGACGTCTTCGCGGACGCCCGCCCCCGGCGTCTGGCCCAGCGCGCCACCGGCACCACCGCGACGGCGGCCACGCCCCTTCCCGCGGCCCCCGCAGGCCACACGACCCCGGCCGGCGGCGCCGGTACCGCGGCGGACGAGGACGTGCGGACCATCCTCGCCGACCTGGCGCTGGCCGACCGCCTGCCGTTCAGCCGGCAGGCCGAGCGGGTCCGGCCGCGCCGGATCCTCCTCACCGGCGCCACCGGGTTCCTCGGCAGCCACATGCTGCTGGACCTGCTGCGCCAGAGCGACGCGGAGGTGGTGTGCCTGGTCCGCGCGGCCGACGACACGGCCGCCGCGGAACGCCTCGGCCAGGCCCTGGCGGGCTACGAGCAGCCGTGGACGTTCGAGGTGCGGCGGCGGGTCACCGTACTCGCCGGGGACATCCGGCAGCCGCGGCTCGGACTGACACCGGAACGCTGGGACAGCCTCGCCCACGAGACCGACTCCATCGTCAACGTGGCCGCCGCCGTGGACTTCCTGCGCGGCTACCCCTCCCTGCGGCAGACCAACGTACTGGGCCCGCTGCACCTCGCCGAGCTGGCGATGACCGGCCGGCCCAAGCCGCTGCACCACATCTCGTCGGTCGCCGTCTTCAACGAGGTCGGGATCGCCACGATGGCCGAGGACGATCCGATCGCCCACCTCGACCGGCTGTTCGCGGGCTACGACAAGTCCAAGTGGGCCGCCGAGGCCGCGCTGCGCCGGGCCCGCGAACACGGGCTGACCGTGACCTTCCTGCGGCCGGGCGCCATCGGCGGGCACAGCCGCACCGGCGTGTACAACCCGAGCGACCTGAGTACGGGGCTGATCGGGGCGATCTCCCGCTTCCGCACCGTACCGGCGTTCCGGTACCTGAACCTGGCGCCGGTGGACTGGGTCGGCAAGGTCGCCGCCGCCGTCGTCCTCGACCCGCGGGCGTGGGGCCGCAACTACCACCTGACCGGCCGCGCGGAGACCCTGCCGGAACTGGTCAAGGACATGAAGCTGGCCGGGATGAACGTCCGCACCATGGGCTGGCAGCAGTGGCGCGAGGAGCTGCTGCGGCGCCAGGAGACCGACCCGGTGCCCGAACTCGACTTCCTGGCCCGCATCCTGAGCAGTCCGACCGCCGTCAAGCTCTTCGAGGCGCTGATGTTCGGCCCGGCGGCGGACGCCGAACGCACCGAGGAGTTCCTGGCCCGCAACGAACTGCCGCTGCCCGAACGCTACGGCTCCGAGGCCCAGTTGAAGGCGTTCGAGCGGATGGCATGCGACGGCGTGGCCCGGCTGCCCAGCCGCGAGGACCCGCCGTACCTGTCGTTCCGGGAACGGATGAAGGGCCAGGTCGGCCCGGTCGGCCAGGCACCCGACACCACCTGCCGGACGGCGTTCACGCTGTCCATCGCGAGCATGTACCAGGTCGTCCGGCACCGCAGGGTCGACGTCCGCGGCCAGGTCTTCTGCGAGCGGCTGCACGCCGAGCCGCTGACCGTGCGGGACGGCGAGATCTGGGTCCGCCCCGACGAGGGCGTACCGCACCGGCACGGCAACGACCACCCGCTGCTGCGCTACCGCCTGACCCTCGAGGACCGGGACGGCGGCCGGTGGTGGCTGGAGGGCTGGAAGACGGCCCGGGCCCGGCGCGACTTCTGGGCGCAGACCCGCACATTGGAGATCACGATCGGCCGCGAGGGCGAGCCGGCGAGCCTCGCCGGTGTGATCCGGGTCCCGGGCCGCAGCTATGTGCCCGACCAGATCGACGGCATCCGGGTCGACCCGCGCCTGTCGTCGCAGGAGCAGCGGCTGGCCAAACTCAGCTGGCTGTCGTGGTTCTTCGTCCAGGTCGGCATGGGGCTGGCGGAGCCGTCGATGCGGGCCGCCGCCGAGCTGCTGGACCTGCGGCGGGACGCGATCGACCGGGACAAGGACAAGCTGCGGCACAAGTTCAGGAAGCTGATGATCCAGAAAGAGGAGATCCGATGACGCCGAGGCCCCTTCACCACGCCCTCGGCGCCCGGGTCGAGGACATCCCGTTCACCGCGTCCGACGGCACCCGGCTCGGACTGACCCGCGTCGTGGCCGGGGACGGCGCCGACCGGCCGCCCGTCCTGGTCCTGCACGGGCTGACGGCCTCCTCCGACATGTTCGTCCTGCCCGAGACCCGCAACCTGGTCGACGTCCTGCTGGACGCGGGCTACGAACCGTGGCTGCTCGACTGGCGGGGCAGCTGCCGGCTGCCGTACAACGAGGGCCGGGTGCGGTACACCTTCGACGACGTGGCCCTCTACGACATCCCCGAGGCCGTCTCCCTGGTGCGCCGGCACACCGAGGGCCGTCCGCTGCTGGTCGTCGCGCACTGCATCGGCGCCCTGTGCCTGTCGCTGAGCATGACGGCCGGGCTGGTGCCGGGGCTGGCCGGCGTGGTCGCGCAAGGGGTGTTCCTCACCCCGAAGATGTCCTGGAAGACCCGGGCCCGGCTGCACTTCGGCGGAGAGCTGCTGCGGTCCCGGTTCGCGCACATCCCCACCGACATCAAGAAGGTGGGACTGTGGTCGAAGTACTCCCTGCTGTTCGCGGAGGTCTCCCTCGGCGCCGAGTGCAAGGACCCCAACTGCCAGATCCTGCACAATGACTCGTGGGGCGTGGGCGGTTCGCTGTTCGTGCACGACAACCTCGACCGGCGTACCCACGACCGCCTCGCCGACCTGTACGGCACCGTGCCCATGTGGGTCCTGCCACATCTGCGCGCCATCGAACTGGCCCACACCATGATGCGGTTCAACGACGCCGACGGCCGCTACGACGTGCTGCCGAAGAACGCCCTGGACAACGCCGACCGCATCGACGCCCCGCTGATGCTGCTGTCCGGGGACGAGAACCGCTTCTGGTACGACTCCAACAAGCTGTGCCACGAGATCCTCGGCCGCCGGCATCCGGGCCTCGACGTCCGGTACGTGGAGGTGCCGGGCTACGGCCACCTGGACACGTTCATCGGCCGGGGTGCCGCGCTGGACGTGTTCGGGCACATCGTGGACTTCCTCGACGAGTGCCGGCGGGCCGGTGAACGCCCGCGACTCGCCCCTTCCGCCGGTCCCCGAGCGTAGGGGGCCCGGTGACCTCGGACGGCATCCGGCGGGGCGGCGTGCGCGGGACCGGTGCGGTGCTGCCGGTCATCGTCCTCGCGGTGTTCACGGTCCCGCTGTCGGTGTCCGGCACGGCCGTGTCGCTGGGCGACATCGCCCGCGACCTCGGGTCCTCCTCCCTGGGGGAGCAGTGGGCGCTCAACGGGTTCACGCTGACCTTCGCCTGCTCCACGCTGGTGTGGGGCTCCGTCGCGGACGTCCTCGGCCGCTGGCGGTCGCTCCTGGCCGGGCTGGTGACGTTCGGCGCCGGGTCGGCCGCCAGCCTGGTCGCGGTCGACTACTGGATGCTGGACTCCGCCCGGCTGCTGGCGGGCGCGGGCGCGGGCGCCGTGTTCTCGGTGGGGTCGGCGATGCTGTCGTCGGTGTACTCCGGTGAGCGCCGTACGCGTGCCTTCGCCGTGCTGGGCTCGGTCGCGGGCCTCTCCCTCGCCTTCGGTCCGACGCTGTGCGGTGTGCTCACCCAGCTCGTCGGCTGGCGTCCGGTCTACGCGGCACAGCTGTGCTGCCTGGCCGTCGCCTGCGCCGGCATGCCGCTGATCCGCCGGGCCACGGCGCACGAACGCCGCCGCGCGGCCCGCGTCGACGCCGCCGGTGCGGTGCTCTTCTGCGCGGCGACGACCCTGCTGCTCGGCGGACTGGCACTCGGCTCGGCGACCGGCTGGGCCTCCCCGCCGTTCCTCCTCTGCACGGCCGCCGGACTCGCCGGCTACGGCCTCTTCGTCCGCCGCGAGTCCACCGCGCCGGACCCCCTGCTGAGCCTGCGCACCCTGCGCGACCGGCGCTTTGCCGCGATGACCCTCGTCGTCGCGGTCTCCTCGTTCACCTTCACCAACGCGGTCGCCTACCTGCCGGTGTTCTTCCAGGGCGCCTACGGCTCCTCGGCGGGCGCCAGCGGCGCGTTCCTGATGTTCCTGACCCTGCCCGTCCTCGCCACCCCGCTGGTCGCCGGCCGCCTGGCGGCCCGGGGCACGGCCGTGGACAGGATCCTGGTCGTGAGTATCGCCCTGCTCGTCGCGGGCCTGCTGGCGACGGGCGCGACCGCCCCCCGGGGCATGGCCTGGATGGCACTCCCCATGGCGGTCGTCGGCATCGGCTTCGGACTCCAGGCCGGCCTGGTCGACGGCGAGGCGCTGGCACAACTCCCGGAGAACGAGGCGGGCATGGCGGCCGGCTGGATCAACACCGTCCGCCTCGGCAGCGAGGCGATCGGCGTGTCCCTCTTCGGCTCCCTCTTCGCGGCCTTCTCCGGCGACACCACACACGCCTCCCGCCCCGGCTTCGCCTGGATCACCATCGCCTCCACGGCCCTGGCGGCGACGATCGGCACGGCATCCCTCCCCCTCCTGCGCCACCCCCGCCCGGCGGAGGCACTCGGAAAGGGTGATCGTCGGCGGGCCCGGCCGTCGTAGGGGGCCGGTGCGGTACGCCGGCCGCTCACCCGTAGTAGTCCGCCTCGGGGACGGTGTCGCCCTCCGGGTAGCCATACGCGGCGTGGACCGTCGTGAACAGCGCCTCGTGAACGGCCCTCGCCGCACCGATGAGTTCGTTGAACAGGGCCTTCATCTGGTTCTCGGTGTTCGTGTACCAGGTGTCGAAGTCCGTGCGGTCGCGCCCGTTGCCCAGATCGGTGTTCCGCTTCACGTCCCGGGCCACCTGGTCGGTGATGGTCGCGACGAGGTTCTCCCGGAGGGCCACCAGGGCCGCCCCGTTGTTCCAGTTCGGCGTACCGCAGTGGCGCAGCGCCTCCCTGACCTGCGTGACGAAGGCGCCGTAGCGGAGGGAGTTGGGGTCGTTGCCCTGCGCGTCCAGCGGCTCCCCGCTCGTCGCGGACCGGAAGCGCTCGTTGTCGCGCAGTTCCGCCGCCAGCGTCGCCGCCTCGTTCAGGCTCTTCTTGTGGACCTCGTAGTTCCAGGTCGTGGTCGCCCGGCGCACGTTCTGCTCGTGGGTGAGCTTCCCCTGGCCGTCGAGCAGGCTGATGCGGTCCGTGACCCGGCGGCCCAGGGACGTACCGGCCTCCTTGGCCAGTGCGTCGAGGGCGTTGAAGATGTGCTCGCCCTGCGCGTGGGCGCCCCCGGCCGCCTTGGCCCGCTGGACGGGCGTTCCGACGTCCCGGCCCGTGTCGGCGGCGCGCTGTACGGGTTCGCCGCGCTGCGGGGCCGGCCCGGCGAGGACGCGCGCGGCGTTGGCCTCGGCCTCGCGCTCGAATCGGTCCGAGGGGTCGGAGACGCGCAGCCCGGAACCGTTGTCGGTGCCGGAGACCGGGCCCTGCCGCTGCTGGATGACGTGGGTGAGTTCGTGGGCGAGGGTGTGCCGGTCCGCGCCGCCGTCGCCGATGACGACGTGGTGGCCGCTGGTGTAGGCCCGGGCGCCCACCTCGGCGGCGGACGCGCGGGCCGCGCTGCCCGTGTGGACGCGGACGTCGGAGAAGTCCGCGCCGAGCCGCGCCTCCATGTCGGTGCGGACGGAGTCGTCCAGCGGCCGGCCGGCCGAGCGCAGCACGTCGTGCACGGTGGACCGCTGCACGGCCGGGCCGTGGTCGTGACCGTGGTGGGTGTCGCGCCGCTCCTCGACCATCCGTGTCACCGCCGCGTTGCCGACCGCGCGCTGCAGGGATCCGGCGGTCGCCGGGGACATGCCCCCGGTGACGGCCGGCGCCACCGCCGGCGCCTGTCGTGTCGGGTGCGGCAGGCGCCGCTGACCGGCGTTCTTCTCCGGCTGTTCCTTGGCGTGCATGTCGGGACGGCCCCTCTCTGATCTTGATCGCCCTCTACCCCTACAGAGCCGGAAGCCCCGGGGGAAGGTACGGAGGGGCACCATCGGGTGCACGAGGGACCGCCCGGGTGTCGGTGCCGCGCGGCACCATTCGGCATGCGGCGGGTGGCGGGCGGGCCGTCACCGTACGACGCGCCACCGGTTGTCGGCCGTGCCGTCGTCCGGGGCCTGGACCGCGAAGGCGCCGATCGCGGTGGAGCCGTTCGCGATGGCGAGCAGCTTCCCGCTGTGGACATTGCGGATCTTGCAGGTGCCGTCGCCCTGGTCGAGCAGGGCCCACCGGTGGTCGGCGGTGCCGTTGTCCGACCACTGCAGGACGGTGGCGCCGTCGGCCGTGGACATGTCCAGCACGCCGAGCACCTTGCCGCTGTGGGCGTTGCGGATGCGGTACGCGTCGCCGTCGGGGAGCAGCTCCCAGTCGTGGTCGGCGGTGCCGGAGTCGGACCACTGCAGGGCCCGGCCGCCGTCGGCGGTGGACATGTCCTGGATGCCCAGCACCAGGCCGCTGGCCGCGTTGGCGAGGCGGACGGTGGCCGCGCCGCCGGTGTTCCAGTAGACGGTGTAGTTGTGGCCGTGCGCGTCGTAGAACGGGCCCAGGCCGACGGTGGCGCCGTTCGCGGTGGCGGTGAAGGCGAGCGCGGTGGAGCTGGTGCGCCGGATCGAGGAGGCGTCCAGGGCGGGCAGCGAACCGAGCGCGGTGTCGCCGTAGTTGCCGGACAGGACGACCGGGCCGTGGGCGATGGTGGCGACAGCGGGGTTGTCGTTGGCCGGCCGCAGCACGGTGCGCATGGGCAGGCGCACGGTGACGGTGTCGCCGGACGCCCAGGCACGCGTCAGGACGGCGTAGCCGCCGGGGGTGGTGGCGATGTCCTGCACGGCGCCGTTGACACTGACGGTGGCCCCGCTGGTCCAGCCGGGGACGCGGATGCGCATCGTCCAGGTCCCGCCGGCGTCTCCGGTGACCCGCAGGGTCGTGGTGTCGCTCGCCGGGTACGACGTGGTCTGGGTGACGGTGATGCCGCGCTGGGTCCAGGTGAGCACGGAGGGCACGAACAGGTTCACCGTCAGGGTGGTGCCGGCGTAGAAGTAGACGGAGTCCATCAGCCGGGTGTGCATCTCCAGGCCCGTGCCCTGGCAGCACCAGAAGGTGGTGTAGTCGGTGCTCCAGGTGCCGCCGCCCCAGGCCGGGCCGACGCCCCGGCGGCCTCCGGGGTTGAGCGGGGTGAAGTAGGTGACGTGGCCGTGCGGGTCGGCCGGGTTCTGCTGGCCGATCATCTGGTTCAGCCACGCCTGCTCGTAGAAGTCGAACAGCTCGGCCCGGTCCGGCGTCAGCGCGAACAGCTCCCGGGTGAGCGTGAGCATGTTGACGGTGTTGCAGCTCTCGCAGGTGTCCTGGCGCAGATAGGCGGCGATGGCGTCCGGCGCGCGGAAGTGCTCCGCCTGGCTGTTGCCGCCGATGGCGTAGGTGTGCGCGTGGACGCAGAAGTTCCAGGCGTTGGCGGCGATGTCCCGGTAGCGGGTGGTGCCGGTGGCCTTGTACGCGCGCACCGCCCCGATCCACTTGGGCACCTGGGTGTTGGCGTGCAGCCCGGCCAGCCGGTCCTGGCCCGCCGCCAGCGGGTCGAACACCGCGGCGTGGTCGAACCGCTGGGCGACGGTGAGCCACCGGGCGTCGCCGGTCTGCTGGTACAGGTCGGTCAGGACGGCGTTCATACCGCCGAACTCCGTGCCCAGCATGGCCTGCGTCTGCGCGGCGCTCAGCCGGCCGGTGCGCCGGTCGACCCAGCCCGCCAGGGCCAGCAGCACGTCGCGGGCCTGCGTGCTGCCGATGTGCCGCCACACGTCCAGCAGCCCGGTCAGGGTCTTGTGGATGGTGTAGTACGGCACGTTCCCGTTGGACAGGGTGCGCGCCTCCAGGGCCGTGAAGTCGGACTCGGGATAGCCGGAGAGGTAGCCCGCGCCGAACCCGGCGGCACTGTTGTTGGCCTGGCACTTGGCCAGCTCGGCGACCATGTACAGGGCCTTGTCCCGGCTGACGGTGTCCCCGCTCACCGCGTACGACTGCGCCCAGGCGGTGAGGAAATGGCCCTGGACATGGCTGCGGAAGGGGAAGTCGGGTGCCTCCCAGCCTCCGGTGGCGGCCGCTCCGCCGGTGGACAGACGGTGGTTGGCGCGGAAGTTGTACAGCAGCCGGTCGACGTCGACGAACCGCAGATAGCTCTGGGTCCGGTTCTGGTTGTCCAGCCATCTGCTCGCGGTCAGCCTGACCTGGCCGAGGGCGAACGGGAAGACCTGGGCCCCGATGTCGGTCCGGGCCGGGGGTACGGCGGCCTGGGCGGCGGCGCCGAGGACGGGCCCCGCGGCGGACATCGCGGCGGTGGCCCCGGCGAGCTGGAGGAGACGTCGTCTGCTGACGGAGGAGGACATGGGTGCACCCTTTCGGTGAGGGCCCCTGCCGGTGGGGAGGCGCGGGTCCGCCGGCCTGGTAGGTGTCGAGCGGCGCACGAACGCCCGTCGGGGGCGCGCGGGGGAGTACCTCGTGAGCGGCGTCTCGGACGCCGCCCTGCCGAGCCGTTCACTGACTTCAATGTTCGTGATATCGAACGTTGTTCGCGGAGTCGACGAGACCATAGTGGCGTGACGATGGGTCGTCAATGAGTTCGGCGACGGATCCCGTCTTGTGGCACAAATGTGCCTGCCGTAGACAAGATGTTGCCAAGGTTCGTATCGTGCAGAGCGTTCGCCGTGCGGCGGGCACCGGTTCGGGGCCGTCCGGCCCCCGGGACGTGGAGGCTGTGGATGCGGATCAGCGGAGCGACCGTGCTGCTCACCGGGGCGACCGGCGGGATCGGCCGCGCCCTCGCTCGCCGGCTCGCCGGCGAGGGGGCCAGGCTGGTGCTGACCGGCCGCCGGGAGCGGGCGCTCAAAACGCTCGCGGACGAGACGGGCGCCCGGGCACTGGTCGCGGATCTCGCCGACCGGGACCAGGTCCTCCGGCTCGCCGAGGCGGCGGCGGACACGGAGGTACTGGTGGCCAACGCCGCCCTGCCGGCCAGCGGAGACCTGCTGGAATACACCGACGGGCAGATCGAACGAGCCCTGGCGGTGAACCTTTACGCGCCGATTCTGCTGGCCCGCCACCTGGCCCCGCGGATGGCCGCGGCCGGACACGGGCACCTCGCCTTCGTCGGATCGATGTCGGGCAAGGCCGCGACGCCGTACTCCTCGCTGTACACCGCCACGAAGTTCGGACTGCGCGGATTCGCGCACAGCCTGCGCCAGGATCTGGACGTGGCCGGGGTCGGCGTGTCGTTGGTGCAGCCCGGTTTCGTGGGGGAGGCGGGGATGTTCGCCGACACCGGCGCCGAGGTGCCGAGCGGTGTGCGGACCGTCTCGCCCGACCAGGTCGCCGCGGCCGTGATCCGTTCCGTCACGGAGAACCGCGGCGAGATCAACATCGCTCCGGCGAAGTTGCGGTGGCGCTGTGCCGTCGCCGGGCAGTTCCCCGACTTCGCGTCGCGCGCCCGGCGAGGGGCCGGGCCGTCGGACTCGGTGCGCCGGATCGTGGAGGCACAGCGCGCCGCGCGCTGACCCGGCCCCCGCCGGCGGCCGGGGTCAGCCGGCGCCGCCGAGCATCGCGGCGGTCAGGACGCCGCCGGCGACGCCCCAGCCTCCGTCGGCGACCTCGTCGACGAGCACGACGGTGGTGGGGCGGGCCCGCTCGCCGTAGATCTCCGCGTACAGGTCGGTGGTGCGTTCGACGATCTTCTTCTTGTCCTCGGCGGTGAGGGTGCCGGCGGGGACCTTGAAATGAGCGAAGGGCATGGCGCTCTCTCCTGGGATCGGCTTCTTCTCGGGATGCGGAGATCTCCGGCGGAGGGCCGGTGATCGTTCTTGGGGGTGCGGGAGCCGTCCGGCCGCGTCGTCAGACCATGCCGCCGTTGGCGCGCAGGATCTGCCCGTTCACCCAGTGCCCTTGCGGACTGGTGAGGAAGGCGACCACCTGCGCGATGTCCTGCGGCGTGCCCAGCCGCTCCAGCGGCGGGGTCTTGGCGAGCCGGTCGACCTCGTCCGCCGACTTGCCTTCGAGGAACAGATCCGTGGCGGTGGGGCCGGGCGCGACGGTGTTCACGGTCACGTCCCGGCCGCGCAGTTCCCGGGCGAGGATCAGCGTCATCGCCTCGACGGCGCTCTTGCTCGCCGTGTACGCGCCGTAGGCGGGGAACCGCGTACCGACCACGGAGGTCGAGAACCCCACGAACGAGCCGCCCGCCCGCAGCCGCCGTGCCGCCTGCCGCGCGACGACGAAGGCCCCGCGCACATTGGTGCGGAACACCGCGTCGAGCACCGCCAGGTCCAGCTCGGCGATCGGCGAAAGGGCCATGCGCCCGGCGGAGTTGACGACGACGTCCACACCGCCGAACTCCTCCTCCGCCCGGTCGAACAGCGCGGCGACCGCGTCCTCGTCCGCCACGTCGCCCCGCACCGCGATCGCCCGCCCGCCGGCGGCGGTGATCGCGGCCACGGTCTCCTCGGCGGCGGCCGCGTCACGGGCGTAGTTCACGACGACGGCCAGGCCGTCCCCGGCGAGTTTCCGGGAGACGGCCCGCCCGATGCCGCGCGATCCGCCGGTGACGACGGCGACCCGGGGGGCCGATGACGGCTGGGGGACCGAGGACGGCCGAGTGGAAGGGATCGCGTTCATGTGTCCAGCGTGAACGGCGCGGGCCACCGGAACCAGGGGATGCCATCCCCTGTCTCCGCACCCCGCCCGCGGGCACCATGGGGACCATGGGTTCCGCGAAGTACACCGAGCTGGGCGCCTTCCTGCGTTCGCGGCGTGAACGGATCCGTCCGGCGGAGGTGGGGCTGCCCACCGGGCCCCGGCGCCGGGTGCCCGGGCTGCGGCGGGACGAGGTCGCCCAGCTCGCCGGGGCATCGGTGGACTACTACAACGAGCTGGAACGCGGGGCCGGCTCCCAGCCGTCCGAGCAGATGATCGCGGCCCTGGCCAGGGCGCTGCGCCTGACCGCCGACGAGCGCGACCACCTCTACCACCTGGCCGGACGCCCGGTGCCCGGGCAGGGCGGCCCCGCCGCGCACGTACACCCCGGCATGCTCGACCTGCTGCGACGCATGACGTCGACACCCGCGCAGGTCATCACCGACCTGCACGTCACCCTCGTGCAGAACCCGCTCGCGGTGGCCCTGCTCGGGGACCAGTCCGGCTTCCGCGGCGCCCGGGCCGGCTTCGTCCACCGGTGGTTCACCGAGCCCGAGACCCGGCGCCTCTACCCCGAATCCGACCACGACGGCCACTCCCGCTCCTTCGTCGCCGACCTGCGGGCCGCCGCCGCCAGGCGGGACGCGAAGGACACCGAGGCCGCCACGGTGATCGCCACGCTGCTCGACCGCTCCGCCGAATTCGCCGCGCTGTGGGCCGACCACGACGTGGCCTTCCGGCGAGACGAACGCAAACGCCTCAACCATCCCGCGCTCGGTCTGATCCACGTCAACTGCCTCAACCTGTTCAGCGAGGACGGCCGGCAACGACTGCTCTGGTTCACCCCCGTGGCCGGCACCGACAGCGCCTCCCTGTTCGACCTGCTCACCGTCATCGGCACCCAGGACATCGCCGACGCACCAGGCTGACCGGGATCTCTCCTGCGAGGGGGCGTACGCCGCGCCGTCCGGGCCCGCTCCGGTGCGCCCCGCCCCCTCGCTCCCCCGGAGGCGTGTTTTCCGCCGGTCGGACCCCGCGCGTGCCACTGTGGCCTCGCCGAATGCCGCATCGCACGGAGGGAGCGGGCAGTGGAACTGCGGAAGGCCGCGCAGGAGGGCATCACGGGTACGGACGACGACGCCTACCGGAAAGCCTTCGACGTGTTCCTCGCCGGGTCGGACGAGAAGGCCGTCACCCACGCCTACCTGCGCCAGGTGGTGGACCGACTGCCCGCTCGGCGGGTGTTCCTGGACATCGGCGCCGGCCCGGGGACGACGACGCGGCATCTCGCCCCGCTCTTCGAGCGCACCGTGTGCGTCGAGCCGAGCGAGCCGATGCGGCGGGCGCTGGCGCGGGCGTGCCCCCAGGCGGAGGTGGTGGCCGAACCGGTCGGCGAGGCCCGGGTGGACGCGCGGGCCGACCTGGCCCTGCTGTCGCACGTGCTGTACTACGTCCCGCGCGCCGAGTGGGCGGCGACGACGGCACGCATCATGGAGTGGGTGGCGCCGGGCGGGGTCCTGCTGGTGCTGCTGCAGAACCCTGACAACGCGTGCATGCGCATGGTGCGGCACTTCACCGGCCGCCACTACGACGTACGCGAACTCGTCGGCGAACTGGCGACCCTCCCGCCCGGACTGGCCGGCCGCACCGGACTGGACGTCGTACCCGCCCGGTACCGCGGGCGGAACCTGGAGGAGACCCTCGCGGTCGCCGACTTCCTCCTCAGCGTCCCCGACGCCCCCTCCGCCACCCGCGCGGCGGTCGAGGCGTACGTACGACGGCACTTCGGCGACGACGACGGCACGTACACCTTCCGCCACGACCAGCACGTCCTGCGCATCGAACGCCCGGCACCGTGACCGTGCGCGGCGGCGCACGGCGGCGGCCCCGGCCAGGAGACCGCTCGGACGGCCGCCGAGCCAACCGAACAGAGCGCCGACCCGTTACCCACCTCCTCGCGGCCCCGCCGACATCCCCGCCCGGCGAGCACCCGGAGGCGGCGGCCCGTTCAGCGCAGGGCGATGAGCGCGATGGCGGCGGCCGCGCACACCAGCCCGGCGACCTGCCGCCGGGTCAGCCGCTCCTTCAGGAAGACCAGCGCCAGCAGCACCGGGACGGCCGGATAGAGCGCCGACAGCACGGTGGCCACGGCCATCAACTGGTGCCGGGTGGCCGCCAGATACAGGATGATCGCGACCGCCCCCACCGCACCGGCCGCGGCGGCCACCGCCGCCGGCCGCCCGGGCACCCTCACCGGAGCCCGGTACAGGGCGAGCACCGCGGCGATCACCACGACGGACACGACCCGGCTGACCACGACCGGCCACAGCCCGCCGTCCCCTCCCACCCGGGCCATCGCCAGGAACTGCACCCCGATACCGGCGCTCGCCGTCAGCGCGGCCGGCACCCCCGCGGTCACCGGCGGGCCCTCGCCGCCCGGACCGGGACCGGGCGCCTGCGCGACGAGCCACAGCGCGGGCACGACGACCACGATGCCGGCCCAGGCGACCGCGGCCGGCCGCTCGTCCAGCAGGGCGACCCCCACCAGGACGGGCAGGGCGACGGCGCCCACGTCGCTGACCGGTACGACGACGCTCATCTTCCCCTGGGACATCGCCCGGTAGAGGAAGGCGACCCCCACCCCCGTACCGGCACCCGACAGCGCGCCGAACCCGTAGTCACCCGCCGTCGCCGGGCCGCCGGCCGACGACAGGGCCGCCACCAGCGCGACCACGGTGCCGGCGAGCTGTGCGTACAGGGCCACGGTGATGCCGTCGACGCGGCGGGAGACGAGCCCGGCCGCGAAATGGGTCGCGCCGAAGCAGAGCGCGGAGGCCAGCGCCAGGGTCTCACCCACGGTCCCTCCTCCCGGACGGCAGCGGACTCTCCCGGGGCGGCGGGGCAGCGGCTCGCGAAGGCATACCGACCGCCCTACCCGCGATCCCCGCGATGATGGCACCCGCCCCGGCGGCGGCACCGGCCGCCCCACAGCGGCATGGTCGCGGTCTGTACGATCCCGCGATCTCCCCCTTAGCGTCGAATGGTTGGCCGACGAGCCCGGCAGCCCTGCCGGGGGAGGGAGGCGAGACATGACGGTCCTGTGGGGCGTGTCCTTCGACGCGACACCCCTGTCCGGAGTGGTCGTCGAATTCGCGAAGACCGCCCGGCACTTCCACGACCGGGGCTACGAGGTGCACCTCGACCTCGGCTACGACATCAAGGCGGACAAGGGACGGTTCTTCGTCCCGTACCGTGACGAGGCCCGGCTGCTGCCGCCCTGGATACGCCTGTCGCGATTACCGGGGCTCGACACCGTGGCCGGGTACGACGCCGCGCTGGTGACCGAGGTCCTCCAGGAAGTCGTCGAGAAGGGCGACCCGCGGCTGCTGCCGCGGGTGGAGCGGACCGCGGACG
The DNA here is from genome assembly GCF_055569255.1 of Streptomyces sp. NPDC029296. NCBI lineage: Bacteria > Bacillati > Actinomycetota > Actinomycetes > Kitasatosporales > Streptomycetaceae > Streptomyces > Streptomyces sp. NPDC029296. The sequence continues at coordinate 20,668 of NZ_JBVHXT010000044.1, forward strand.
CCCTGTGCGAACGGGTCCTGTCCCTGTGGGAAGCGCTCGGCGTCACCCGGGTGCTGGTGGAGAACGGCACCCTGCCGGAGAACATCATGGTCACCCGCGCCCTGCACCAGGCGATCGTCGCCTACGGCGCCCGGCACCGCCTGGGCCGCTACGTTCTGTGGCGCGACCACGACCTGATGTGGCAGAGCGAGCCCGGCAGCGGCAAATACGGCAGCCCCCCGTACCCGCACGTCCCGCCGCTGCTCGACTCCGTCCACGTCCGCTATCTCGCGCTGCACGAGCGGGCCAGGGCCCTCACCCGCGCCTGGGCGCCGCACGTACGCCACATCGACGTCCTGCCGAACGCGTTCCCGCACCGGGCGGCGACGGCGGGCCCGCACAACGCGTCCTTCCGCGCCGACCACGCGATACCCGACGGCGCCCGGCTGATCGCGCGCACCACCCGGATCATCCCGCAAAAACGCATCGACCGTGACATCCACCTGATCGCCCGGCTCGCGCGCACCATGGACGTCCGCCTGTTCGTGGCCGGCGACACCGGGGAGGACCCCCGCGAGTACCGGCGGCTGACCGCGCTCGCCGCCCGGCTCGGCGTCACCGGCCGGATCGTCTTCGGCGGCTGGCTCGCCCCGGACCCCGACGCGGCCGGCACGCCCGCCGGCGGCGGCCCCTCCGTCCGCGACCTGCTGGCCCACGCCGACCTGGTGTCGTTCCTGACCTCCTACGACTACGACAGCTACGGGAACCCCATCGGCGAGGCCATCGCCGCCAAGGTCCCCTACATCACCAGCGCCTACGAGCTGTATCCGACGGTGTACGGCGACAAGGGCTTCCGCGCACCCGTCCTGCACGACGACCTGCCGACCCCCGCGTTCGTGAACGAGGTGGCACAGCTGTTGAACGACGACGACCTGCGGTCCGCGACGGTGGAGCACAACCACCGGCTGGGCGCCCGCTCCTTCGGCCGGTCGGCCGCGGCCGGCCTGCTCGACCGCCTCGTCCTCACCCCGATGGGCCTCCGGACCCGGATGAGCGTGGTCCTCCCCGTGTACAACGAGGCCGCCCAGCTGACCGCCGTGCTGGAGTCGCTGTACGACCAGCGCGACGGCGACGGCCGGCTCGACCCGGAGCTGTACGAGATCGTGGTGGTCGACAACAACTCCACCGACGACACCGTGGCACTGGCCGAGCGCTTCGCGGCCGGCCACCCCGACCTGCCCCTGCACATCGTCCGCGAACCCGAGCAGGGCGTCTCGTGCGCCCGCCGCACCGGCATGCGGTTCGCCGCCGACCGCAGCGCCGGCCGGCCCGCCGGGGCCGAACGGTTCTACCTCGTCTCCGCCGACGCGGACTGCCGGGTGGACCCCCGGTGGCTGGCCACACTCCTGGAGGCGATGGACGACAGCGGCGCCGACATCGGCGTGTGCGACTACTTCTACCGCGCCGAGCACTTCGCGGACCGGCCCCGCCTGTGGGACGCGATCTCCCGCACCCTGCGCTGCCGCCAGGTGGCCTTCTCCCTCTTCGGCGGCTTCCCCGACGGCAAGGGGTTCGCCGTCGAACGCCGGGCGCACGACCGGGCGGGCGGCATCGAGATCTTCTACCAGGTGGAGAACGGCCGCTTCGTCAACCACCTCTCCGACGACTGGGACTTCGGCATCAAGGTGTCCGCGCTCGGCGGCAGCCGGGTGTACGTCCCCGCCTCCAGGGTGGAGATCAACCCGCGCCGGGTGGACCACGCCCTGGAGGAGGTGATCGAGGGCAAGGCCTACGGCTCGCACGGCACCATCGTCATGCGGGACATCCGCCCCGCCACCGACGACCGCCGGACCCCGCCCGTCCGCGACCTCACCGAGGACGAGGCGCGCCGCGCCTGGGAGTTCTCCATCAAGGACTTCACCCCCAAGAACCTCCTGCTGCCCGTCCTGCTCGACCCGGACCTGCTCTCCACCGCCCCGGTGCGGGACTTCTTCGGCGCCCCGCTCGCCGACGCGCTGCGGCAACGCGTCGAGGAGATCGTCGACGAGATGCGCATCCTGGACTTCACCCCCATCCACCGCTACAAGACCCCGTCCTTCCGCCTCTACTTCGAATTCGCCGACCAGCTCTTCGAGCGGCTGCGGGCGACCGTCGGCGACGACATCGGCCACCCGCCACCCCTGCCGCCCTGCCTGGCGGACGTCCCCCGCGAGCGGTTCCGGGAGTTCGTCGCCTACTACTGCGAGGACCGCGAATCCGGCGAGGCCCACGACTACTTCGGCAACGGGGGTGTCTTCTGATGACCGACCCCGCGCTCGACTCCCTGCTGGCGGTGGACCCCTCCGCACCGGTCCCGGACGCCGTCCACGCCCTCGCCGCACCCGAGAACCGGCACCTGCTGGACTACGTGCGGGAGGACCCGTTCGGCGCCCATGTCTTCCCGGGCGACATCGAGGGCTACGACCCCGAGTGGTTCCTGGACGACCTCGACACCCAGCTGAGCACCACCGCGCCGATCCACCTGTGGGCGTACATCCCCACCTGCGCCTACCGCTGCCGGTTCTGCCAGTACCCGGTCGTCATCGTCAAGGGCCCCCGGGAGACGGTGGACCGGCGGGCGGCGCAGTGGGTGGACTGGAACATCCGGGAGGCCCGGCTCTGGCTGCGCAGGCTCCCGCACCTGGCCGCGGCACCGGTGGGCGAGTTCAACGTGTTCGGCGGCACCCCGTCGCTGCTGCCCGCCGACCAGATCCGCCGGCTGCTCGACTTCTACCGCGAGAACTTCGGCTTCGGCCCCGGCACCACCGTACGGTTCGAGGGCGACCCCACCACCTTCACCCCGGAGAAACTGGAACTGCTCGCCGAACTCGGCTGCGGCAGGATCTCCAGCGGGGTGCAGTCCTTCGACGACCACGTGCTGCGCCTGAGCGGGCGCGAACACACCGCCGCCGCCTGCACGGACTTCATCCGCCGGGCCAAGGCCACCGGCTTCGAGCGGGTCGGCGTGGACCTGATGTACGGCCTGCTCGACCAGACCGTGGACAGCGTCCGGCGCGACCTGGAGACCGTACTGGAACACGAGCCCACCGCCGTGGTGTGCACCAAGCTGCACCTGCGGGACTTCGCCGACACCCGCACCGGCGTCTCGGGGGTGCGGCCCGCCGCCTGGCAACTCCCCGGGTACCGGGCCCGGCTGGCGTCCCGGGGGCACCACTGGCCCACGCTCGGCGAGCAGTACCAGATGCGGGAGACCCTCACCACCGGGCTGCGCGCGGCCGGCTGGACGGAGCATCCGACGATGTACTTCGCCCGGCCCGGAGCCGGCCCGGAGAAGTGGAAGTCCCTCATGGCCGACCAGGACCGGCAGCGGCCCGAGGTCGCCATCGGCCTGGGCGGCAGCTCCAGCTGCCACCGCTCCGAGGCGATGACGGACGTCGACTGGCGGCGGTACGGCGACGCGGTGCGGGCCGGGCGGATCCCCCTGGACTCCGCCACCGGGTTCACCGCGCGGGCCCGGGAGACGAGGGCCATCACCATGGCGCTGTCCACGCTGCGCCCGCTGCGCGAGGACGTGCACCAACGGCGCTTCCCCGGTTCCTCGCTCTTCGGACCCGATCGGCGCGAAGGCTTCGACTCCCTGTGCCGCCGGGGGCTCCTGGAGACCGACGAGGCCGCGGGCACGGTCACGCTCACCCCGGTGGGGGAGACCCTGGTGGAGGCGATCATCAACACCGAGCTGACGGCGCGGCCGGACACCTGAGCGGATCCCGTCAGCGGCGCAGGGCGCGGAAGAAGTCCCGGGTGTCGGCGACGAGGAGATCGGGCGCCTCCAGCGCCGCGAAGTGCCCGCCCCGGGTGAACTCCGACCAGTGCACGACGCGGTGCCGGCGCTCCAGCACGCTCCGCACGGCCGGGTCGCTGGGGAACACGGCGACACCGGTGGGCACCGGGGACGGCGGGGCGGGCCGGTCGGCGATCCGCTCCTCGTAGTAGATGTGCGCGGAGGACGCCCCGGTGCCCGTCAGCCAGTACAGCGTGGCGTTGGTCAGCAGCAGATCGCGGTCGACGGCGTCCTCGGGGAGCTTGTGGGCGGGGTCGGTCCACTCCTTGAACTTCTCCACGATCCAGGCGAGTTGCCCGGCCGGCGAGTCGTTCAGGGCGTAGGCCAGTGTCTGCGGCCGGGTGCTCTGCAGGTCCGAGTAGCCCCGGCCCTCGCGCCGGATGCCGTCGGCGGCCGCGAGCCGCGCCCGCTCGTCCTCGCCGAGCGCCGCCAGCTCGGCGGGGCCGAGGGAGGGGAAGTCCAGTCCGCCGTGGATGTGGACGCCCACGACCCGTTCGGGGGCGTGCCGGCCCAGCTCGGGCGAGATGACCGAGCCGGCGTCCCCGCCCTCGGCGCCGTAGCGGCGGTAGCCCAGGCGGTCCATCAGCTCCGCCCAGGCGCGTGCCGTCCGGCCGTAGTCCCAGCCGGGTTCCGCCAGCGGCACGGAGAAGCCGAAGCCGGGCAGGGACGGGGCGACGACGTGGAAGGCGTCGGCCGGATCGGCCCCGTGGGCGCGCGGATCCGTCAGCGGGCCGATGATCTCCAGGAACTCCACCACCGAGCCCGGCCAGCCGTGCGTGAGGACCAGCGGAAGGGCGCCCGGCTCCGGCGACCTGACGTGCAGGAAGTGGATGCGCTGCCCGTCGATGTCCGTGACGTACTGCGGGAACGCGTTGAGCCTGGCTTCCCACCTCCGCCAGTCGTAGCCGCCGGACCAGTAGCCCACCAGGTCCCTCAGGTAGTCCACCGGCACGCCCCGGCTCCAGCCCGTCCCGGGGGTCGTCGTCGGCCAGCGCGTGCCCCGGAGGCGGTCGCGCAGGTCCGCCAGCGCGTGCGCCGGTACGTCGATGCGGAAGTCACTGAGGCTCGTCACGGTCCGCACCTCCTTTCCGGGTCTCTGGTGCCCCCGCGCGGCGGAAGTCATCACCCGCCCCCGTGTGTCTCACCCGCCCGGAGTGTCCGAATCCGCTCTTGTGCCGGGTTCGCGGCGCTCCCTAGGTTGGATTTTGTGTCGCAGATGAACAAACCATCGGTCGCACCCTTTCCCCCCACCGCGCCAACCCCCGAGCGGCAGTTCCTGCGCTTGCGGATCACGCTCACCCTGTTCTTCGCGCTCGGCGGCTTCCTCTACGCGGGCTGGGCCATCCGCATCCCCGCGATCAAGGAGCAGACGCACGCGTCACCCGCGTCCCTCGGCCTCGCCCTGTTCTGCATGACGGCGGCGGCCGTGGTGTCGATGCTGGTCACCGGCAGACTGTGCCGCCGCTTCGGCAGCCGCCGCATGACCGTCGCGACGGCCGCCCTGCTGTCCGCCACCGTCTTCCTGTCCCCCCTCACCCATTCCGCGCCCACCCTGGGGCTGGTCCTGATCCTCTTCGGCGCCGCCTACGGAGGCATCGACGTCGCCGGCAACAGCGTCGCCGTGGAACTCATCCAGGCGACGGACCGGCCCCTCATGCCGGGCTTCCACGCGGCCAACAGCCTGGGCAGCCTGGCCGGAGCCGGACTCGGCGGGCTGCTGGCCACCACCCTCACCCCCACCCGCCATCTGCTCCTGCTGGTGCCGATCGGGCTGCTGGCCACCGCGCTGGGCGGCCGTGTCCTGCTGTCGACCCCCACCCCGTCACGCCGGGCGGGCGGCGCGGCGGCGGCGACGGATCGGCGGGACCGGCCGGACACCGCCGGCCGGCGTTCCGCGCGGGTGCGCCCGGACGTCCTCGTCTTCGGCGTCCTCGGCCTGTGCGCCGCCTACAGCCAGGGGGCCCTCGACACCTGGGTGCCGCTGCACATCAGCGACGACCTCGACGGCGGGCCCGGTGTGGCGGCGGCCGGGTACGCGACGGTGACCCTGATGCTCGCCCTGGGACGGCTGCTGGGCACCCGGCTGCTGGAGAGCCTCGGACAGACCGGGGTCGTCACGGCCGGCGGGCTGGTGGCGGGGGCGGCCATGGTCGTGGTCGCCCTGTCGACGCAGCCGTGGCTGGTCTTCGCGGGTCTCGCCGTCACCGGGCTGGGCCTCGCCAACATCTTTCCGGTGGCCATGGCCCGGGCGGGCGCGGCGGGCGGTCCGGACGGTGTCGCGCTCGCCTCGACGCTGGGCTACAGCGGAATTCTGGTCGCGCCGCCGTCGATCGGATTTCTCGCCCAGGGACTGGGGCTGCCCGTCGCACTCAATGCCATTGCCGTGATGATCGTCGCCTCGGGCGCTATCGCCTACGCGGCACGCAACAGGGGCGTGCCCGCCGCGCGTCGAACGGCACGCACACCCCTGGAGGAAAATCACCCCGCGTAAAAACCGTAAAAACGAAGCCAAGCGCGCGGAAGGAAATCCTTCCCGGTTTCCCGCTTTCCGCGACATCACACCGGATATTTCGCGGCATCACACCGGACCCGGCGGGGCGCCGCCGGGAATTGCCCGGTGTTCCGTGCCGCGTGCGTTTTACGCGAAGGCGTCGCCGACCATGCCCGCGGTCAGAGTGGCGCCGTCGGCGGGATCGATCAGCAGAAACGATCCGGTGCGGCGGGAGAAGGCGTAGGCGTCCAACGGCAGGGGCTCGGCGGTACGCAGCCGCACCCGGCCTATGTCGTTGACCGCCAGCCGGTCGGGCCGGGCCGTGGGGGAGAGGTCGTCCAGGGACAGCCGGGAGGGGATGTCCTCGACGATCGCCTTCACGGTACGGGTGGTGTGCTTGAGGAGCACCCGCCGGCCGGCCCGCAGCGGGCTGTCGTGCAGATGGCAGACGGTGGCGGTGACCTCCCGGCACAGCCGCGGAACGGCGTCGGCCGGTGCGATCAGGTCGCCGCGCGAGACGTCGAGGTCGTCGGCGAGCCGGAGCGTGACCGACTGCGGTGCCCACGCGGTGCTCACCGGCCGCCCCAGCAGATCGATCGCGACGACACGGGAGGTACGGCCCGAGGGCAGCACCGTCACCGGCTGGCCCACCCGGAACGCCCCGGCGGCGATCTGGCCGGCGTAGCCGCGGTAGCCGGGCTGCTCGGGCAGGCGCGGGCGGATGACGTACTGCACGGGGAACCGGGCCGCGCCCCCGGCCGGGTCGTCGCCGAGCGGGACGGTCTCCAGGCGCTCCAGCACGGTGGGGCCGTCGTACCAGTCCATGTGCGCGCTCGGCTCGACCACGTTGTCCCCGGCCAGCGCGGAGACGGGGACGGCGGTCACCTCCGGCACCCCCAGCGAGGCCGCGTACGCGCCGAACTCCCCGGCGATCCGGGCGAACACCGCGCGGTCGTAGCCGGCCAGGTCCATCTTGTTCACCGCCAGCATCACGTGCGGGACCCGGAGCAGGGCGGCGATGGCGGCGTGCCGGCGGGTCTGCTCGACCACGCCGTTGCGGGCGTCGACCAGGATGACGGCCAGGTCGGCGGTGGAGGTCCCGGTGACCATGTTGCGGGTGTACTGCACGTGGCCGGGGGTGTCGGCGAGGATGAAGCGGCGCCGGGGCGTGGCGAAGTAGCGGTAGGCGACGTCGATGGTGATGCCCTGTTCCCGCTCGGCGCGCAGCCCGTCGGTCAGCAGCGCCAGGTCGGGACCCTCGGCGCCCTGGGTGCGCGAGGCGTGTTCCAGGGCCTCCAACTGGTCGGCCAGCACCGACTTGGAATCGTGCAGCAGCCGGCCGACCAGGGTGGACTTGCCGTCGTCGACGCTCCCGGCGGTGGCGAAGCGCAGCAGCGCGGCGGCCGGCAGCGGGCCCGGTACCGGACCGTCGGCGGCGGAGGTGGTGGCAGCGGTGGTCATCGGATCAGAAGTACCCTTCGCGTTTACGGTCCTCCATGGCGGCCTCCGACAGCTTGTCGTCGGCCCTGGTCGCGCCCCGCTCGGTCAGCCGGGAGGCCGCGATCTCCGCGATGACCTGCTCGGCCGTGACGGCGTCGGAGTCCACCGCGCCGGTGCAGGACATGTCGCCGACGGTGCGGTAGCGCACCCGGCGCACCTCGCGCCGCTCGCCGTCCTTCGGCCCGCCCCAGGCCCCCGGGGCCAGCCACATGCCGTGGCGGAGGAACACCTCGCGCCGGTGGGCGTAGTAGACGGCCGGCAGCTCGATGCCCTCCCGGGCGATGTACTGCCACACGTCCAGCTCGGTCCAGTTCGACAGCGGGAAGACGCGCACGTGCTCACCGGGGGAGTGCCGGCCGTTGTACAGCTGCCACAGCTCCGGCCGCTGCCGGCGCGGGTCCCAGCCGCCGAACTCGTCCCGCACCGAGAACACCCGTTCCTTGGCCCGGGACTTCTCCTCGTCACGGCGCCCGCCGCCGAAGACCGCGTCGAACCGGTGGGCGGCGATGGCGTGCAGCAGCGGCACGGTCTGCAGCGGGTTGCGGGTGCCGTCCGGACGTTCCCGCAGCTCGCCGCGGTCGATGAAGTCCTGTACGGAGGCCACGTGCAGCAGCAGCCCGTGCCGGGCCACCACCCGGTCCCGGTGGGCGAGCACCTCGGGGAAGTTGTGGCCCGTGTCCACGTGCAGCAGCGCGAAGGGCACCGGCGCCGGGGCGAACGCCTTCAGCGCCAGGTGCAGCATGACGATGGAGTCCTTGCCGCCGGAGAACAGGATCACCGGGTTCTCGAACTCGCCCGCCACCTCCCTCAGGACGTGCACCGCCTCCGACTCCAGCGCCGCCAGGTGGGGCAGGGCGTACCCGTCCCGTCCGGCGTTCCCCGTCTTCTCGGTGAGCAGCCGTGTTCCGCGGTCGTCGGTCATGCGAGGTCCCGTTCGGAGAGAAGGGTCAGCAACGAGCCGACGCTCTCGTCGACACCGCGGCCGTGCGCCTCGATGCGCAGGTCCGGGGCGACGGGCGGCTCGTACGGGTCGTCGACGCCGGTCAGGCCGGTCAGCTCGCCGGCGGCCTGCCGGGCGTAGAGGCCTTTCACATCGCGCTGCGCGCACACCTCCACCGGTGTGGCCACGTGGACCTCGACGTACGCGGTGCCGCTCGCCTCATGACGCCGGCGCACCGCCTCGCGGCCCTCGGCGTACGGCGCGATCACCGGCACCAGGACGAGCACGCCGTTGCGGGCCAGCACCTCGGCGACCAGGCCGACGCGCCGCACGTTGGTGTCGCGGTCCTCCTTGGAGAAGCCCAGGCCCGCCGAGAGGAAGCGGCGGATCTCGTCGCCGTCGAGCACCTCCACCCGCCGGCCCCGGGACTTCAGGCGCCCGGCCGCGGCTCTGGCGATCGTGGTCTTGCCGGCACTGGGCAGACCCGTGAGCCAGACGGTGGCCCCCGGGTGACAGGTGCAGAAAGAGAAGGAGTTCACAGCCGCTCCTGAACTGAGCAGGGTGGGGCTTCGTGCCCGGGCGGCCGACGGCCTGCCGGGGACACGCGTCCTGCGCAGACTAGGCACGCGGAAGGGGGGCGAGGAACCGCGGGAGAGCGGTTTCGGACAGATAACGGCTCCGCCGCGGACGGCGCGGGACGATCTTTCCGCGGTAACGGGCAGAGCGGATTTCCTCGTTGAACGGATAAATAACCGCGCTGTTTTCCAAGATCGATCACCCGGTTGCGGTCCGGACAGCTTGGCGGAATCGTCGTCCTGTCAAAGACCTTGTGTTGCAGGGGTTTGACCCCGGGTTAGCCTGAGAACACGTCCAAGGGGATCAGAACGCGCCCCGGTAAATCGTCGTGTGCCGTGACCCGTCGTCCCGGTTTTCGGGATATCCGGTGAAGGCGGAGGCGTCCGTCGCACCTTCGGCACCCATGACAGACCGTCTCCAGCGTTGTCGTCTTTTTTTCATTGATCCGCCGTGCACCCCCCCGCGAGTCGAGGAACGAAGGTCATGAGTGGGATTGCTGCGTCACTGTTACCGAGCCCGGCACACCGGTGGGACCGGGCGGCGGCCCAAAGCCTGACGGACAGAGACGAGGTGCTGTACCGGGCCCACCTCGTCGGTGCCGACCCCGCGCTGACGAAGGAGGGCGGCGGCAACTTCTCGGCGAAGGGCACCGCACCCGACCACCTCGGCAGGCCGACCGAGGTGCTGTGGATGAGCGCCTGGGGCTGCGACGGCGCCACCACGACCGCCGACGACTTCCCGGCGCTGCGCCTGGCCGACCTGCGGGCCCTGCGCGACTGCGGCCCCCTGGAAGAGAGCGAGATGATCGACCGCGTCCTGGCCTGCGGTCTGCGCGGCGAACAGCCCCGCCCCGGCATAGAAACCCTCACCCACGCCTTCATCCGGGCCCGGCACGTCGACCACTGCCACCCCGACGCCGTCATCGCGCTCACCTCCGTCCCCGACGGACGCCGGCTGGCCGAGGAGGAGTTCGGCGACGAGGCGATCTGGTTCGACTACCGGCAGTTCGACATCGGCGTCGCCCGCGAACTCGCCGACCGCATCGACGCGCGGCCGGGCTGCCGGTTCGTCCTCCTGGCCAACCACGGCCTGTTCACCTGGGGCGACACCAGCGAGGAGTGCTACCTCAACTCGCTGGAGGCCGTCTCCCGCGCCACCAGCGCCCTGGACCGGGCGATCCACCGGACACCCGACCTGGGCGGCACCGTCGTCGAGGCGCCGCCGCGGGAGACGGCGACCGAGCTGCTCGCCGCGATCCTCCCGGCACTGCGCGGCGCACTGTCCGCGGGAACGCCCGGCCTCGTGCTGCACGCCGACCGCACCCCCGAAGCGGTGGCCTTCAGCTCCTCGGCGCGCGGCCCCGCCCTCAGCCAGGCCGGCCCCGCCTGCCCCGACCACCTGGTGACCGTGGGGTACCGGCCGCTGGTGCCCGGCCCGCTCCTTGCGCCCGGGCACACGACAGGGCCCCTCACCCCCGACGCCGTGGACGAGGCCGTCCGCGCCGTGCTGGAGGGCGTCGCACACCACCGCAAGTGGTACGACGGCTATTACGAACACCACATCACCGAGGCCGGCCGGGCACTCGGCCGGCGCAGCGACGCCCCCCGGGCGATCGTGCTGCCCGGCATCGGCGTGGTGACCAGCGGCAGCGACGCGGCGAAGGCCAGGCTGTGCGCGGACCACTTCGGGCAGACCATGACGGTGGTGCGCGCGGCCGACGCGGCGGGCGGCTACAGCTCGCTGAGCGAGGCCCAGGGAGCGGCCGACGAGTACTGGCCCCTGATGCGCTTCAAGCCCCAGCTCCGCTCGTCCGACGGACCGCTGGCCGGCCGCGTCGTCCTGCTGACCGGCGTGGACGACGACCGTACCGCCGCCCTCGCCGCCCTGCTGGCGGCCGAGGACGCGCACGTCGCGCTCGCGGGCGGCGACCCGGCCCGGGTCGCCGAGGTCGCCGGCCGGATCGTGGAACACCACGGCGAGCGCCGCGCGGTGGCACTGACCCCCACCGGCGCGGACCCCGGGGAGACCGTCCGCCGGGCGGTGCTGGCCTACGGCGGCTTCGACGTGCTCGTCGACGCGACCCGCTCCGGGCACACCGCCCCCGAAGCCCTGCCCGTGCTCGCCCGCCAGGGACTGGGCGGCACCGTCCTGCTGGCGGGACCGGGCCGGACCGCCGGGGACCTGCGGTCGCAGCTCACCGGCCTGGCACCGGAATGCCGGCGCCACGGCGTGTCCGTCCACGCCATGACGGAAGCCCCCGAGGACGCCCTCCTGGCGGCCACCCTCTTCTTCACCGGACCCGCGGCCGGCGCCTGGCGCGGCACCGTCCTGGAACCGGCCGCCCCGGAGAGGGAGACGGAGGCATCATGACCCGCCCCGGAACCACGGTACGGCCGGCCTCCCTGGCCGGGCTGCTGCCGCCCGGCCGGCACCTGCTGGCCTCCTGCTTCGACGCCCACCACACCATCGGCGGCGGACTGTTCGCCGTGGACCACACCGTCACGGAGATCGACCGGGTCTCCGGCACGGGCCTCGACCTGGCCGACGGGCTGCTCTACCGGTGCCTGTGGAGCGCCGAGGGCAGCCCGGCCGAACTGGTGGTGTACGACACGACCGGCGTCCTGCGCTACCACCGGCTGGACGACGTCTCCACCCCGCACGACATCCTGGTCTCGGACGGACGGGTCCTGGTCGCGGCCACCACGCAGAACGAGGTGCGGTGCGTGGCACCCGACGGCGCGACCCTGTGGCGCTGGCGGGCGCCCGGCGAGACCGACAGCTGGCACCTCAACAGCCTGGCCCGCTACGGCGAACGGGTCGCGGTGTGCGGGTTCGGCCCGTTCCTGCGGCGCCGGGGCTGGGACGAGAACGGCAAGCCCGCCAGCGGCCGGGTGGTCGCCCTGGACACCGGGGAACCACTGCTGGAGGGACTGCGCGCCCCCCACAACCCCTGGTACGCCGACGGCACCTGGCTCGTCTGTGACTCGGCCTCCGGTGAGCTGCTGGAGATCGCCGACGCCACCCGGAAGGCGACCCGCCGGCTCGCACTGCCCGGCTGGCCCCGCGGACTGGCCGTCACCGACCGCCATGTCTTCGTCGGGCTCAGCCCGCACCGGCACGCCGCGACCTCGGTGGAGACGGCGGCGGTCGCCGCGGTCGACCGGGCCGACTGGAGCCTGGCCGCGCTGGTCGACCTGCCCGCGCGCGAGGTGTACGCCCTGAGCCTGGCGCCGACGGCCCTGGTGTCCGGCGCCCGGCGCGGGTTCGGCGCGAACCGCACCAGGACCCACGAGCAGGGACAGCGCGGCCTGTTCGAGCGGCTCGGCCGGCGCCCCGCGCGGCTGTGGGCCATCGGCGACCCGCTGCCCGAGTCCGGCCGCCGCGCCACCGTCCGCCCGGCCGCGCCGCCCACCGGGGAGACACGGGCCGAACCCGGCGCCCTGCTGACCCTGGAGTGCCTGGTCCGCAACGAGGGCACGGAACTGCTGACCCCGGCACCGCCCCAGCCGGTGCGCGTGGTGCACCGCTGGTACGACTCCGAGGGCGCGGTGGTGACCACGGGCGGGAAACCCATCAGGGCCGAACTGCCCCGCTCCCTGCCGCCGGACGACACCGCCCGGGTGCTGGTACGGGCCCGGGTGCCCGCCGACCCCGGCCACTACGTGCTGCGCCTCACCCTGGCTCAGGACGGCCATCCGCCGTTCGACGAGACCGACGCCTCCGGCGCGCTGGACCTGCCGGTCCGGGTGACGGCCGCGGACACCGGGCCCACGGCGCTCGCCCCGTTCGCGGTCGACGCCGCGCGGGTGTGGGCCGCCCGCGCGGCGGGACCCTTCGTGACGGACATGGTGCGGACGCTGCTCACCCGCCCGCCGGGCACCCCGGACGGCCTGGCCGCCGGGCTGGTCGCGGACCTGGGCCGGCCGGCGTTCGCCGCGGCCGTCGCCGACGTCCTGGAGTGCTCACCGGACGCCCTGGAACACCCCCTCGGCACCGTCCTGCCCGACCCGGACGACGTGCTGCTCACGGGCGCCGAGGCGGTGGCCCTGAGCCTGCGGCGGGCGGGCGTCATGGCCGTCTTCGGCGCGGACGCCGACGGATCGCCGCTGCGCGACGCGTTCGCCTCGCTCGGCCGGTTCGTCGCGGCCGACGAGGGCCGGGACTGCCTGCTGCGGGCGGCGGGGGCCGGCCTGTCCTGCCCCGGCCGGGGAGCCGCCCTCCTGCGCTCGCCCCGGGGCCTGACGGACGGGCTCGGCGCGCTGGAGGACCTGCGCCGGGACGGCACCGGGGTGTTCGTCCTGGCCGAACTGCCGCAAGCGTCCGGCGCGGACGGGGAACTGGTCCGCCTGGCCGGGAGGCTGAGCGGCGCCCGGCACGCGTGCGGACCGGTGCCCGAGGACCCCGGGGAACGGGGCGCCGCCGTGGACGGCTTCGTCACGGCACTGCGGGAGACGGTCCGGGACGTGCTGGACCCCCCGCACGGACCCGTCCTGCTCACCCTGCCGCCCCAGGCACTGCGCACGGCATGGGTGCCGCTGTCCGCACTGCGCGCGGCGCTCACCGCCGTACCGGCGCCGGGTGTTCCGGGGCCGCTGCGGTCACTGGAGGGCGCGCTGCTGACGGCCGACCGGCTGGTGGTGCTCGCCGACGACCGCACGGTGGCGGTGGCGGGAGCCGGTGCCGCGCTGGACGCCTTCGCCCACCGCACCGGCGCCACGGTCCTGCGCGTCGGACCGCCGTGGGGCCCGGCGAAGGCGGAACCGGACGCCCCGGCACGCCTCGACCCCGCGTCCCCCGCCCACCGGGAGGCGCTGGAGGCGGCGGACCTGGTCCTCGCTCTCGGGGACGGCGGCGCCCACACGGGCACCGCCGGGGAACCCGGGCGGGGCCGCCGGATGCTGCTGACCCTCGACCCCGCCACGGCCCGCGCGCACGCCCGCACCGGAACGTGGGAGGCGATCGCGGTCACCGACCCGGCCGCGGCCCTGGACACCCTGGCCCGCGGCCACACGATCCCTGTGCCACGGCCCGCCGTCGGGCCGGCCGCGGAGGGGGACGCCGACGCCGAAGGAGGCACCGGATCCCGGACCGGCGCGGCGGTGGCGGGAGCGGGCACCGGCGCCGGACTCCGGGACGCCGCCCGGGGCGCCGCGGCCGAAGGGGAGGACGGGCCCCACCCCGGCGGGACGCCGGCCGCAGCGGACGCCGCGGCCGAAGGCGACACCGGGACACGGCCCGTGGCTCCGGCCGCCGTGGGGAAGGCGGCCGGAGAAGACGCCGGGCTCCGGGGCGCCGCCCCCGCTCCGCCGGCCGCCGGAACACCCGCTCCGGCGACGCCCGCCGCCGCGATCGCCGACGCCGTGGCACGGGTCGGGGCGGAGGTCGTCGTGCTCGACGGCGAGGGGCTGCTCGGAGCGCGTACCGCGGGCGGTGTCGCGCGGGCCGTCGGGCTGGCGCTGGCCGAGCCGTCGGCCCGGGTGCTGTGCTGCCTCAGCCCCGGGACGTTCACCGGGGGCCTGCGGCACGTGGCCGCGGCCGTCCGGGAGTCGGCCCCGGTGACGTTCCTGGTGTGCGCCGCCCCGGAGACCCGCACCGGCGCACCGGACGGCCGCGGCTGCGTCCAGGCCGCCGCCGCACTGGGCGTGCACACCCGGCGGACCGGACCGGACGGCCGTACCCGCGGCGAAGCGGACACGGCCGAACGGGAGGAACTGCGCCGGACACTGGCGGCGGCGATCACCCGGCCGGGACCGGCACTGGTGGAATGCGTCGTGCCGGAGCCGCGGCGCCCCGCCGGACAGCCGCCGGCCCCCCGGACCGGCGAGGAGAACGGGCAGGTCCCCGGGCCCGCCCCCGTGACGTTGGGAGCCCCCCATGCGTGAAGTGCCGATCGGACCGACGACCCTCACCCCCTATCTGCACGCGCTCGGCCCGGACCGCGCGGAACACCTGCGCACGGCCGCCGAACGGACGAGGAAACTGCTCGACGGCCGTACGGTCTGGAACGTGAACTCCACCGGGGCGGGCGGCGGGGTCGCCGAGCTGCTGCACTCCCTGGTCCCGCTGTGCCGGGAGCTGGGCCTCGACACGCGCTGGCTGGTGATCGACGGGGACATGGCCTTCTGGGACATCACCAAGCGCCTGTCCACCCGGCTCTACGGCGCCCGGGGCGACGACGGGGCGCTGGGCCCGGCGGAGTCGGACCACTACCGGCGGGTCAACGCCGAGAACGCGGCCCGCCTCACCGCGCTCGTGCGCCCCGGCGACATCGTGATCGTCCACGATTCACAGCCCGCCGGGGTCGTCCCCGCCCTCAAGGAGCGCGGCGCGACGGTGGTGTGGCGCAGCCACGTCGGCACCGACACCCCGAACGGGCACACCCGCGAGGGACAGGCCTTCCTCCGCCCCTTCGTGGAACAGGCGGACGCCGCCGTCTTCCTCACCGAGCGGTACGTCACCGACTGGGCCCCCTCGCCCCGGGTCATCCCCCCGTCCATCGACCCGTGCGGCCCCAAGAACATGCCGCTCGACGCCGTGACCACCCTCTCGCTGCTGTCCGCCGCGGGCATCCTCGCCCCCGGCACGGACACCGCCACGGCCGCCGACGGCGCGCTGCCGCTGACCGTGCCGGCGCCCGTGGGACCGCCGGTCACCGTCAGCCGGCCCGCGGTGGTGCTGCGGCACGGGCCGCCCCCACCCGCCTCGGTGCCCATGGTCGTCCAGGTCTCCCGCTGGGACCGGCTCAAGGACATGACCGGGGTGCTCAGGGCGTTCGTCGAGGCGGACCGCCCGGACGCGTATCTGTCGCTGGTCGGCGCCGACGTCACGGGCGTCTGCGACGACCCGGAGGCCACGCAGATGTTCGACTCCTGTCGCCGCGCGTGGGAGGCGCTGCCCGCGCGGTGGCGCGGCCGTGTCCAGCTGGTCTGCCTGCCCATGGCCGACCTGCGGGAGAACGCGCTGCTGGTCAACGCCGTCCAGCAGCACGCGAGCGTGGTGGTCCAGAAGAGCCTGGCCGAGGGGTTCGGGCTCACCGCGACCGAGGCCATGTGGAAGTCCCGCCCGCTCGTCGCCAGCGCCGTCGCGGGACTGCGGGAACAGGTGACCGACGGCGAGCACGGCCTGCTGCTGCCCGACCCCACCGACATCGGCGCCGCCGCCAAGGCGATCCGGCGACTGCTCGGCGACCCCGGTCTGGCCGCACGCCTGGGCACCGCCGCACGCCGCCGGGTCGACGCCCGCTTCCTGCCCGACCGGCACCTGCTGGACTGGGCCCGCCTGTTCGAGGACATCGTGCTCACCGGGGAGGCGTGATGCGCACGCTGGGACACAACGGACCGGCCACCTCCGACATCGGACTGGGCTGTATGGGCATGTCCCAGTTCTACGGCCCCTGGGACGACGGCGAATCCGTCCGCACGATCCACCGCGCCATCGACCTGGGCGTCACCCTGCTCGACACCGCCGACATGTACGGCCCGTACACCAACGAGGAACTCATCGGCCGGGCCGTACGGGACCGCCGCGACCGCGTCCTGATCGCCACGAAGTTCGGCAACGTCAAGGGCCCCGACGGCCGGGTGATCGGCGTTGACGGCCGCCCGGAGTACGTGCGTTCCTCGTGCGAGGGATCGCTGCGCCGGCTCGGCACCGACGTCATCGACATCTACTGCCAGCACCGGGTCGACCGCGGCGTCCCCATCGAGGAGACCTGGGGCGCCATGGCGGAGCTGGTCCGCGAGGGCAAGGTGCGCCACCTGGCCGTGTCGGAGGCGTCGCCGCAGACCGTGCGCCGGGCCCACGCGGTGCATCCGGTGTGTGCCGTGCAGACCGAGTACTCGCTGGTCAGCCGGGACCCCGAGCGGGAACTGCTGGGCGTGCTGCGCTCGCTGGGCATCGGCTTCATCGCCTACGCGCCGCTCGGCAGGGGGCTGCTGACAGGACGCTTCGGCTCCGTCGACGCCCTCGGGGAGGACGACTTCCGCCGCGGGCTGCCCCGGTTCCAGTCCGGCAACCTGACGCACAACGCGCAACTGGTGCGACGCGTCGAGGAGTTGGCACGCTCCCGGAACGTGAGCGCCACCCAGCTCGCACTGGCGTGGGTGCTCGCCCGGGGAGACGACATCGTGCCCATCCCCGGCACCAAGAACCGCGCCCGGCTGGAGGAGAACGTCTCCGCCGCCGCGCTGAAGCTGACCGGGGACGAACTCGCGCTGCTCGACCGTATCGCTCCCCCCGGGAGCGCGGCCGGCGACCGCTACCCGGACATGTCCGGCGTGGACGTCTAGGCCCGGGGAGGCGGAGATGACACACGACGAGTGGTGGCGCGACGCGGTCCTCTACCAGATCTACCCCCGCAGCTTCGCCGACTCCGACGGCGACGGCATCGGCGACCTGCCCGGCATCACCAAACACCTCGACCACCTCAACGACGGCACACCCGGCTCCCTGGGCGTCGACGCCGTCTGGCTGTCCCCCTTCTACCCCTCACCCCAGGCGGACTTCGGCTACGACATCAGCGACCACCAGGCCGTCGACCCGGTCTTCGGCACCCTGGCCGACTTCGACGAACTGGTGGAACAGGCCCACGCCCGGGGCATCCGGGTGATTGTCGACCTGGTGATGAACCACACCGCCGTCACCCACCCCTGGTTCACCGAGTCCCGCTCCGACCGCGCCAGTGCCAAGCGGGACTGGTACATCTGGGCCGACCCCGCACCGGACGGCGGGCCGCCCAACAACTGGCTCAGCGCCTTCGAGCGGTGCGGCCCGGCCTGGACCCTGGACCGGGCCACCGGCCAGTACTACCTGCACAGCTTCACCCCGGGCCAGCCCGACCTGAACTGGCGCAACCCCCGGGTACGGGACGCCATGCGCGCCGTGTGGCGCTTCTGGCTGGACCGCGGCGTCGACGGCTTCCGCATCGACGTGGCCCACCGGCTGATGAAGGACCCGGAGCTGCGCGACAACCCGCCCGAGGTCGCGCACGCCCGCCGCCACGTCTCCCACCCCTCGGTGCGCCAGCGCAACCTGGACCTGCCCGAGGTCCACGACATCCTGCGCGACCTGCGCCGCACCCTCGGCGAGTACGGCGACCGGTTCGCGCTCGGCGAGGTGCCGATCAGCGACGACGCGCGGCTGGTGGAGTACTTCGGCGGGGACGGCATGCAGACCGCGTTCCACATGGCGTACTGGGAACAGCCGTGGCGGGGCGAGGCGTTCCGCCGTACGGTCGACGGGCTCGCCGCCCGCATGAGGCCCGACGCGCTGCCGACCTACGCCCTGGCCACCCACGACATCTCCCGCACGGTGACCCGCTACGGCAGCCCGGAACGGGCCCGGGTCGCGGCGATGATGACGCTCACCCTGCGCGGAGTGCCCTGCGTCTACTACGGCGAGGAGGTCGGGATGCGCGACGCCCCGCCCCCTGCCGGCCACGAACTGGACGTCGACGGCCGCGACGGCACCCGGGTGCCGATGCACTGGGACGCCGACGGCACCGGCTTCACCACCGGCGAGCCCTGGCTGCCGCCCGGCCCCGACCTCGCGGAGGTGAACGTGGCCCGGCAGGCGCGCTCACCCGAGTCGCTGCTGCACCTGTACCGGCGGCTGGTGTGGTACCGGCGCGGCTCGCGGGCCCTGCGGCGCGGCACGTACCGGTCGCTGGACGCGCCCGGGGACACGTTCGTCTATCTGCGCTCCGCGCCCGGTGAACGCCTGCTGGTCGCCCTGAACTTCGCCGGCCGGCCCCTCACGGTGGCGCCCGGCGGACTGCCGCCGTCGGGCCGGGTCGAACTGTCCACCCGGCCCGAGCGGGAGACCGGGCGGCAGGTGTCCCTGCGCCCGCTGACACTCGCCCCGGACGAGGGCGTGATCGTACGGCTGGGGGACTCGTGACACTCTCCCGCGAAGTGTCCCGGCGCACCAACTGGGCCGGAAACGTCACCTTCGGCGCGGACACCGTGCACACCCCGTCCTCGCTGGACGAGCTGCGCTCCCTGGTGGCCCGCAGCCGCCGGATCCGGGCGCTCGGCACCGCGCACTCGTTCAACGACCTGGCGGACTCGCCGGGCGACCTGGTCACCCTGGACGCCCTGCCGCAGGCCGTGGAGATCGACCCGGACACCGCCACGGCCAGGGTCCCGGCCGGCGTGCGCTACGCCGAACTCACCCGCCACCTGCACGGCAGGGGATACGCCCTGCGCAACCTCGGATCGCTCCCGCACATCTCCGTCGTCGGCGCCTGCGCCACCGGCACCCACGGCTCGGGAGTGGCCAACGGATGCCTGTCGACCGAGGTCTCCGGCATGGAACTGGTCACCGCCGACGGAGACCTGGTGACGCTGCGCCGCGGCGCGGACGACCACTTCGACGGGGCCGTGGTCCACCTCGGCGCGCTGGGCGTCGTCACCGCCGTGACCCTGGACCTGGTACCGGCGTACGACATGCTCCAGCACGTCTACGAAGAGCTCGAACTGGCCGCGCTGGACGACCACTTCGAGGAACTGGTCGCCTGCGCCTACAGCGTGTGCCTGTTCACCGACTGGCGCGGACCCCGGCTGACCCAGGTGTGGATCAACCGGCGCGCCACCGACCCCGAGCCGGCCGTCCCGTCCGCCCCCTGGTTCACCGCGCGGCCGGCCGACGGCCCCCGGCACCCGGTGTCCGGCCTGTCCCCGGACTGCTGCACCGAACAGCTCGGGCGGGCCGGGAGCTGGCACGAGCGGCTGCCGCACTTCAGGCCCGACCAGACCCCCAGCGTCGGCGAGGAACTCCAGTCCGAGTACATGGTGGACCGCGCCGACGCGGTCGCCGCGCTGCGTGCGCTGGACGAGGTGCGCGAGCGCATCAGCCCCGAGTTGCTGATCTGCGAGGTGCGCACCGTCGCCGGCGACGGGCTGTGGCTGAGCCCGTGCCACGGACGCGACAGCGTCAGCATCCACTTCACCTGGACCGCCCGCACCCGGCCCGTGCTTCAGGCGGTGTCCCTCGTCGAACGGCAGCTGGCCCCCTACGCCGCCCGCCCGCACTGGGCCAAGATCTTCACCATGCCGCCGCAGGCCGTGCGGTCCCGCTACCCGCGGCTGCCCGACTTCCGTGCCCTGACCCGCCACTACGACCCGTCGGGAAAGTTCCGCAACGCCTTCCTGGACCGCGTCCTGGACGGCCCCTGACGGCGATCCCTCCCTGCTCACCCCCCCGCCCGCACACCGCGACCCACACCACCGGAGAATCGATGTCCGCCACAGATCACGACGCCTTCCGCGAGCCGGCCCGCTTCGACCACCAGGACCCACGGCGCACCGCGGCCCAGATCGCGCGGCGGGCCGGGGACGACCTGCCGCGCCTGGTGGGCCACCTCCTGGCCGGGGGCCGCCAGGCCGCCGTCGACGAGCTGTCCCGGGCCCTGGGGACAGGGCCCGCCCACGCCGAGGAGCTGTTACGCGCCCTCACGCACTCGTGTCCCCCGCTGACCGGCGCCGAGGCCGTCGCCGCGGTGCTGGCCGCCGCCGGCACCCGGACCGTGTTCGGCTATCCCGGCACCAGCGAACTCGCCGTGTGCGACGCGATCGACCGCACGGCGGGGATCGAGATGGTCAACGGGCGCGGTGACAAGGAGTCGGCGTTCATGGCCGCCGGCGCCGGCATGCTCCGTCCCGGACTGGCCGCCGCCGTCCTGCACGGCGCCCGCGGCCTGACCAACGCCGCCGGAGCCGTCGCCGACGCCCGCCGCAACGAACTGGGCACCGTCTACCTGGTGGGCCTGCCCAGCACCGGCTCCGCGGCCTTCCTGCCCCCGCACGGAGAGGACAACCTGCTGCCCGCCGTCGGCGAGTTCACCGACTGGTGGTGGCAGGCCCCGGCCGTGCCGGAGGAGCCCTCCGCCGCCGGCGCCGCCGCGACCGCCTTCGTGGCCAGGCTGCGCGAGGCCTGCCGCAGGGTGCAGCAGCCACCGCACCGGCCCGTGCTGTTCGGCATCCCCCAGGACGTCGCCGAGCAGCGCTGGATACCGGTGTCGGCGCTGGCCGACCCGCCCACCGCGCCCGCCCGTGCCCTGCCCGACCCCGACCAGGTCAAGGCCGTGGTCGGCGCCCTGGCCGCGGCGGACCGGCCGGTACTCCTCGTCGACGACTACGCCCTGCGCTTCGAGGGCGTCCGCGAGGGCCTCGACCAGGTCGGGCGCGCACTCGGGGCACCGGTGCTCCAGGTCCGCTACCGGCGCGGCCCGATGCTCTTCGAGCGGCTGCGCACCGAGGAGGTGTCCGGCTTCGCGGGCTGGCTCAACCCCTACAGCGACGCCCACAACGAACTGCTGGACCGCTGCGACCTGCTGGTGACGGTGGAGGACCGCAACATCTACCCCCGCGTGGTCGGACCGCTGCCCGACTGCCCCAAGATCGCCCTGAACACCGACCCCGCCAAGGTCCTGAAGAACGGCTACCTCGCCCCCGGCGACCTCCTGGTGCGGGCCGAGCCGGGCGCCACCCTGCTGCGGATGGCCGAACTGCTGGAGCGGGGCGGGGTGCGCCGCGCTCCCTGGTACGGCCCCGAGGTCGCCGAGACCGCCCGGTTCACCCCGGAGCCCGCAGAGGACCACGTCGAACGCGCCCGGCAGGACATCACCGCGGCGATCGCCGGGCTGCTGGCCGGCTGGCGCAAGCCGGTCCTCGTGGACGACAGCCAGATGTTCGGCGGGCTGCTGTCCGAGGGGTACGACCGCTTCCCCCGGGGCCTGCGCGTCTTCGGCGGCCACGGCGGCTTCGTCGGCGGCGGCATCCCGCTGGCGACGGGCCTGGCCGTGGCCGATCCGACGGCCGACGTGCTGTGCACCCTGGGGGACCAGGCGTTCACCAACTCCTTCCAGGGTCTGGTCGCGGCCGTCCAGCAGCGGGCCCGGATCACCTACCTGGTGTGCAACAACGGTCGGTCCGTGTCGCTGACCAAGCAGGCCGCCGCGTCCGGACCGGACTGGTTCGGCTCGGGCCGCAGGCCGTTCCTGCACAACGTGGACGACTTCGACTACTGTCGTCTCGCCCGGTCCATGGGGCTGCCCGCGACGGCGGTGGAGGTGCCGGTCGGGGCCCCGCAGCCCGAGGTGTCCGCGGCGGTCGCCCGGCTGTCGGAGGAACTGGAGCGGGTCGCCGCGGCCGACGGCCCGTCCCTGCTGGAGCTGCGGCTGCCGTCGGAGCCCGCCGCGTGGCGGGGCATCTGGGTGACCCAGGGATTCGAGACGCAGAGGAAGGTGACCGTATGAGGGTCCTGCTGGTCGACAGCGCGGACGTCACGGACGTCGCCCGCGCGTTGGACATCGGCCTCGTCCACGGCGCGACGACCAACCCGAAACTGATGCGCGCCGTCACCGACAAACCACTGGAACAGCTCGCGGACCTGCTCGGACTGGGGCTCACGGAGGCCTACTACCAGCCCACCGGGGCCTACGGACCGGACCTGGAGGCGGAGGCCGCACGCGCCCACGGCATCGACCCGGACCGCGTGGTGATCAAGGCGATGGCGACCCCCGAGGGCACCGCCCTGGCCGCGGCCCTGGTACGGCGCGGCATCCCCGTCGCCCTCACCGCGGCGCAGTCGGCCGCCGTCATGGTGACGGCCCTCGCGCTGGACTGCCGCGCGGTGATCCCCTACCACGACCGGGGGCTGCGGGACCCGGAGGTGTCCGACTCCCTGGTCGCCGACCTGGTGGCGGTCCGCGCGCGGCGCCCCGGCCCGGCGGTGGTGGCGGCCTCCGTCAAGAGCCCGCAGCAGGCCGTGGAAGTGCTGCGGCAGGGCGCGGACGCGGTCACCGCGCCCCTGCCGGTGCTGCTCGCCCTCACCGGCCACCCCTCCTCCCTCGCCGCCGAGACGGAGTTCCGCGCCCAGTACGGAAGCGCCTCGTGAGCGCGCCCGAGCACACCCGGGCACGGCGCACCCGCCTCCTGTCGCCGCCGGCGCTCGCCCGCGACTACGCGGCGGTGCTGCTGGACCTCGACGGCACCCTCGTCGACTCCGGGGACTCCATCCAGCGGGCGTGGCAGGCCTGGTGCGTGGCCTACGACGTCGACCCCGCCGAACTCGACGGGCTGCTGCACGGGCGCACGGCCACCGACCTCATCGGACTGGTACGGCCCGCGTGGTCGCCGGAGCGGATCAGCGAGTCGGCCCGTCACCAACTGCACGTCCAGGAGACCGATCCCCGGCCCGGCACGGCGATTCCCGGCGCGGCGGAGCTGCTCGCCGCGCTGCGGGACGCGGGCCCGTGGGCGGTGGTGACCGCCTGCACCCCGCTGCTCGCCCGCCACCGCCTGACCAGTTCGGGCCTGCCCCTGCCACCGTCACTGGTGTCCGCGCACGACACCACCCGCGGCAAGCCCGACCCGGAACCGTACCTGGTGGCGGCCGAACGGCTGGGCGTCGATCCGGCCGACTGCCTGGTGGTGGAGGACGCGCCGGCGGGCGTACGCTCCGCCCGCGCCGCGGGCTGCACGGTGGCCGCGGTCACCTCCACCCACCCGGCCCGCGAGCTGCACGAGGCCGACACCGTCATCGACGACCTGAGACACCTGGTCCTGGCCTCCTCGGTGCCGGCCGACACCTGACCCCGCGCCCGCCCGGCCCTCTTCACGCACGCCTGCCTGGAACCCCCGACCGCGGATGTACGACACTTCGGGAGGCGGCTCACCGCTGCCGAAGTCGCGTGCACGAGAACGGGGGGATTCATGACCGGCCTCGGACCCGTCGCCTGGCCGCCCGGCCCGATCAGGACGGAAAGGCTGCTGCTGCGTGAGCCCGAGGCCCGGGACCGGGCGGCGGTCATCGAGCTGTTCGCCTCACCGGAGGTGGGCACCTACCTCGGTGGCCCGCAACCGCGCGAGGCGATCGAGCGGGCGATGCCCGGGGCACCCGGCAGGCGTCCCGGCCGTTTCGTGGCCGAGCGCGACGGAGCGATGATCGGCCAGATCACGCTCACCAAGGGCACGGGACACCTTCCGGCCGCCGGGAAGGCCGAGCTCGGCTACCTGTTCCTGCCGCACGCGTGGGGACACGGGTACGCCGCCGAGGCGTGCGCGGCGGTACTCGACTGGTTCGCCGGCGCGCTTCCCGGCGAACCCGTGGTACTCACCACCCAGACCGCCAACGTCCGCTCGATGCGCCTCGCGGCGAGGCTGGGGTTCACCGAGGTGGAACGCTTCGAGGCCTACGGCGCGGAGCAGTGGTTGGGGGAGTGGTCCCCACGGCCCCCGGCCACGCCGTCCGGCTGAGCGCCGGCCCGAGCGGTCGGCACGTCGGACGGCGCAGCCACCCGGCCGCCGGCGCGGGCCACGAGCAGCGGCTGGAAGAAACCCGTCTCCTGGGGCATCCGCCAACCGATGTCGACGAAGCCGGCCTCGGCCGCGAGGTCGGTGAGCCGGTCCCGGCCGAGCGCCCAGTAGGTGGTGCGGCGGGTTTGGACGCGCCACTCTCCGGCCGCCGGGAGAAGCTGGAAGTGCTCCAGATCGTAGTGCTCGCCGTCGTCGTGCCAGTGCCACAGCTGGAAGGTGACGGACCGTTCTCCGATGCCCGCGCCGTCGGCGGTCGGGTGGACCTGGGGAGGCGTCGAGGAGGGGCGGTCGCGCAGCAGGTCGTCGTAGGGGCGGGTGCTGACCAGCAGGAGACCGGCGGGACGCGACACGCGGCGCATCTCGGCCAGGGCGGCCCGCACGTCGCGCTCGGTCAGCAGGTGCGGCAGCGAGTTGTCGGCGCAGACGACGGTGTCGAACCGGCCGTCCGCGAACGGCAGACGCCGCATATCGGCGGCGGCCGTGCGCAGGCTCAGGTTCCTCCGGCCGGCCTCACGGGCGGCGCGGGCGGCGGCGCGAGGGCTGAGATCGGTCCCGGTGACGTGGTGCCCGCGCCGCGCCAAGCCGATGGCCTGGGTGCCGATGCCACAGGAGCAGTCGAGCACCGTCGCACCCTCCCGGCCGATGAGGGCGTCCAGCGCGTCCCCCTGCCGGCGGATGCTCGCGTCCCAGTCCGCGTAGATCAGGTGGTAATCGTCGGCCAGTTCGTCGTAGAAGCGTGTCACTGACATCCGGGCCATGGCCACGAGATTACCGGGCCCTGTCTCCGGCGGCGGTGGGCGGAGCCGGCCCCTACCGGGCCGCGAGGGCGATGCACTGTCGGAACGCATCCAGTGCGCTGCCGGGACACACCGGCGGTTTCCCGCGACCTAGCCTGGCGGCGCAGCAGTCGGGTCCCGCTGGAGCCGGACAGGGGTCTGGGCATCGCCCGGAGAACGTACCGGGAACGCGCACCGTTCAGCCGGGCTCGGCGACCGCGCACGAACGTACGGGGTTTTCCCGCCCGTTGCCGCAGGCCCAGACCGGAAGCCGACGGCCGCTGCCGCCGACTCCGTTCATCCCGCAGGAGGTTGTCCCAAGGTGTCCACGATGCCCGTCGGTGGGCTGGTCGCCCACGCCACCGACAACGCCGCCGACCTGGTCGTCCGCAACGCGAAGATCCACACCGGAGACCCGTCCCGTCCGCAGGCCGGGGCGATCGCCATCCGCGACGGTGTCATCGCGGTCGTCGGCGACGACAACGACGTGGCCCCCCGCGTCGGCCCGGACACCAGGGTGGTCGACGCCCTGGGCCGCCGCGTCGTCCCCGGACTCAACGACGCGCACCTGCACGTCATCCGGGGCGGACTGAACTACGTACTGGAGCTGCGCTGGGACGGCGTCCCCACTCTGCGCCAGGGCCTGGAGATGCTGCGCGAGCAGGCGGCGCGCACCCCCAAGGGCCAGTGGGTGCGGGTCGTGGGCGGATGGTCGGCCGAGCAGTTCGCCGAACGCCGGCTGCCGACCGTCGCCGAACTGAACGGCGCCGCACCGGACACCCCGGTGTTCGTCCTGCACCTCTACCAGGCGGCCGTGCTCAACCGGTCCGCCGTCAAGGCCGCCGGATTCACCCGGGACACTCCCGATCCCAAGGGCGGCCAGATCGTACGGGGCCGGGACGGCGAGCCCACCGGCATGCTGCTGGCCGCTCCCGGCGCCCTCGTCCTCTACTCCACCCTGGCCAAGGCCCCGGTGCTGGAAGGGGAGGACAGGAAGACCTCCACCCGTCACTTCCTGCGGGAACTGAACAGGTTCGGCCTCACCTCGGCGATCGACGCGGCCGGCGGCTTCCAGAACTTCCCCGACAACTACGGCACCGTCATGGAACTGGCGAAGGCCGGACAGCTGTCGCTGCGCATCGCCTACCACCTGTTCCCGCAGACCGCCGGACAGGAGATCGACGATCTCGCGCGCTGGATCGGCATGGTCCGCCCCGAGGACGGGGACGAATGGCTGCGCCTCAACGGTGCCGGCGAGAACCTGACCTGGGCGGCGGCGGACTTCGAGAACTTCGCCCAGCCCCGGCCGGAACTCGGCCCGTACGAGGTGGAGTTCGAGAAGGCCGTACGCCTGCTCATGGAGAACGGCTGGGGATTCCGGCTGCACGCCACCTACGACGAGACCATCCGGCGGGACCTGGCGGTGTTCGAGAAGCTCGCCGCGGAAGGACTGTTCCCGGCCGGCAACCGCTGGCTGTTCGACCACGCCGAGACCGTCTCCGCGGACAGCCTGGACCGCATCGCCGCCCTCGGCGGCGCGCTGTCCGTGCAGAACCGGCTGTCCTTCCAGGGCGAGGCGTTCGTACGCCGCTACGGCCCCGGCGCCGCCGCGGACGCCCCGCCGATCCGGGCCATGCTGGACCGCGGCCTGACCGTCGGCGCCGGCACCGACGCCACCCGGGTCTCCACCTACAACCCGTGGATCGCCCTGCACTGGCTGGTCACCGGCCGCACCGTGGGCGACCTGGTGGTCCGCCCGCCGCACAACCGGGTCGACCGGCAGACCGCGCTGGCCATGTTCACCCGGGCCGGCGCCACACTGACCGGGGAGGAGGACGTCAAGGGCGTGCTGCGCCCGGGCTTCCTCGGGGACCTGGCCGTCCTGTCCGAGGACTACTTCACCGTGCCCGAGCCCGACATCGCCCACATCGAGTCCCTGCTGACGGTCGTCGGCGGCAGGATCGTCTACGCGACCGGCGAGTACGAGGGCCTCGACGAGGAACTGCCGCCGGTCAGCCCCGCGTGGAGCCCGGTGGCGCACTTCGGGGGCTACCAGGCAACACCCCGCGCGGGCCTGACGGGCGCCCGCCAGGCCGAACTCCTCGGCCAGGCCGTCGCCGAGTCCGAGCAGCACCACCGGTGGCGCGCCCGTCGCGGCCTGGCCCCGCACACATCGGGCACGTTCACCGACCCCTGCTTCCTCTGACCGCGCGGCAG
The DNA here is from genome assembly GCF_055569255.1 of Streptomyces sp. NPDC029296. Classification (NCBI taxonomy): domain Bacteria; kingdom Bacillati; phylum Actinomycetota; class Actinomycetes; order Kitasatosporales; family Streptomycetaceae; genus Streptomyces; species Streptomyces sp. NPDC029296. Next base: position 48,305 of record NZ_JBVHXT010000044.1, read on the forward strand.
ACGCCCCTGCGGGCCACCGCGTGACGCGTGCCCGTGCGGATCGGCCCGGCCGCCCGCCAGTGCGGCCGGGCCCTCTCGCCGGCACCGGCAGGCCACGAGGGTTAGTCTCCTGTCCTCACAGTCGGCGAAGAGGGGGTCCCGAGGCATGAGCGGGCTCGTGACAGCGGTCAGCAGCAACGGGGAGTACTCGTTCACCAAGCCGAACCGGGACAGCATCACGCTGCTCGCCGGGCTCGGTGTGGAGGGGGACGTGCACGCCGGCGTGACGGTCAAGCACCGCTCGCGTGTCGCACAGGACCCCACCCAGCCCAATCTCCGCCAGGTCCACCTCATCCACGAAGAACTCTTCGCCGAGGTCGGCGAGCGAGGCTTCACGGTGGCACCCGGCCAACTCGGCGAGAACATCACCACGCGCGGCATCGACCTGCTCGGCCTGCCGACCGGCACACTGCTGCGCATCGGCGACACCGCGGTCCTCGAAGTCACCGGCCTCCGCAACCCCTGCCGGCAGATCGACGCCTTCCAGGACGGACTGCTGAAGCAGGTCGTCGGCCGCGACGAGGCGGGGAACATCGTGCGCAAGGCCGGAATCATGAGCATCGTGCGGGAAGGCGGCGTGGTGCGCCCCGGCGACACGGTCGAACCGGAACTCCCCCGGGGCCCGCACCGCCGCTTGGCCCGCGTCTGACGCCCTCTCGGGCCGTTCACACGAGGTCGGGCCCGGACGGTGCCGCGCCGGTCCGACGGTCGGTACCGGACCACCACGGCTCCGGTCAGGTGGCGGTGTTCCGCTCGTGAGGGGTGGCGAGTCGGTCGCCGAGCTCGCTGCGTGCGTACAGCACCGTGCGTCCGGCTCGTGCGCGGGTGACGAGGCCGCAGGCGGTGAGTACGGCGAGGTGCTGGGAGACGGCGCTGGGGGTGACGCCGAGGACGCGGGCCAGTGACGCGGTGGTGTCGGGGGCGTCGAGGGCGGCCAGGAGTGCCGCCTTCGGCCGTCCGATCAGCGCGGCGAGCGCGTCGGCGGGCGGCGCCGCCACCGCCTCCCACAGGGTGGCCACCCCCCGCGCCGGGTAGTCGACGCGGGGCACCTCGCCGATCGGTGCCGTCGCCTTGCGGCCGAACAGGGTCGGGCACAGGGTGAGCCCGCTGCCGGCCGGTACCCGGCTGTGGGTGCCCATGGGGTGCAGGCGCAGGATCCCGGACTCCCAGTGGACGTTGGGATGCAGACCGGCGAAGAGGGCGGCGGCCCCGCCGTCGGCGAGCAGCTGGCCCCGGTACAGGATGTCGGCCTCCAGTACGCCGCGCATCCTCGGCCAGTGCGGCTCCAGCGCCAGGTGCCAGTACGCCTCCAGGGCGTCGGCGATCCGGTCGCGCAGTACGGCCGGGTCACCGCGCAGAACCGGTGGGACGCGCTGGTCGCGGTAGGCGGTCTCGATGTCCCGGCGGACGGTGGCCGGATCGGTGCGTCGGAGGATGTGCAGCTCCTCGGCCATGTCCGGCACGCGGGTGAGGGGGCGGGGGGTGATGAAGTCCGGCAGCCAGCGCCGTTCGCTGACCAGGGCGTCCAGCATCTCGCCGTCCAGCAGGCGCAGCCGGTCGCGGACCAGCCTGATCCACCGCATGTGCAGCGGGAAGTCACCGGGGTCGCGCAGCGCCCACAGGCTGTGGCACGTCTCCTGCAACGGCGAGACGGCGAACCGGACACGCGCCAGGTCGTCCACCCCCAGCTCGATCTCGATCACCCTGTCACCGAGTCCCTCCCGCGTCCCGTCCGAGGATTTAGGCCCAGCCTAAATCCCTGTCGGCCGCCGGGGGAGGGCGGCTTCAGTGGACGGCATGTTCCTGCCTCCGCGCGGCCCCTTGCGGGTCTACGCCACCGTGACGTTCTTCGACTCCCTGGTCCCGGGCATCATGCTCGCGGGCGGCGTGCTGTTCTTCACCAAGGTCGCCCACCTGGGTGCGGTACAGGTCGGCAGCGGTCTGTCCCTGGCCGCGCTCGTCGGGCTCGCCGCCGCCGTGCCGGCCGGCCGTCTCGGCGACCGGATCGGACACCGCAGGCTCCTGATCGCCATCAGCCTGCTGCGCGCCCTCATCCTCGGCGCCTACCAACTCGTCGACGGCTACCCGGCGTTCCTCGCCGTCGCGTGCCTCGCCGGCCTCGCCGAGAGCGCGGTCGCCCCCGTGCGCCAGGCCTATCTCGGCACCATCACCACGCCCGAGAACCGGGTGCGGACGCTCGCCTTCAACCGCGTCGTGCGCAACATCGGCGCCACCCTCAGCACCCCCGCGCTCGGCCTGGCCCTCGCCCTGGACAGCCCCCTGGCCTTCCGTGCCCTGATCGGCGCGGGCGCCGTGAGCGTGCTGGCCGTCGCGCTCGTCGCGGTGCGCCTGCCCGAGACACCGGCGCCGTCCGCCGCGGCCGGAACGGCAACCGCCGGGCCGCGCCCCGCGCGGGGCAAGCGGGCCGGAGTACTGCGCGACCGCCCCTACATCGCCCTCGCCCTGCTCAACGGCGTGCTCATCATGCACATGGAACTCCTGGAAGTCGGCATGCCGTTGTGGGTCACCGGCCACACCCGGGCACCCGGCTGGACCACGTCCGCGCTGCTCTTCCTCAACGTCCTGGTCGCCATCGGCCTCCAGATGCGGGTCGGGAACACCGTCACCGACGTGGGTTCGGCGGCCCGCGCGATGCGCCGCGGCGGCTACTGCCTGCTGGCCGCGGCCGCGCTGTTCGCCGCCACCGGAACGCTCGGCCCCCTGCCCGGCGCGCTCGCGCTGTTCGCCGCCGTCACCTTGCTGACCCTCACCGAACTGCTCCAGTCGGCCGGGTCCTGGGGCCTGTCCTACGACCTGGCGGACGACGCCCGCCTCGGCGAGTACCAGGGCGCCTGGAGCACGGGCACCCAGCTCGTCCGCTCCTGCGGCCCCCTCCTGGTCACCCTCGCCCTGTCTTCCCTCGCCGAGACCGGCTGGCTCGTCATCGGTCTCGTCTACGCGGTGCTGGCCGCCTCGTCCGTCCCCCTGGCCCGCCGCGCGCACACCGGCACGGCCCAGGCCCCCGCGCAGCCCGCCCAGCCGCATCCACCGGCACCACACCGGCCGGCCCCGGCCCCGGCCGCCGGCCCGCGGTGATCCAGCCGCCCGGCGGCAGGGGCGGCCGGCGCGGCGGCCGTGGGCGCGGCGCCTCCGGCGGTCAGCCGCCGACGTCCGCTCCGTGCGACGCGGCGGGGACCGGCGACAACCGGTAGCCGCCCTCCTGGGCGACGACGTGCCCGGCGGCGGGCGGCGCGAAATGGGTGCCCAGGAGCAGGGTCCGGGTGCCGGCGAGCGAGCCGAGGAGCGCGCGGCGGGACGCTTCGGAGCGCGCGGGGTCCATGTCGACGCAGGCGCCTATGGCGGGGTGGGCGAGCTGGACCGGGTGGTGGACGCAGTCGCCGGTGATCACCGCCGTCCGGCCGCGGCTGCTCAGTTCGACGGCGAGGTGACCGGGTGTGTGCCCGGGGGTCGGGATCAGGCGCAGGCCCGGGACGATCTCGGCGCCCCCGTCCGGGACGTCGACGAGGTCGAGCAGCCCCGCCCGCTCCACCGGGATGACGGAGTCGCGGAACATCTGCTCGCGCGGCGCGTCCATGGCGTACCCGGCCCAGAACTCGCGCTCGGTGCGGGAGGCGAGGTACCGGGCGTGGGCGAAGGTGGGCACCCAGGCACCGTTCGCCTTCCGCGTGTTCCAGCCGACGTGGTCGGCGTGCAGGTGGGTGAGGATCACCAAGTCGACGGATTCCGGGGGGAATCCGGCGGCGGTCAGGCGCTCGAGGTAGCCGGTGTCCAGGTCGTGCCAGGCGGGGTTGGCCCGCTGCTTGCCGTTGCCGATGCCGGTGTCCACCAGGACGCGCCGCCCGCCGACGGTGAACGCGAAGCTGTGGCTGTGGAGGCGCGGGACGCCCTCGTCGTCCGCGAAGTGGGGGCGCAGCCAGTCCTGCCCGGCGATGACGTCCGGGGTGGCGCCCGGCAGCAGCCAGGCTCCGGTCGCGGGCGGCAGGAGGACCTCGTCGATGCGGTGGACGAGGACGTCGCCCACGGTCCAGGAGGGGGTGGCGGCCCGGGGAGTGCTCATGAACGGTCCCTTCACGGAGCTAAACGCAATTGGTTTGCGTTAAATCACCGTAGGTCCTACAGTGCGGCTAACGCAAACGCTTAGCTTTTGAAGAGCTGCGCCCGTTCCGCCCCACCCGAGGAGAGAACGCCCTTGTCCTCCGCCGACCTCACCCCGCCGGAGGCGGCCCGCTGGGCCGTACGCGCCGGCCTCCCGCTGGCCGCCGAACGCCACGCCGCCGTGGCGGCCACCGCCCGCCACATCCACTCCGTCGTCGCGGTCCTGCGGGAACTGGACTTCGGGGACACCCCGCCCGCCCTCGCCTACCGCGCGGAACAGGAGGCGGACGATGCGGCCGTATGAACTGTCGGTGAGCGCGGCAGCCGACGCGATCCGGGCTCGGCGGCTGTCCCCCGTGGAACTGGCGGACTCCGTCCTCGAGCGCGTCGCGCAGGTGGAGCCGCACCTGCGGGCGTACGTCGCCGTCGCGGCCGAGCGCACCCGCCGCGCCGCGCGCGAAGCCGAGAGCGACATCGCGGCCGGCCGTCACCGTGGTCCGCTGCACGGCATCCCCATGGGTCTCAAGGACCTGATCGACGTCGCCGGCACGCCGACCTCGGCCAGTTCCCGGGTCAGGGCCGGCCACCGCGCGACGGCGGACAGCACGGTCGCCGCCCGCCTGTCGGCGGCCGGCGCGGTCCTGGTCGGCAAGACCCACACCCACGAGTTCGCCTACGGCCTGACCACCCCGCAGACCGTGAACGCCTGGGACCCGGGCCGGATCGCCGGCGGCTCCAGCGGCGGATCCGCCGTCGCCGTCGCCGCGGGCACCGCCCTCTTCGGCCTCGGCACCGACACCGGCGGGTCGATCCGGGTGCCCGCCGCGCTGAACGGAGTGGTCGGGCTGAAACCGACCTACGGTCTCGTCCCGCGCCACGGCGTCACCTCGCTGTCCTGGTCGCTGGACCACGTCGGCCCGATCACCCGCACCGTCGAGGACGCCGCCCTGGTCCTGACCGCCCTCGCCGGACCCGATCCCCGCGACCCCGCCTCTCTGACCACACCCGCCACGGACTACCGGCCGCCCGCGGGCACGGACCTCACGGGACTGCGCGTGGGGGTGCCCCGCACCTACTACTTCGAGCACGTCGACGTCGAGGTGGAAGCCGCCGTCCGGCGCGCGGTCGACCGGCTCCAGGCCCTCGGCGCCCGCCTCGTCCCGGTCGAGATCCCCATGACCCGCTACATCCGGGCCACCCAGTGGGGCCTGATGGTGCCCGAGGCCACCGCCTACCACGAGAGGACCCTGCGCACCGTTCCGGAGCTCTACCAGGCCGACGTCCGCGTACTCCTCGAAGCCGGCGAACTGATCTCCGCCGGGGACTACCTGCGTGCCCAGCGCGCCCGCACCCTCATGCGGCGGGAGTGGGCGCGCGTGCTGCGGGAGGTCGACGTGATCGCCGCCCCCGCCGTGCCGGTGACCGCCGTCAAGGCCGGTCAGGAGACGGTCACCTGGGCCGACGGCACCGTGGAAGGCGTCTCCGACGCCTACGTACGCCTGTCGGCCCCCGCCAACATCACCGGAGTGCCGGCCCTGTCCGTACCGGTCGCCCGGGACGCGGCGGGGCTGCCCATCGGCATGCAACTGCTCGGGCGGCCCCTCACGGAGAGCGTGCTTCTGCGGGTGGGCCACGCCTACCAGCAGGCTTGGCCGACACCCGGGCTCGCCCCGCCGGTCTGACCACCCCCTCGGCCCGGCCACTCGGGTCGGGCCCAAGACGTCCAGGGTCGCGATCAGAAGCCATGATTTTGCTTTAAGGTGGCCGCATGAGCAGGCAGATGGTCCGCCCCGGCGGGCGCAGCGCCCGCGTCCAGGCGGCGGTGCACGCGGCCGTACGCGAACTCGCGTCCGAAGTGGGCCGGGACGCCCTGACGGTTCCCCTGGTCGCCCAGCGCGCGGGCGTGACGCCGTCGACGATCTACCGGCGCTGGGGGGACCTTCAGGAACTGCTGTCGGACGTGGCGGTGGAGCGCCTGCGACCCGACGCCGAGCCCGAGGACCACGGTGCCCTGTCGTCCGACCTGACCGCGTGGGCCGAGCAGTTCCTCGACGACATGGCCTCCCCCTCCGGCCGCGCCTACATCCGCGACGCCCTGCTCGGCGACCCGGACGGCGGCAACGCCGGCCAGTGCTCCGCCTACGCCGCCGCGCAGATCGACGTCATCCTCGCCCGCGCGGCCGGACGCGGCGAGCGCACACCCGACGTCGAGACGGTCATGGACCACGTCGTCGCCCCCCTGATGTACCGCATCCTCTTCCGCCCGCACGGGCTGGACGCCACCTACGCGCGCCGGCTCGTGACCGCGGCCCTCGGCCCGCCCCCCGGGTGACCGAACGACCCGGGGTCGTGCCCCGGGGCATCCCCGGGGGCACCGCGAGGTACCCGTTCGGTCCCCGGAGCTGCCCCGATGGCCCTGGTGCGCGGAGCATCCGCCCCGGTATCCAGGAGGGAGTCGAGTTCGCCACCGGATGAGGGACACGTGCACGACCACTCCAGGACGAGGACGACCGGCACCGACACGAGCCGGGCGGCGCCCCGGCGGACCGCCGCCGGACCCCGTACGGTCGCGCGGAGCCTCGCGGCTCTGCAGACGGCCGCCGGGAACGACGCCGTGGTGCGGATGCTGCGCCAGGCCGGACAGCTGTCCGAGGACGAACACCGGCACGACGCCGGCTGCGGGCACGAACAGCCCGCGGTGCAGCGCTCCGCCGTCCATGACGTGCTGCGCACCCCCGGACGCCCCCTGGACGAGGCCACCCGCCACGACATGGAGACCCGGCTGGGCGCCGACTTCTCCGACGTGCGCGTCCACAACGACACGGCGGCCCGCTCCTCCGCGGCCGAGGTGGGGGCGCGGGCGTACACCTCGGGCAGCCACGTCGTCCTCGGGGAGGGCGGCGCGGACCGGCACACGCTGGCCCACGAACTGGTGCACGTGATCCAGCAGCGCCGGGGCCCCGTCGCCGGCACCGACAACGGGGCCGGTCTGCGGGTCTCCGACCCCGCCGACCGGTTCGAGCGGGAGGCCGAGGCCACCGCACAGCGCGCCCTGGCGGGGCACACGGCCAAGACGCACGACGCCGGATCCGGTGCCGCGGCACACGCGGCGGACGGCGGCCCGGCCGCCGTTCAGCGGATCGTCAAGATCACTCCCGATATGTACATGCGGGGAGTGAACGCCACCGAGCAGACGGCCGGGCCCCAGCTCCTGCGGTATCTGGCGATCGCGGTGCAGGACGAGGTGAGCCGCGCCCAGAACGTCGACCCGTCGGGAACGTACGCGGCGGACCTCAAGGAGGTCATGCGCAGGCTCAAGCCCGCCACCCTCGATGTCCCGGGGGCCCTGCAACTGACCACCGCGCTCGTCCGCAAGGTGAACACCCTCCTGGAGAACGAGCAGACCTACGTCTCGAACTACAACCCGCCGGACCACGAGGAGGGGCCGGGGGCCATGGTCACGGTGCCGAACGCGGACACCCGGTACGCCACGGCACCGGACACCGGGGAGACCGGTTACTTCCACTCGTCGCTGTCCAAGCAGAAGGAGCCGTACTGGGGCAACGACGACACCATGCGCGAGAAGACCGGTCGGTCGCTCGGGCCGCTCGTCGCCGGCGGAGCCCCGCAGGAGCAGCCGAGGCTCCAGAGCCACGCACGCGGCGGGGAGAACCTGCCGCTGACGCGGCTCACGCTGAAGCAGGCCGTCGAGATGCTGCCGCGCCCGCTGCTCAACCTCATCTTCGATGTGCGCTACCAGTTGGAGACACCGGACACGGGAGCCCGGCCCGTGATCGACGAGCGGACCGAGGCGCAGAAGGCGGCCCGCGACAAGAGCCCCAACCAGCCCGGAACACTGCGCAGTTGGCACCAGGACGATTACGGCAGGCTGCCCGACAACGGGTTCGACCCCGCCAACGTCCCCCCGCACGCCCAGGGACTGCACGCCCACTACACCGCGCACTCGCAGTCCGGCGCGGGCTCTTCGGTCCAGAACGCGGCCACGGCGCCGCGTGGCTTCGCCGAGTACACCGGCACGGGAAGCGACTGGGAGCACAACGTCAAGGTGGTGCTGGACTACATCAACAAGCGCGTCTACCTCACCTTGACGCATTACCAGTACTGGGCGCTGATCCCGCCCCGAAGCGAGGGCAAGCCGTACACGTTCTGGCAGGGGCCGGGCCAGGATCTGGAAGCCGCCCGCGCGGGATTGGCCAATCAGCCGGGCGGCGCGGCCGGAATCATGATGAGCCCCTGGCTGGAAATCATGATGTCCTGACCGCGTTACGGCGAAAAAGCATTTCATGCCCGACAAGGGGGCGCCTGGAAAGGCGCCCCCCTTTTTTTGACGGTCTCCAGCCTCGGGAAGTCTCTTCCGTGTGTCGGGTGCGGGAGTCCGGTCGGATGGTTTGTCCCACCGCATAGGAACCTCATAGGGCCGCTATGGGGTGAACCGCTGGGCTGAGGTGAATGCGTGTCAACAGGAGGGTGGAACCGTTGTCGGATCGACGGAGAAGACGTGCGCTCGCGACAGTGCTGGGCGCGGTGTCGGTGATGGTGCTGGGGCTGGTGACGTTGCCCGCGGGTCAGGCAGGCGCGGTGGCAGCGGCCTGTACCTGGCAGAAGACGGTGTGGGAGCTGCCCGCCGGAGCCGACGTGGGCACACTCGGCGGCTACGACGGCGACCGCTGGGCCGTCGGCACCACGGGCAACCGGCCGTGGATGGGCGAAGGCATCAGCGACCCGCGGGGCACACTGTGGGACAACGGGAAGGTCGTGCTGCGGGTCACCGATGAAATCCCGCACTTCAGAGACGTGAACGCGGCTGGATTGATCGTCGGCGACACCATCGTCGACGACGCGTTCGCCGCCGTGACCATCGACCACGACGGCACGACCCACCAACTGCCGCGCAGCGCCACGTGGGACGGCTACTCCGCCGAACTCGTCAACGACAACGGCGACATCGTCGGCCGGGCCACCATCAACCTGAAGTCCCAGGTGGTGGTGTGGCCGGCCAGCGCGCCGGGCACCTACCGCGTGCTGCCCACCCCGGATGTCTCCTACCTGCATCTCCAGGACGTCGACAGCCAGGGCAGGATCATCGCCCAGGGCGACTCCGGCTTCGGCGGTGCGGTCTGGGACACCGACGGGCAGTGGCGCAAGCTCGCGTCGAACGGCACCCCGTGGGCGGTGCGGGACGGCCGCGTCGTCGGCGGCCTGAACGACACCGACACCGCGGTGGAATGGAGCGCGCGCGGCGGGCTCGTCCGCACCATCGGCAGCGGCGCGGTCAACGCCACGGCCATCGGAGGCAACGGCACGGTCGGCGGCCACGGGTTCGTGAACTCACGGCTGCGGCCGGTGCTGTGGCGCAACGGCACGGTCAGCGACCCGCTGTCCACCGTCGCGGCCGGGTTCGGTCTGCGCTGGCTCGGCAACGACGAACGCAGCCTGGTCGGTGTGGAATCACGCCGGCCGGTCGAGTACACCTGCGGCTGATCGCCAGGGCCCGCGGCAACAGGGGTGACCGGAGCGCGTCGCCGGTCCGGCCACCCCCCGATCCGCGCCCCGGCCGTCACAGCGGGCCGGCCGTGCGGCCCCCGCTCGCCCCCGGGGCATGGCCGAGGCCGGCCGGGGACCGGGAGCGGAAGGCGAAGACCCACCGGTTGGCCGCGAGGGCGTCGTCCGGTTCCGGGCGGGGGCCGCGGGCCGTGGTCGTGCCATGCGCCGGGACGGTCACGTGGAGGCCCTGTCAGCCTTTTCCGGCGCACAGCGTCCCCCGGTACGCACCGGGAGGCAGTTTCTCCTCGGCGGCGTGCGGCAGCGTCTCGTCGCCGAGGATGGCGCACAGGCGCGTCATCCACCGCTTCGCCTCGGCGGCCGACGGGACCTCGGTGGGCTTGCCGGTCCCACCGGTCTTCGTGCCGGGCCCCGGAATCCGGCGCAGGGGGCCGCCTTCGCCGGGCCCGGCGAAGGCGAGGACGCCGGTGTGGTCGTACAGGAGCGCCGTCAGGTTCCCGCCCGACCCCAGCAGGTCGATCGTCCACCGGGGGTCGACGGCGACCGGGCCCTCGCCCGGGGAGCCGCCGGGCTCGGAGGGCGGGGTGGAAGGGACGGTGGTCCCGGAGCAGGCCAGCACCTGTGCGTCGCCGGCGGACACGGTGATCCCGGACAGCGCCACCTGCCGCGAGAAGACGTTCCTCCCGGAGAAGTCTTCCGCTCGGCAGTTCAACGCCTCGCCGCAGCCGTTGACGCATTGGTCCAGACCTTCTACGTTGTGAGCGCTCGGTCAGACAACGCGCACGCCCGGTTCACCTCACCCCTGTACCACCCCACGACCACAGGGAGAGCCATGTTCCACCGGCGCAGACCATCGCTCGTATCCCCTCGTGAAAACCCGCCCGCGGAGCTTCCGGCCGGCTCCGGCACCGGCGGCCCCGGCCCCGCCACGCGGCACCGTGGCGGCCGGTTCCGGTGGCGGATCGCCGCCCTGGGCACCGCACTGCTCCTGCCGCTCGGCCTGCTCACCGGGCTCGCCGCGCCCGCCCACGCGGCCGGGACGCTGACGGCGACGTTCACCACGCAGGACAACGGCTCCTGGTGGAAGGGAACCTACGTCGTCCGCAACAGCGGCCCGGCCGCCGTCAGTGGCTGGAGCCTGGAGTTCGACCTCCCGGCCGGGGTCTCCGTCACCGGCCACTACAACGGCGACGCGACCGTCTCCGGACGGCACGTGACCGTGAAGAACGCCCACTACAACGCCAACGTCCCGGCCGGCGGCAGCACCGAGCCGTACAGCTACTGGTTCATCGCCGGCGGGCCGATCGGCACCCCGACGGGCTGCACCGTCAACGGCGACAAGTGCGACGGCACCCCCGACGTCCCGCCGACCGCGCCCGGCACGCCGAAGACGACCGCGGTCACGGCGCACTCCGTCGCGCTGAGCTGGACCGCCGCGCAGGGCGGCGACTACCCGGTCGCCTCCTACGAGGTGCTCAACGGCTCGGCCACCGCGGCCACCGTGACCGGCACCTCCGCCACCGTCACCGGCCTGACGCCGGCGACGGGCTACACCTTCACCGTGCGGGCCAAGGACACGCGCGGGAACGCCGGACCGGCCAGCGCCCCGCTGACCGTCAAGACCGTCGATCCGGCCACCGACCCGACACCGCCGACGGCGCCCGGCAACCTGCGCGCCACCGGCAGGACCTCCTCCAGCGTCGCCCTGGCCTGGGACAAGTCCACCGACAACGTGGCCGTGGCCGCCTACGACGTGTACCGCGGCGGCACACTGGTGAAGTCCGTCGGCGCGGACACCACGACGGCCACCGTCGACGGGCTCTCCCCCGCCACCGCCTACAGCTTCACGGTGAAGGCCCGCGACACCGCCGACAACTCCTCACCGGCGTCGAACACGGTCTCCGCCAGCACCGACGACGTGGCCGGGCAGGGCAGGCAGCTCAAGGTGGGCTACTTCGCGCAGTGGGGCATCTACGGTCGCCAGTACTTCGTGAAGAACCTGGACACCTCGGGCGCCGCGGCCAAGCTCGACGTCATCAACTACTCCTTCGAGAACCTCGACCCGAAGAACCTCACCTGCCAGGCGGGCGTCACCAAGGGTGTCTCCGCCAACCCGCAGGACCCCGACGAGGGTACCGGCGCGGGTGACGCGGACGCCGACTACGCGCGTCCCATGTCGGCCGGCCAGTCGGTGGACGGGGTCGCCGACGACGGCTGGGGCAAACTGCGGGGCAACTTCAACCAGTTGAAGAAGCTCAAGGCCAAGTACCCGAAGCTGAAGGTCGTGGTGTCGCTCGGCGGCTGGACGTACTCGAAGTTCTTCTCGGACGCCGCCGCCACGCAGGCCTCCCGGGAGAAGTTCGTCAAGTCATGCGTCGACGTGTGGATCAAGGGTGACCTGCCCGTCTACAACGGCGCGGGCGGCCCGGGCACGGGTGCCGGGATCTTCGACGGCATCGACATCGACTGGGAGTGGCCCGGCTCCGAAGGACATCCGGGCAACCACTACGGCGCCGAGGACAAGGCCAACCTGACCGCGCTGCTCGCCGAGTTCCGCAAGCAGCTCGACGCGCTCGGCGGCGAACACCGGCTGCTGACCGCGTTCACCCCGGCCGACCCGGCGAAGATCGCCGCCGGCTGGGACCTGAGCCGGATCTTCGAATCGCTCGACTACGCCAACGTACAGGGCTACGACTTCCACGGCGCCGGCAGCGACAACTCGTGGGAGCCCAAGCGCGCCGGACACGCCTCCAACCTGTACGCCGACGCGCAGGACCCGTACTCCTTCCACTTCAGCATCGAGGACGCGATCAAGGTCTACCTCGACGCCGGGGTCAACCCCCGCAAGCTGACGGTGGGCTTCCCGTTCTACGGCCGCGGCTGGCAGTCCGTGACCGACGGCGGGGTCGCCGGTGAGTGGCAGGACGCGAACGGCGCCGCGCCCGGCCAGTTCGACACCGAGGCCGGGGTCCGCGGTTACAACAACCTGATCACCAGCTTCCCGAACATGACCGTCCGCCACGACGAGCAGTCCGTGTCGACGTTCGGGTACACCGGTCCGAACGGCCAGTGGTGGTCGTTCGACGACGCCTGGTCGATCGGGAAGAAGACCGCCTGGATCAAGTCCAAGGGGCTGCTGGGCGGCTTCGTCTGGGAGATGTCCGGCGACACACCGAACGGTCAGCTCATGACCGCGCTGAACGACGGCCTGAAGTAACCGGTCCACGGCGGCGCCCGGTGCCACGCACGGCACCCAGGGGCCGCCGTGGTCCTCCCCCCTGGGGCGGGGCGACCCGCCCAGTGCGGGGGGTCCTCGGGTCTCCCTCCTCTTTCACGAACA
>NZ_JBVHXT010000044.1:61332-79681 GCF_055569255.1 Streptomyces sp. NPDC029296
GAGGCCAACACCACCGGCTACGCCCCGCCGCTCACACCCCCCCCCCCCCCCCCCCCCCCCCCCCCCCCGTGGCCGTACCCGGTGGGCCGGGCCGCCCGGCCCGGTGCGGCGGTCCCGCGGGTCTACTGCTTCTTGAACGACCGGATCTGGTAGCTGCCCTGGAGGTTCCCTCCGTGACCGGCGGCGGTGGATCCGACGCGCGCGTTGTAGTTGGTCTGCGTGTAGTACTGCACGCGGTGGCCGGTCCCGTTCCACAGGGACAGCACGTTCTTGCCGTTGCGGATGAACGAACACAGGTCGGCGGTGTTCGCGACCTTCTCCGCCGTCCACTGGCAGCGGGTGCCGCCGCCGTCCCAGCCGCTGTAGATGCAGAAGTGTCCCGGGTCGCAGCGGAAGGCCGCGGCGGCGCCGGCGCCGGCCGGGGCCGGGGCGGTGGCCGACGCGGCGGGGGCCGTGCCCAGGGCCGCCGCGAGAGCGAGGGAGGCGAGGGCGAGTGAAGTGACAGGGCGCATGGTGGTCCGTTCCTTCCCGCTGGATTCGTCGCCGGTGTCCCCGGACGACGGCTGTAAGTGTCACGTAGGGTGAACGAATGGCACCAGAGCGTATTTGATGGCGCGCGAGGCGTAGCGGGCGGTCACATGGCGCGGCGGTGCGAGACGGGTCCTCCGGCGGAGCCAGGGGAGCGAACGGACGAACGGCGCGCCCGGAGCATGCGCGGGCCGGTGCCGCCCCCGGTTGTCAGTGCCGGATGGAAGAGTGCCCGGCATGACCGAAGCGAACGTGAAGACGGACCTCCTCCGATACCTGCGTGAGGCGCGACAGGCCCTGGTGTGGAAGCTCGACGGGCTCTCGGAGTACGACATCCGCCGGCCGCTGACCCCCACCGGAACGAACCTGCTGGGACTGGTCAAGCATGTCGCCGGCGTGGAACTGGGGTATTTCGGCGACACGTTCGGACGCCCGTTCTTCGAGGGCGAGCCGCCGGCCTGGTGGTACACGCGGGAGACGGAACCCAACGCGGACATGTGGGCCACCGCGGACGAGTCACGGGAAGAGATCGTCGGGTTGTACCGCCGGGCGTGGGAACACTCCGACAGCACGATCACGGCACTGGCGCTCGACGCGATCGGCCACGTCCCGTGGTGGCCGGAGGAGCGACGAGAGATGACACTCCACCACGCCTTGGTCCGCGTGCTCTGCGACACCCAGCGGCACGCCGGGCACGCCGACATCGTGCGCGAACTCGTCGACGGGTCCGTCGGACACACACCGGGCAAGGGCAGCCTGCCCCCGGGGGACCGGGCGTGGTGGGAGGGCCACCGCAGCCGGCTGGAGCGCGCGGCACGGGACGCGGGGAACGCCTGACCGCGCGCGGCGCCGGCCTCAGCCCAGCAGTTCCCGGACGAGCGCCGCCACCTGCCCGGCCTCGATCAGGAACCCGTCGTGCCCGTACGGCGACTCCACCAGCCTGAGCCGGTCGGCGCCCGGGATCAGCGCGGCCAGTTCCGCCTGCTGGGCCGGCGGGTAGAGGCGGTCGGAGTCCACCCCGGCGACCAGGGCGGGCGCGGTCACCCGCCGCAGGGCGGCCCGCACACCACCCCGGCCCCGGCCCACGTCATGGGCGTTCATCGCCTCGGTGAGGACGACGTAACTCGCCGCGTCGAAACGCCGTACCAGCTTGGCCGCGTGATGGTCGAGATACGACTGCACCTGGTAGCGCCCGCCGCGCCACGGGTCCTCCCCGCCCTGCGGCAGGCGGCCGAAGCGGACCTGGAGCTCCGGCTCGCTGCGGTAGGTGACATGGGCCAGGCCGCGGGCCAGCTCCAGCCCCGCGTGCGGCCCGCGGCCGGTGTCGTGGTAGTCACCGCCCTGCCAGTACGGATCCGCGCGGATGGCCCGTACCTGGAGGTGCGCCCACGCGATCTGCTCCGCGCTCGCCGCCGCCGTCGTCGCGAGCAGCAGCAGCGCACCCGTCCGCGCCGGGAACGACACCGCCCACTCCACGGCCCGCATCCCGCCCATCGAACCGCCGACGACCAGTGCCCACCGGTCGATCCCCAGCGCGTCCGCGAGACCGGCCTCCGCGGCCACCTGGTCGCGCGGGGTCAGGAACGGGAACGCCCCGCCCCACGACCGCCCGCCGCCGGGACGCCGGGAGGCCGGCCCCGTGCTGCCCTGGCAGCCGCCGAGGACGTTCGGTGCCACGACGAACCAGCGGTCGGTGTCCAGTGCCCGGCCCGGACCGATCAGGGCGTCCCACCAGCCGGGGGTCGGGTGCCCGGGCCCGGCCGGGCCGGCGACGTGGCTGTCCCCGGTGAGCGCGTGCAGCACGAGGACGGCGTTGGAACGGTCCGGTGCGAGCGACCCCCAGGTCTCGAACGCGAGCCGCACGCCCGGCAGTTCACCGCCCGCCTCCAACGGCAGCGGCTTCTCGGCGTCGTACCACCGGCGCCGGCCGGGCGGGTCCCCCTCCCGCCAGGCCCCGGTGGCCGGCGGGAGGGGCGCCTCGGCAGCGGCGACGGCGTGCACCTACGCGCCCTTGGCCGCGCGGAAACCGGCCTCCAGGTCCGCCTTCAGGTCGGCGAGGGCCTCGATGCCCACCGACAGGCGCACCAGCCCCGGCGCGGTCCCGGTCACCTCCAGCTGCGCCTCGTCCAGCTGACTGTGCGTGGTGGACGCCGGGTGGATGATCAGGCTGCGCACGTCACCGATGTTGGCGAGGTGACTGAACAACTCCACGCCGTCCACGAACCGTTTGCCCGCCTCGACACCGCCGCGCAACTCGAAGGAGACGACCGCGCCGGCTCCGCGCGGCAGGTACGTCCGCCCGGCCTCGTACCACGCGCTGGACGGCAGGCCCGGGTAGTGGACGGCGGCGACCTCGTCGCGCTGCTCCAGCCACTCGGCGAGCGCCTGCGCGTTGGCCGTGTGCCGCTCGATCCGCAGGCTCAGCGTCTCCACACCCTGCAGCAGCAGGAACGCGGAGTGCGGGGACAGCGCCGGGCCGAGGTCGCGCAGCAACTGCACCCGCAGCTTGACCGCGTAGGCGCCGGGGCCGAGCGCCGGCCAGTACCGCAGGCCGTGGTAGCTCGGGTCCGGCTCGGTGAAGTCCGGGAACCTGTCGGCGTGCGCGCCGAAGTCGAACGTACCGCCGTCCACGACCACGCCCGCGATGGCGGTGCCGTGGCCGCCGAGGAACTTCGTGGCCGAGTGCACGACGATGTCCGCGCCGTGCTCCAGCGGGCGGAGCAGGTACGGCGTCGGAACCGTGTTGTCCACGATCAGCGGAACGCCCGCCGCGTGCGCCACGTCGGCCACCGCCCGCACGTCGAGCACGTTGCCGCGCGGGTTGCCCAGCGACTCCGCGAACAGCGCCTTGGTGTTCGGCCGGATCGCCGCGCGCCACGCCTGAGGGTCGTCCGGGTCGTCCACGAAGGACACCTCGATGCCGAACCGGGGCAGCGTGTGGCGGAACAGGTTGTAGGTGCCGCCGTAGAGGGAGGTGCTGGAGACGATGTGGTCGCCGGCGCTCGCCAGGGTGAGGAGGGCCAGCGTCTCCGCCGCCTGCCCGGAGGACAGCGCCACGGCCGCCACACCGCCCTCCAGGGCGGCCAGCCGCTGCTCCAGGACGTCCTGGGTGGGGTTGTGGATGCGGGTGTAGATGTTGCCGGGCTCGGCCAGCGAGAACAGGTCGGCGGCGTGCCGGGTGTCCCGGAACACGAACGACGTGGTCTGGTAGATCGGCGTGGCGCGGGCACCGGTTGCGGGGTCGGGCGCGGCACCGGCGTGGACCTGCTTGGTCTCGAAGGACCAGGCCGATGTGTCGGGGCCGGCGGACGGCTCCCCGGGGGTGTGGCCGGCGGTGACGGAGTCGGGGGACTGGCTGCTCATGGTGCTCCTCGTGCGGGAGAGCGGCGCTGAGTTGCGACGAGGTAAGCACGGCCCGCCCCCCGGGAACAGGGCGATACGCCCCCGCGCAACGAGGACTTCACAAACGACATCCGCACGCAACGACCGTCCGCGCACACGGCCGGGGGAACGGACGCCTGTGCGGGAGGCCGCGGCCGGGCCTCCCGCACCCACCGTCAGCGGCGCACGGCCGCCGGGCCGGCCGGTGTGTCACCGCGCAGCGTGATGCGGTGCATGACACGGTGCTGGTCTCCGTAGTCCCGATTGGCGTAGTGGGCCGTGCTGCGGTTGTCCCACAGGGCGACGTCCCCCGGCTGCCAGCGGTGCCGTACGACGTGCTCGGGCTTGGTCAGGTGGGCGTAGAGGATGTCGAGGATGCCCCGGCTCTCGTGCTCCGAGACGCCCACGATGTGCGAGGTGAAGCCGGGGTTCACGAACAGCCCCTTGCGGCCGCTCTCGGGGTGGACGCGCACCACCGGGTGCTCCACCGGCTTCAGTTCGGTGAACACCTCGCCCTCCCACAGGTTGCCCCGGCCGCCCCGGCGCTGGGCCAGGTAGTACCCGAACTCGCGCGTGCCGTCGTGGACGGCGGTCAGGGTGTCGACGAAGTCCCGCAGACCCGGCGAGAGCGACTCGTAGGCCAGCTGGCTGTCGGCCCAGTTGGTGTCCCCGCCGCTCGGCGGCAGCACCACGGCCCGCAGCACGGAGATCGCCGGCGGACGCCGTACGAACGTCACGTCCGTGTGCCAGACGTCGGCGAACCCGTTGTCCTGGCTGTCCAGCGAGTACACCTCGGGCGCCACGTCACCGGAGTCGTGGACCGGATGCCCGGCGGTGACCTCGCCCAGCCGCCGGCCGAACTCGATCTGCGCGGCGTCGTCCAGGCCGTGCTGACCGCGCACGAAGAGCACCTTGTACGCCACCAGCGCCTCGCGCAGCGCGAGGACCTGGTCGTCGTCGAGGCGGCCGAGGTCGATGCCGTGGATCTCGGCGCCGAAGCGCGGGCCGAGCTCGGTGACCGGCAGCCGCGCCGGGGCGGGCCGCTCGCTGAGAAGGCTCATCTGTGTGTCCTTTCCGGATCGGGGGTACGGGGTCAGGCCGCGGCGGCGGCCTTGACGGCGTGGGACACCCGCGTGCGCAGCTCCGCGAACTCGCTGGAGGCGCGCAGCTCCTCGGCGTCGACGCCGTCGCGCGGCAGCGGGATGCGGAGGTCCAGGGCCACGGTGCCCGGGCTCCTGGTCAGCACGACGATGCGCGAGCCGAGGAACACCGCCTCGTCCGCCGAGTGCGTGACGAACACCGCGGTCCGGCCGGTCCGCTCGGTCACCTGGCGGACGTCCTCCTGGAGCCGTTCCCGGGTCAGCGCGTCCAGCGCCGCGAAGGGCTCGTCGAGCAGCAGGAGAGGGTTCTCGGCGGCGAGGGCCCGGGCGATGGCGACGCGTTGCTGCTGGCCGCCGGAGATCTCCCAGACCCGGCGGTCCTCGACCCCCGTGAGGCCCACGCGGGCCAGCAACTCCGCCCTCCGCTCGGGACGCCGGGCGCGTTCGACGCCCGCGTACCGCAGCGCGAGGTCGATGTTGCCCCGCACGGTCCGCCAGGGGAACAGCCGTGGTGTCTGGAAGACCACCCCGGCGGCCACCCCGGGCCGTGGTGCGGCACCGTGGACACGCACCGAGCCGTGCGTGGGCCGCTCGAACCCCGCGATGAGCCGCAGCAGCGTGCTCTTCCCGCACCCCGAGGCACCCACCAGGACCAGGAACTGCCCGGCGGGGACGGTCAGATCGACGGGTCCCACGGCGGTGAAGGTCTCGCCGCCCCGGCCGTACCGGTGGACGACCTTGTCCAGGCGGACGGCCCCGGCGTGCACGGCGTCACTCTCCCGCGCGGTCGCGGTGACATCACTTGAGGACATCGGGCAGCCCCTTGAGATAGAACGCCTCGCGGACGACGTCCTCGGCCGGCGCGGCGTCGATCTGTTGCTGGTCGGCGAGGAAACGCGCGGTGTCGGTGACGTAGGTGAGCAGCTTGCCGGGGCGGTGGTCGGTGCCCAGCCAGTCGGGGGACGCCACCTGCTCAGGGGTGAGGAACACCCCCTGCCTGAGCTGGGCTTTCGCATCCGTCGCGCTGATGCCGAGTTCGGCCGCGACGGCCGTGACCGAGCCGTCGGGGTCGGACTTGAGCAGGCGCAGCGCCCGGGCCTGAGCCCCGCGCCAGGCGTCGATCGCCCGCGGGTCCCTGGCGATGAGGTCCTCCGAGACCACCGCCAGGTCGAGCGTCGGCTTGCCCGCCGCGCCTATCTCCTTGCTGCTGGTGAGCTGGGTGCCGGTCGTGCGCAGCTCGTCCAGGGTGGGCAGCCACACATAGGCGGCGTCGATGTCGCCCCGCTGCCAGGCGGCGAGGATGGCCTGCGGCTGCAGATCGACGAGCTTGACGTCGGAACTCTTCAGCCCGGCCGCCCGCAGGGCCGCCAGCAGACTGTAGTGCGAGGTCGAGGCGAAGGGGGTGGCGACGGTCTTCCCCTTGAGGCCGGCGACGTCGAGGACACCGCTGCCCCTGCGCGCGACGAGGGCCTCGTTCTCCCCGGCGACGTCCAGCACCCACGCGACCTTGTACGGAATCGGCGAGGTGCCCGAGATGCCGCGGGCGAAGGGGCTGGAGCCCAGCGCCGCGATGTCGAGCGACTTGCCGAGGAAGGCCTGGTTCACGGCGGCCCCGGAGTCGAACTTGATCCAGGTGACGCGGTAGTCCGGCAGCTCCTTCTCCAGCAGCTTCCTGTTCTTCACGAGCAGATCGCCGCTGGGGAAGGCGAAGTAGCCGATGCGCAGCCGCCGGGAGCCGCCCGATGTCGAGGCCTCGCCGGACGAGCAGCCGGTGACGGCCGCGGAGACGGCGGCGAGGGCACCGGCCAGCAGGAGCCGACGGGAAGCGCCTTGGGGCACACGGGACATGACAGAGCCGTTTCTGTGCTGGGTGCGGGGGACGGAAGGGGGCCGGCCGAAGGTCCGCGCACGGTGCCGGGACGGGCCGTGCGCCGACGTGGCCGGGAGGAGGAAGAGGCGGGGACGGCGGGTGCTACGCGCGGCCGCGCCACGGCACGACGGCGCGTTCCAGCCGCAGCAGCAGGCCGTCGATCACCAGACCGGAGACGCCGATGGTGATGATGCCGACCAGCACCACGGGGGTGTTGTTGTAGTTGGCGGCGTCCTTGACCATGCCGCCGATGCCGGGCAGCCCGTTGACCAGCTCGGCGGCCACCAGGGAGGAGTAGGCCACGCCCACGGCGAGCCGGACGCCGGTGAGCGTCTCGGGCAGCGCGGACGGGACGACGACGTCCTTGACCACGTTCCACCGCGACGCGCCGAGGGCACGGGCGGCCTCGATCAGACTCCTCGGCACGGCCGCGACCGCCGTGGTGGTCGACACGGCCACGGGCGGGAACGCGGCCACCGCCAGCAGGGTGACCTTGGGTTCCTCGTTGATGCCGAGCCAGATGACGAGCAGGGAGAAGTACGCCAGCGGCGGCAGCGTGCGCAGGAAGGTGATCCAGGGCTCGAACAACGCGCGCAGCCAGCCGACGGTGCCCATGAGCAGCCCGAACAGCACCCCGAAGGCGATACCGACACCGGCGCCGATCGCGATGCGGCGCAGACTGATGCCCAGGTGCTCGACGAGATACGTGCCGTTGTACCCGCGTACTCCGTGGTGTGTCGTGGACACGTTGACGAACGCGTCCCACACCTTGGCCGGCGGCGGGACCAGGGTCTCGCTCCAGGTGCCGCCGGCCGCCACCAGCTGCCACAGCGCGAGGAAGACGAGAAGCGAGCCGAACGGCAGCAGGACGGGGCGGACACGGGCCCACACACGCCCTGCCGGGAAGGACCGTCCGGGCGTCGGATCGGTGGGCGGTGCGGTGGTGCCGGCTTCGGACAGTGGGGGAGTCGTGGACACGGGCGTCCTCCATGGGACGCCGGGGAGGAACGGCCTCGACGGCGGAGGGCGGCGGTCGGCCCCGGCGTGGGTGATGCTGAACGATGCGGACGGAGCACCCCGGCAGGGCGCGACAAGAACCCTCGTCCGGAAGACGTCAGCGGACGACGAGGGGTGCGGGAACAGGCCGGCTCAGCAACAACACGAGCCCGGGCGTCGGCACAGGTCGATGACCAGACGTCGCACCAGGGACTCGGAGATCATGAGGCGTATTTCTACAGCAGACGCGGCCCCCGACCAAGGGCCGTCCACTTCGTGGAACACAGCCGCTCACGGACCGGGCACGCGCGGCCGTGCCCTCGTCGGGGAAGGTTTGCCCGGCGTCGCGCGGACGCGGTCGCCGGGCGGGGAACGGCCGCTGGGCCGGGAGTCGGCGGCGGGCCGGGAGCCCCTGTGGCCGGAGCGGGTCGCGGGGCGGCGGCTTCGTCGCGGGCCGCGCCCGCGTGAAGGGCGAGGGCCCGCGCGCACTGGTGCCCCGGCCACGGCGCCCCCGTCGGCCCGCGCCGGGCCTTCACCGTCGGCGCACGCCTACCGATGCGTCCATGTGCCGTGGAGCGCGGTGACGGAGAAGCCCGGCCCATAGGCGACCGCCAGCGCGGGCGTGCCGTCGGCGGGAGGCTGGTCGTGGGTGCGTTCGAGGACGCGCAGGACGGAGGCGCCGCCGAGGTTGCCTTCTTCGGACAGGGTGTCGAGCGAGTGGCCCGCGTCGTCCTCGCCGAGGCCGAGAGCGGTGGCGGTGTCCATGATGATCGGCTTGGACCCGGGATGGATGACGGGGACGTCGACCGGGCGGCCGTCGAGCCAGTCGAGAATGGCGGGCATGACGTGCCGGGCTCCGCCGGTGGCCTGCTTGGTGGAGTCGAAGTGCAGGCCGTCCGGGCCGATGCGGCCGGCGTACATGGTGAGACTGCCGGGGAGGACGTACTCGAACAAGCCGTCCGCCGTGACGGACAAGCCCGGCCCGAGCGGCTCGCTGCTCACGATGGTGGCCGCCCCGCTGTCCCCGAACAGCGCCTTGTAGATCATGTGCTCGATCTTCGTGTCGTGGTGGTTGTACGCGGTGGAGAGGACCTCCGCGGCGACCACGAGGACGCGGGAGCCCGGGTGCAGGAGCGCTTGTTCGACGGCACGGATGAGGGCGTGGGCGCCCCCGGCGCAGGCCGCGGTGGTGAGGGCGGTGCGCCGGACGGTCGGGCGCAGACCGAGCCGGTCGACGAGATGGACGTCGAGATTGGGAACGGCCCAGCCGGTGGCGTGGGTGGTGATGATGCCGGTGATGTCGCCCGGGCGCAGTCCGTACCGGTCGAGGACGGCGCGGGCCGCGGTCTCGGCCATCGACAGCCCGTCGGCGAAGGCGCGGGTGACGCGTTCGCCGACGTCGGCGGTTCCGGAGATGGTGTCCGCGGTGAGGGGCTGGGTGAAGTACCGGCTGTCGACACCGCAGTTGTCGAGGACCCGGAGGATCGCGCGGAGCCGGGGATGGTCGGGGTGGTGGGCGCGGATGTCGTCGGCTATCTCGCCGGTCGTGATCTTGTGCGGGGCGAGGACGGTGGTCGGACGGGCGATGTGTGCAGGCATGTGGTCCCCCCTGGACGTACGTTGACCTGGTCGGGTCAACGTACGGCAAAGTTGGCGCGATCGTTTCCCTCGGTCGTCGCGTTTATGGTCGCTCAGCGCCTGCCATACCGGAACAAAGCCTTGCGTTCACCCCATTGTTCGAGCCTGCAGCATGGGAGGACGTGCGGCTTTGTGCCGGGGGCCCGGCCGGAAAATGAGGATCATGAATCGTGACCCGGGTGCGGTGAGCGGCTGTGCCACACACATCGTCACCCAGCCCTGCCCGTGTACCGCGTGCCGGATGGGGCGCTCGTCACCGTCGGGGTGGATGCTGGTACCGCCCGCGTCGTAGAGGGGGCGGGAGACGGGATCGGCGAGCACGTCGGCTTCGATGTGCAGCAGTGTCTTGTCGTCGGGACGCTGCGCCAGCGCCGTCTGGAGCTGGGGCATGACGAGCGGCGCCCAGGCGGTGGCCCAGTCGGTGAGCTGGTCGCGGCCGTCGACGAGCATCCACCGCATGGTGTTGGCGGGGGCCCGCCCGCGATCGAAGAGCTGATGGAAGTGGTCGTTGCAGGTGATGAGGTTCCAACTGGCGTCGGTCACAAAGGCCATGCCCTGCACGGCGTGGACGGCGTCGGCCCAGGCGGCGGGCACGGCGTGCCCCGAGGTGTCGTACAGCGGCCCGGGCGGGTCCTCGCCGCGGGCGTACCGGCACAAGGAGATCCACTCCTGCTCGTTCATGCCGTACAGCCGTGCGATGTCGCGGAGCAGGTCGACCGGCGCGTTCGGGTAGTTGCCGGATTCCAGGCGCTGGTAGGTGCGGTCGGCGCAACCGAGGAGTTCGTCGACGTGGTGCTGGGCGAGGCCGGGGGCGCGGCGGCCTCTGCCGGTGGGCCGGGGAAAGCCATGGGTTTCGGGGGATATCTGGGCACGACGGTCTTTGAGGAGTTTGTTGAGCGCTTGCTTGTTCACTGCGGATTTGTCCCCCGGGACCGGTTGTCGAGTGCGGCCAGTCTAATTACTGTCACGGGGTTTTGTTGTAAAAGATCTGCCGTAGATATTGGCTGGTTGTGTCATGCATGCTCGGTGCTGCGCGGGCGCCGGCCGGCAAGTCCGACGGCTGGTGATCGCGTGCATCACCCCCTCGCGGATACCGGCCGTCAACTGGTAACTCCCCCCGGCTGGTATCCGCGCGAGGAGGCCGGGGACGGACGTGTGGCGGAGCACGCTTCCGGATTCTGGTGCCGTGCCGTCGCAGCTCCCGGGCGGGACGGCAGCAGAATCCGGACGCAGGCTCGGTGCCACGCTCCCGGACCTGCCGCACTGTGGCCGGTGCCCTCCCGCCCCACCCCAGGGGCCTTGGCACCGGCCGCCGTCTTCCTCACCGGCGCCCGGCCCGTACGGGCATGACCGCCGCCCCCTCGGATCCGGAGCCGTGGCGCGAGGACGTGCCACGGCTCCCGCCGGTGAGCGCGGGGCCGCCGCGGTCAGGGCGCCTGCCAGACGGTCCCGCGAGCCTCGTACTCCAGCATCGCCTCCACGCCGGTCGCGGCATCCGGCCCGAGTTCGCGTGTGACCAGCCAGAGGCCCAACTCCAGGCCCGAGGTGATGCCCGCGGCGGTGACGAGATCCCCGTCGTCGACCACGCGGGCGTCCTTGACCGAGCCACCCTGCTCTTTCAGGTACGCCTTCGCGCCATGATGGGTGGTGCAGGGGCGCCCCCTGGTCAGACCGGCCGCGGACAGCAGCACCGCGCCCGTGCAGAGCGAACTGATCGTCAGCCCCTCGCGGGGAGCCGCGGCGAGCGCTCGCGGGAGGGTGCCGTCGTCGACCTCGGCCCAGACACCCGGGCCGTCGCGGCGTGTGTAGCCACCGCCGGGCACCACGATCACATCCGCCTCCCGCGGAGCCCAGCGGTGCCTCACCCGGATCCCCGTGCCGTACCCGCAGCGGATCAGCCGGGGCCGTCCGGTGGTGACGTACCGGACCTCGACCCCGTTCGCGCTGTGCATCGCGGCGGCCGAGAAGACCTCGTAAGGAGCGATACAGTCCAGTTCCTCGACACCGTCGAACATCACGATGTCGACGCGCAGCGGTCCCGTCCGCCGGGGCGCGGCAGCAGCCGCCCCGGTCCCCGAGGCCGTGACCGTCAGCGCCCCGGCCCCCAAAGTCGCCGCTCCCGCTGCCGTCGTCCGGCGGAGAAAGTCTCTGCGTTCCATCGACGTGCCTCCTTATGTCTGCCGTAAGTGGCTTTCGAAGCAGCACACGGTTTCCGTGAACCGCCCGCAGCGTATTGGTCGTTGGGGAAAGCGACCGAGTTCCCGCCCGGGGCGGTGCGGCGTGGTGCGGTACGGGCCGCACGGCAACGGCGCTCGCGTACCCCCGTGCGCCGCCTGGGGCGCGGACTGCGAGGATGAGGCGCCATGACCGCCGGGTGGTGTTGTCGCGCACTCAGGGCCGCCGTGTTCGCGGCCCTCTGTGTGCTGCTCGCCTCCCTGGGCCACGTCGTGATGTCGGGGACCGCGGTGCCCTGGTGGGCCATGGCCGCGGGTACCGGGCTCACCGGCGGCGCGGCCTGGCTGTCGGCCGGCCGCGAGCGCGGGCCGGTCACCGTCGGCTCCCTCGTGCTCGCCGCCCAGGCCGTGCTCCACGCGTCGTTCTCGCTCGTCCAGGCCGTCGTAGACCCCGGGGTCCCGGGCCACAGCTCGCTCGCCCGGCAGTGGCTGGGCCACCTGCTGTGCCGCATGCCGGCGGACCCCGGCGGCGAGCACGGCGCCCTGCCGACGCCCCCGGGCCCCATGGATCACGCGAGGGGTGCCCCGCACTCCATGGGGCCGATGGACCACATGGAGGCAGCGCCCCCCGTGGACCACGGCATGGGAGGCATGTCCTCGACCGGCATGCTCACCGTCCACCTGCTGGCCGCGCTGCTGTGCGGTCTGTGGCTCGCCCACGGCGAACGCGCCGCGTTCCGCATCCTGCGGGTCCTCGCCGGCCGGCTCGCCGCTCCGCTGCGCCTGCTCCTCCGGCTGCCCGTGCCGCCGTACCGGCCACGCGTGCGCGCCCGCCGGGGCCGCTCGGACGGCACGCTCCGGCGGCTCCTGCCCACCCGTGCGATCACTTCCCGGGGGCCGCCCGCGGGGACCGCTGTCGCCTGACGACAGCCGGATCCCCGAGGCCGCACGCACGACACGAGCCGTCGGCCCCCGCCTCGGGCCTCGGCCGCGCGCCTGCGCGCCCGGCCGTTCCCCCCTCACCGGTTCCGCCCCGCCGTCGGCGCCGCCCGTGCGCACCCGGCGCGGAGCCCGGTTCCGGATTTCCCGAGAAGGAGACAGCGGATGCTCACTCCTGCCCTGACCGCACCGCGCGAAGATGCGGAGAAAGGCCCGGGCGACGACGCGATCACCGCCTGGGCACTCGCCGCCCGCGGCGGCGACCCCGATGCCGTCGACCGCTTCGTCCGCGCCCTGCACCGAGACGTCCACCGTTACGTGATGTTCCTCGGAGCCGACCCCCACAGCGCCGACGACCTGACCCAGGACACCTTCCTGCGGGCCCTCGGCGGCCTGCACCGCTTCGAAGGCCGCTCCTCGGCCCGCACCTGGCTGCTGTCCATCGCCCGCCGCGCGGTGATCGACAGCTTCCGCCACAGCTCCACCCGCCCCCGGCTGTCCGACACCGGCGACTGGCAGTCGGCCGCCGAACGCGCCCAGCCGCGCGGCCTGCCCGGCTTCGACGACGGCATCGCCCTCACCGATCTGCTGGCCACGCTTCCCGACGACCGCCGCGAGGCATTCGTGCTCACCCAGCTGGTCGGGCTTCCCTACGCCGAAGCGGCCGGTGTCAGCGGCTGCCCGGTGGGCACCGTCCGCTCACGGGTGGCGCGCGCCCGCGCCGCACTGATCGAGTGGCTGCGGGACGCCGAACGCCGCGCGCCCCTGCCCGCCGCCGCCTGACCCTCCGCCCACGGCCGCCGCCCGGTCCGGACACCCTTCTTCCGGGCGGCGGCCCCGGTGGAGTCGCCGCGTACCCGCTCCCGCTCACCGTTGTCGGGTGGCTGTCGGCGGCGGCCGGTCGTCTGTCGGTGCTTTGTCGGTGGCCGACGGGACATTGGCATCAGCCGGCGCCCTCCAACGGCACAGGCCCGCACCGTCCCGGCTCGACGCGGCGGCGGTCCCGGTGTGCTGCCGGGCGTCCCCGCGGCGATTCCACGCTCGGAAAGGAACCCCTCATGACCACGGACATCACCATCATCGGCGCCGGTCTCGGCGGCCTCGTGCTCGCCCGTGTCCTGCACGTCCACGGCATGGCGGCCACCGTCTACGAGGCGGAACCCTCCCCGGCCGCGCGTGCGCAGGGCGGGATGCTCGACATCCACGACTACAACGGTCAACTCGCCCTGGAGGAAGACGGATTGACGGAGGAGTTCCGCGGTCTGGTCCTGGAGGGCCGCCAGGCGCTGCGGTTCCTCGCCCCGGACGGGACCGTCCTGTTCGACAAGGCCGACGACGGCACCGGCGGCCGGCCCGAGGTACAGCGCGGCGACCTGCGCCGGATGCTGCTCGACTCGCTCCCGGCCGGCACCGTCCGGTGGGGACACAAGGTGAGCGGCGCGCACGCCCTCGGCGCGGGCCGCCACGAGGTGACGTTCGCCGACGGCGGCACCGTGGTCACCACCCTGCTGGTCGGCGCGGACGGCGCCTGGTCACGCGTCCGGCCGCTGCTGTCCGCCGCCACCCCCCAGTACACCGGCAAGTCGGTCGTCGAGACCTACCTCTACGACGCCGGCACCCGCCACCCCGCCGCGGCGAAGGCCGTCGGCGGCGGTTCGATGATCGCGCACACGCCGGGCAGGGAGATCTTCGCCCACCGGGAAAAGGGCGACACCCTGCACGCCTACCTCGGACTGTCCGAGCCGCAGGACTGGTTCGCCGCCATCGACTTCACCGACGCCGCCGCGGCCACCGCACGGATCGCCGCGGAGTTCGACGGCTGGGCGCCCGAGCTCACCGCGCTGATCACCGACACCGACACCGCACCCGTCCTGCGCCCCCTCTACGCCCTGCCCACCGGGCACCGGTGGGACCGGGTGCCCGGGGTGACCCTGATCGGCGACGCCGCCCACCTGACGGCCCCGAACGGCGAAGGCGCCAACCTGGCCATGCTCGACGGCGCCGAACTCGGCAGCGCCCTCGCCGCGCACCCCGACGACACCGAGGCCGCGCTCACCGCGTACGAGCAGGCTATGTTCCCGCGCGGCGCCGAGGCCGCCGCCTTCGAGGGGGAGGCCGCGCACGGGGCCGACTCCGACACCGCCGCGGTCCACGACCTGATCACCGCGCTGACCCAGCGGGTGTCGTGACCCGCTCCCCGACGGGTCCGGCATGTGACCCCCGCCGCGCCCCGCCCGCCCCGAGTCCCGCGGGAACCGGCCGGGCGGCGCGGGTGGTCAGGGGCGGGTGGCGGTCGCGAGATCGGGGTAGAGCGGAAAGATCTGGTCCAGGCCGACGATGCCGAGCACGCGGAGGGTGTGGGCGGGAACCGCGGCGAGGGCGATGTCCGCCCCGGCGGCGTGCGCGTGGGTGCGGGCGGCGATCAGGGCGGTGATGCCGCTGGAGTCGCAGAATTCCATCCCGGCCAGATCCAGGACCAGGCGCTGGCCCGGCGACAGGGTGAGGGAGGCGAGCCGCGCGCGCAGCTCGGGGGCGTTGCTGTAGTCGAGTTCGCCGGTGATCTCCAGAACGGGACCGGTCGTGGCGTCGCGAGTGGTGATGTTCAGTGGGCTCATTCGGGGTTGCTTGTCGTCGTGCCGGGGGCGGGGAGGGCGGGGGCGCCGAGGGCGAGCAGGGCGGTGTCGTCGTCGAGACCGTCGCCGAAGTCGTCCAGCAGACGGGTCAGGGCCTGGATGACGGCGTGGGGAGAACTGCCGGCATGGTCGGTGGCGAAGGCGAGCAGGCCGTCGTCGCCGTAGAGACTGGTGCGGTCCGCGCCGGTACGGGCCTCGGTGAGGCCGTCGGTGTAGAGCAGCAGCGTGTCGCCGGGGGCGAGGGTGGTGGCGGCGGTGATGAAGCGGGCCTCGGGCAGGATGCCGACGAGGAGGCCGCCGGGAGTGGGCAGGTAGTCGGCCGTGCCGTCGCCGCGCAGGACGAGGACCGGCGGATGGCCGCCCGAGGCCAGGTGCACGGCTATCCGCCCGGTCGCCGGGTCGGCTTCGAGCGTGCCGAAGACGGCGGTGCAGTAGCGCGGGTCGCCACCCGCGGCGTAGCGCTCGTGGAGCACCTTGTTGAGCGTGGTCAGGGCGGACACGGGGTCGGGGTCGTGCAGGGCGGCGGCGCGCAGGGTGTAGCGGGTCAGCGAGGTCAGCGCGGCGGCCTGGGGGCCCTTGCCGCACACGTCGCCGAGGAAGAAGGCGAACCGTCTGCCGTCGATGGGGAAGACGTCGTAGAAGTCGCCGCCGAGCCGGTCCGGGGAGGCGGTGTGGTAGTGGGCGGCCGTCTCCACTCCGGGAATCCGCGGCAGGCTGTCGGGCAGCAGCGACTGCTGGAGCACGGCGAGGGCGTCCTGCAGCCGGGCACGGTCGGCCTCCGCCTGCCTGCGTGCCGCCTCGGCCTCCTTCCGGCCGCGCAGGAGCTCCTCCTCGTAGGCGCGGCGGTCGCGGGCGTCGAAGACGGTGGTGCGGATCAGCAGGGGCTCGCCGGTGCTGGTCTCCTTGACCACGGAGGAGACCAGCACCGGTATCCGGCCGCCGCCGGCCTGTTTGATCTCCAGGGCTATGCCGCTGATCTCGCCCTGCATCCGCAGCAGGGGAGCGAAGTGCGTCTCGTGGTACAGCTTGCCGCCGACGGTCAGCAGGTCGGTGAACCGCATGCGGCCCACCACCTTCGCCCGGTCCAGGCCGAGCCAGTCCAGCAGCGTGGTGTTGATCTTGGCGATGGTGCCGTCCATCAGCGTGGACAGGTATCCGCACGGCGCGGACTCGTACAGTTCCTCGGCGCTGTCCTCCAGCAACGCGGCGAACGCGGCATCCGCGTTCCCGTCGTCATCGGCGTTGTGCGGGCCGGGTTGCCGCTCGGCACGGCCCATCACCGCAAGCCCGCCAGGAACTCCGTGATCGCCTCGTTGGTGGCCTCGGGCGCGGACAGGTGCGGGCAGTGCCCGGTCGCGTCGAGAGTGACCAGGCTCGCACCGGGGATCGCCTGGTGGACGAAGGCCCCGACCTCCCGGGGCGCGATGACGTCCTGGACGCACTCCAGCACCAGCGTCGGCACCCGCACACTCTTGAGGTCGTCCCGCGAGTCGGACAGGAACGTGGTGCGGGCGAAGACGCGCGCCATGTCCGGGTCGGTGGCGCAGAAGCTGTTCTTCAGCTCCTCGCCGAGTTCGGGCCGCTCCGCGTTCCCCATGATCAGCGGAGCCATCGCCGCCGACCAGCCCAGATAGTTCGACTCCAGCGACTCCAGCAGCTCGTCGATGTCCTCGGAGCTGAATCCGCCCCGGTAGCCTTCGTCGTCGATGTAGCGCGGTGACGGCGCGACCATCACCAGGGCGCCGATGCGTTCGGGGGCCGTACCGGCGGCCAGCACCCCGATCATCGCGCTGACCGAATGCCCGACGAACACCGCGTCCCGCAGGTCCAGCGCCTCGCACACCTCCACCACGTCGCGGGCGTACCCGTCCAGGGAGCCGTACCGCTCCTCCGAGAACGCGGACGGGTCCGCGCGGCCGGAGCCGACGTAGTCGAACAGCACGACCCGGTAGTCCCGCACCAGCGCAGGCACCGTCAACCGCCACATGTTCTGGTCGCAGCCGAACCCGTGGGCCAGCACCACCGTCCGCCCCCGGGGATTGCCGGTGACGGTGACGTTGTTCCTGCGAACGATATCCATCCGGCCAGTCTCTCAGGTGCCACCGACCACTCCGGCACCCCACCGGGCCACGGCTGCGGGCGGGCGCGGGATACCCGGCGGTCTTCCCCGTTCCCGTCGATCCACACCCGGGAGTTTTTTCCGGCGGTCCGGGCGATCGCGCCGCTGTTCCCCGGCCTCCCGCGGAAGCACGGGGCGGTCGGTGATTCCTGACACGGGCCCCGGTGGCGACCCCGGACAGCGGCTGTGACGTCACCGTCGGTATCGCCGCCGCGGAGTTCCGTGACGCGTCCTGAGCCATCCCGGGGACCTCGGCCCACACACCGGCCGTCCCGACGCCTGACCTGCGAGGACCGGGGTATCCGCGAGACCGGGCCGTCATCCCCTCGAACCAGTAAGGAGCCACCGTGCCGTCCACTGACGTCGTCGAGCTGATCCTCCAGGACCACCGGCGCATGGAAGATCTCTTCCGCACCCTGCGCAATGCCGAAGCCGACCGCGCCGCCGCCCTCGAAGAGTTCGCCCATCTGCTCATCGCCCATGCCTCCGCCGAGGAGGACGAGGTCTATCCGGCCCTGCGGCGGTACAAGAACGTCGACGGTGAGGACGTCGATCACAGCGTGCACGAGCACCATGAGGCCAACGAGGCCCTGCTCGCCCTGCTCGAGGCCGGGGATCCCGGCTCCGACGAGTGGGACGAGAAGCTGGAAGAGCTGGTCACCGCGGTCAATCACCACGCCGACGAGGAAGAGCGGACCCTGCTCAACGACGCGCGGGAGAACGTCGCCGACGACCGCCGCTCCCAGTTGGGCGAGGCGTTCCGCGAGGCGCGCGCGAAGTACCTGGAAGACGGCTGCGGCAGCATCGAGAACGTGCGCAAGCTGGTGGCCGCCGCCGGCGAGTGAACCACGGACATGGAGCGGGGGGGGGGGGGGGGGGGGGGGGGGGGGGGTTTGTTTGTGGGTTTTTTTTCGGCGGGGCCGTAGGGTCCCCACCCACGCCCCCCCGTTCCCTTTTTCCCCAGGGGGAGC